>DAORJA010000001.1:0-44256 GCA_035438805.1 Candidatus Magasanikiibacteriota bacterium
AACGTCCTGAGTAGTCAACACGTTTTCCAAGCAAGTTCTGACGGAAACGTCCCTGTTTTCCTTTCAAAATGTCAGCAAGTGATCGGAGTTGACGTTTCTGTCCAGTTGATGCGCGGACTGTTTTTGAAGCTCTCGCACTATTGTCGATCAATGCGTCGACCGCTTCCTGTAACATGCGTTTTTCATTTCTGCAGATTACTTCAGGTGCATTAAGTTCAACCAAACGTCTCAAACGGTTGTTGCGGTTGATTACACGACGATAGAGGTCATTCAAATCAGAAGTTGCAAATCGTCCTCCATCGAGTGCTACCATTGGGCGCAAATCTGGTGGAATAACAGGAATCGCAGTCATGATCATCCACTCTGGGCGGATATCATTCTTATTCAGACTCTTCAATAATTTTACACGGCGGATCAATCGTTCGCGTTTTGCTCCTTTACTCTTAAGGATTTCTGCTTCAAGTCGGACAATGGTCTCTGGGAGATTGAGTCTTTCAAGAAGCCCACGAATTGCTCCAGCTCCGATACTCGCTTCAAACAAGTGACCGTAGCGGATTGAGAGTTCCTGATAATATGCTTCTGAAATAATATTCATGACTGAAATATCTTTCAATTCAGACTCAGCTGATTTGAAATCTTCTTCAAGGGATTCAAGTTTTCGGTCACGTTCTTCTTCCATTTCTTTCTTTACGCTCTTTTCAGCTCCCTCAAGCTTCTTTGCAGCTTCTGTTTCAATCTGCTTTTTCTTTGTTTTATATTCTTTTTTCAATGCTTCAACAGTTTCTGCTTTTTCTGCCTCTTCAACATGTGTGATAACAAAAGACGCAAAGTAAATTACTTTTTCAAGTGACTGGATTGAGAGGTCAAGTACAAGACCAATACGTGAAGGAATAGTTCGGAGGAACCAAATATGAGAAACAGGAGCTGCAAGCTCAATATGACCCATACGTTCGCGGCGCACCAATGAATGTGTAACTTCTACACCACATTTGTCACACACGATTCCTTTATATCTGATTTTTTTGTATTTTCCACAATAACATTCCCAATCTTTGGTAGGTCCGAAAATTTCTTCAGCAAAAAGCCCACCTTTTTCAGGCTTTTGCGTACGATAATTAATGGTTTCTGGTTTATAAACTTCTCCGTATGACCATTTACGGATTACTTCGGGAGAAGCGACCTTCAGACGCAAAGCGTCGAAGTTCATGGTATGTAGTATATCGCGTGACATATAGAAGTGTATGGGTTTAAGAGTTTAGGAGTTAGACGGGAGTGTTATTCAGTAGCTTTTTCTCTTTTTGTTTCATCATTTTCAAGTCCTGCTCCATAATCTCTCGCTCTCATATCACGATGTTCTCGTACTATTTCTTCTGCTGGTGAGTAACTTCCATTTTCTTCTTTCTTCAAAAGCTCCACATCGAGTGCAAGACCCTTCATTTCACGAACCAATACGTTGAATGATTCAGGAAGGTTGATCTTCGTGATCGGCTCACCTTTGATGATTGCTTCGTATGCTTTAGCACGTCCTGGTACATCATCTGATTTGATGGTCAAAATTTCCTGGAGTGTATGCGCGGCACCGTATGCTTCAAGTGCCCATACTTCCATTTCTCCAAAGCGCTGTCCTCCGAATTGAGCTTTACCTCCGAGCGGCTGCTGGGTGATAAGACTGTACGGACCGATTGAACGCTGGTGGATTTTATCTTCGACCATGTGGTTCAACTTCAACATGTAATTGTATCCAACAGTTGTTTTGTGTTCGTATGGTTCACCATTTCGTCCATCATATAGCTGTAATTTTCCATCTACTGGGAATCCAGCTTTAGTAAGCTCTTCTTCGATCTGAACTTCAGTAATACCATTTAATACAGGAGTTGCTGCTTTGTATCCAAGTGCATTTGCAGCAAGACCCAAGTGGTTCTCAAGAAGCTGACCCAAGTTCATACGTGAAATAACACCCAATGGAGAGAGGATAATGTCTACTGGAGTTCCGTCTTCCAAAAATGGCATGTCTTCTGCAGGCACCACACGTGAGATCACACCTTTGTTTCCGTGGCGACCTGCCATCTTGTCTCCCACTTGGATTTTTCTCATATCAGCAACGGTGACCTGAACCTGTTTGATCACACCTGGTTGCAATTTGTCTCCAGCCTCTGCTGAGAAGATTTTTACATCAATTACTTTTCCTTGCTCACCATGTTCAAGATACAATGATGAGTCTCGAACATCACGAGCTTTTTCTCCGAAAATTGCACGAAGCAACCGTTCTTCCGGGGTCAATTCAGTTTCTCCTTTTGGTGTAATTTTTCCGACCAAAATGTCACCTGAATGAACTTCAGCTCCGATACGCACAATACCTTCTGAATCAAGATTTCGAAGTTTTTCTTCACTTACATTTGGAATATCATTCGTAATTACTTCTTCTCCAAGTTTGGTTTCACGTACATCAATCGTGTAATCCTCAATATGAATAGAGGTATATCGGTCATCTTTTACCAAACGGTCAGAAATAATCACCGCGTCTTCGTAGTTGAATCCATCCCATACCATGTACGCTACGAGTACGTTTTGTCCGAGAGCAAGTTCTCCATCTTTAATACTTGGACCATCACTCATAGGTTGGCCTTTTTTCACTTTTTGTCCCAATACTACAGTTGGTTTCTGATTGATACAACTTGAAGCGTTTGAGCGGAGGAATTTTCCAATATCCCAGCGATATAGTTTTCCTTTTTTATCAGTAAATTCAATTCTACCTCCATCAACATAGGTTATTTCTCCATCACTTGGAGCTTTGATCACATACCCACTGTTCTCTGCAGCAGCTTTTTCAACCCCAGTTCCAACAAGTGGAGGTTCTGGTTTGATACAAGGCACAGCTTGGCGCTGCATGTTTGTTCCCATGAGGGCACGGGTCGCATCATCGTGTTCAAGGAATGGGATAATACTTGTAGCGAGTGACAAAATCTGGTTTGACGCAACATCAAGATATTGAATACTTGAAACTTCAGTAACCTGCGCTTCACCGTGTACACGAGCTGGAGTTTTTTCATCAAGGAAATACCCTCGATCATCCATTCGAGTTGTTGCACTCGCTGTTACTGAGCGCTCTTCTTGGAATGAGTTCAAATATACGATCTCATCAGTGACGCGTGGTTTAATTTTAATTGTTTTATGTTCTTTGCTTCCTTCCAATTTCTTTGCAATTGCCGCAGTAATTTCTTCTCCTGCTTTAACAACACCTGCAATTGTTTCTAATGCAAATTCACCTTCAGTAAATTTCGCTGTATTCTCTACTTCATGCAGTACTTTTCGATATGGAGTTTCAAGAAATCCAAAAGCATTTACTTTGGCATATGTAGACAAATGTCCTACCAAACCAATGTTTGGTCCTTCAGGAGTTGCAATCGGACAAATACGTCCATAGTGGGTACGGTGTACGTCACGAACTTCGAATCCTGCTCGATCACGAGACAAACCACCAGGACCGAGTGCTGACACGCGGCGTTTGTTCTCAAGTTCAGCCAATGGATTTACCTGGTCCATGAATTGTGAAAGCTGTGAACTCATGAAGAATTCACGGATAACTGAAATTACTGGTCTCGCATTGATCAGTTTATTTGGAGCGATGGTATCAACTTCCATAGTACTCATGCGGTCTTTTGCAATACGCTCCATACGAGCAAGACCGATGCGGAATCGGTTCTGAACCAATTCCCCTACCCCTCTTACACGACGATTTCCCAAATGATCGATATCATCTGGTTCTTCTTGCGTTACATTAAGACGGATAACTTCTTTTAATACACGAAGTAATTTTTCAGGTGAAAGTACACGTTCTTCTTTGGAATCGTATGCACTCTCTGATAATCCTAAATCAAATTTTGTATCGAATTTGTATACACCCACTTTACCCAAATCATAGCGATCGAAATTGAAGAACATCGCATGAATAAGACTTCGAGCGTTTTCAGCAGTTGCCAAATCTCCTGGACGAATTCTTCGATATACTTCGATCAATCCGTCTTCTTCACTTTTTGCAGTATCTTTTTTCAAGGTTGCGTCAACGTAGTCAATGTTTGGATGCGTATTAACGTCAGCAAATAATTCTTTAATTTTTTCGTCATCTGAGTATCCAAAGGCGCGAAGAAGTGAGGTTGCAGCAACTTTTCGTTTGCGATCAACCTTAATCCACAACACATTGTTCTGGTCGGTTTCAATTTCTATCCATGCTCCACGGTTTGGAATAATTTTTGCTCCGTAAAATCGTCTGCCGCGTACCACTTCTGCAGTAAAAAATGCACCAGCACTTCTAATAAGCTGAGATACAATAACACGTTCAATTCCATTAATCATGAATGTTCCCCGTGCAGTCATGAGTGGTACGTCTCCCAAATAAATTTCTTGTTTGTCTGATTTACCTGTACGTTTGTTGTGCATTCGTACATTGATACGAAGTGGTGCTTCGTAGGTGATATTCTTGTTTCGGCAAGTCACCTCATCAAATTTTGGTTCATCAAGATAATATTCTTCAAAATAAAGCTCGAGGTCCCGACCAGTAAAGTCAGTAATTGGAGAAAGTTCGTCAAATAGTTCACGAAGTCCTTCTTTAAAGAACCAATCGTACGAATTTTTCTGTACTTCAATCAAATCAGGAGCAGTGATCGCATCTCGTAATTTGGTAAAAAATTTCCGTTCGTTTGTTTTTAGCGGCTGTCTTCGAAAGAGTGGTACCATACGTTGAATAAGCATGTTATGCGTCCGATCTAGGGGGTTCTGACCGGACGAGGGCTGGTAAGTAAGACAACAAAAAAATTCCTTTTTCAAAGGATCTTCAATTGCTTGTTAATTGTAGATATGGAATCGAGGCATGGGATAAATCCGGATAATTCGCCCGCAGCTTGACGCCACAGAGCGAGAAGACCAGAAAACAGTCTCTTTTTTCCTGTAAACGTAATGCGTGTAGGATACCTGAAACCAATAGAACTGTCAAATGAGAACACCTGTGTAAATTATTGTCAAGAAACCGCATATTTTGGCTAAAAAAAGAGCAATAAGCGCCCTATTTATCCCCCATATACCTACCTTTGTCCCCAAAGTTATCCACAAATCTCTTAATTTAGCCAAATTATACACAGTTATACCACCTGATTTCTGTTTAAACTCCGTAAGAGTCTAAAAATATGGTACAATATGGTCTTAGATTGTACACAAACTCAGCATTTTTACGTTTTTATCTACGACTGTAACCTAACCATCCTCTCTATGCCTCGAGGTAGACGCCAGGAACGTACCTTTGATCCTACCCTCTCAGACGGAGTTATAGCGGTTTTATTCCTCATACTTACAGCTATCGTTACTCTTAGCTTTTTTGGGCGAGCTGGAGTTGTTGGAACCATTCTCAATGAATATGTTTTGAGTTTCTTATTTGGAAACTTACGCTATATTACACCTATCATTCTTATTACCTGTGCCTGGTATCTGATCCGTGAAAAAAAAGAGGATGAACCACGGCGTGGCCTACACGTACTAGGATATATACTGTTTTTTGTTTCATCGGCAAGCTTGCTCCATATGAAATTTTCCGCTCCAGATATGTGGAGAGAGGCGCTTGCAGGTGCTGGAGGTGGAGTTGCAGGTATGCTTGCGTATCCTCTATCTGCCTACCTCGGAGGTGTTGCAAGTTACATTATCCTTGCAGGATTAGCCTTAATCTCTGTATTTTTTATTTTTGAACGAGCGCTACAATTGTTTATTTCCTTGCTTCGGAAAATTTTTAGTTCAACAGGAAATGCAGCGAGTGCTACCTTCTCACGCGTACGAAATGGCCAAAACGTAAAAATAAAAGGCGCCTACGATGAATTTGAGGATGAAGATGCGACTGAAGAAGAGGAAGAAGATGGTGAAGAACGCGAAACCACAAGCTCTTTTGCAGCACGTTCTTTGAAAAAAACTGACGAAGAGAGTGAAGAAGACGTTGAAGCAGTTACTGAAGAACATACTTCTGAGGAAGAAGAGGAAGAGCCAGAAGAAGAAAAATCATCAGGAGATGTGTGGAGTAAGCGGGTAATTATCAAAAACTTACCACCTGTCGATATTTTGATTGATAAAAAAAGTAAACCCACGAGTGGAGACATTAAAGGAAATGCGGAAACGATTAGAAGCACGCTCGGAGAATTTGGAATTGATGTAGATATGGGTGAAATACGCGTAGGTCCAACGGTTACACAATATTCTCTCAAACCTTCAAAAGGTGTGAAACTTTCACGTATCACCGCACTCTCAAATGACTTAGCCCTTGCCCTCGCTGCACATCCCATTCGTATTGAAGCACCTATCCCAGGACAAGCTTTGGTTGGAATTGAAGTTCCAAATCAAAAAACTGCAATGGTTTCTTTCCGCGAATTACTTGAATCGAAAGAATTCAAACATCGCCCGCACAATCTCTCAATTGCACTTGGTAAGGATGTTGCGGGAAAAGTGTGGTTTGCTGATTTGCCTCGCATGCCTCATCTTCTTATTGCTGGGGCCACCGGTTCTGGAAAAACTGTGTGTGTAAATACGATTATCATGAGTTTACTTTTTGAAAATACCGCAGAAACTCTGCGTATGATCATGGTAGATCCTAAACGTGTTGAGTTGACTCTCTACAATGGTATTCCACATCTTTTGACTCCCGTGATTACTAATACTCAACAGACTATTAATGCGCTCAAATGGTCAATCGGAGAAATGGAAAGACGATTTGAACTCCTCGCAAGCGCTGGCTCTCGCGATATTACTTCCTATAATGCAAAACATCCTGACAATAAAATCCCTCATATTGTATTTATTATTGATGAACTTGCAGATCTCATGGCAACAGCTGCAAATGAAATTGAAGCTGGTATAATACGCCTTGCTCAAATGGCGCGTGCAGTTGGAATTCATCTCGTAGTTGCTACTCAGCGACCAAGTGTTGATGTCATCACTGGACTTATGAAAGCAAACATTCCAGGTCGTATTGCCTTCTCAGTCGCTTCTCTTATTGATTCCCGCACGATCCTTGATTGCCCCGGGGCCGAAAAACTTATTGGCCGTGGAGATATGTTATATTTGACCGCTGAACTCGGAAAACCCGTACGTATCCAGGGTGCCTTTATTTCTGAAGAAGAGATGAAAGACGTAGTAGATTATCTTCGAGGAGATGAAGAGCCTGAGTATGATGAAAGTATTATCTCACAACAAAAATCTGGCACCATGAGTCTATTCGGTGGACCTAGTGATGATAAGGATCCCCTATTTGAAGATGCAAAGCGTGAAATTGTTACTACAGGCAAAGCAAGCTCCTCACTGCTTCAAAGAAGACTCAAAGTCGGATACGCAAGAGCTGCGCGTCTGATGGACGAACTTGAAGAAGCAGGTGTCATTGGCCCAGGTTCAGGTGCTAAACCACGTGAAATACTTATGACAAAAGACCAGCTTCATGGTACAATTGATGCTGGTGCAAAACTTAACGTGTTCAAAGCTCCAACATCTGCTCCTCAAATTGATGATGAAATTGATGAAACTGTTGATGAGGAAGTTTCATCAGAAGAAAATGAACCTGTAGAAGAAGAACTGAGTGATTTTAATGACTCAACAAAACCTGACGATCAGGAAGATGAAAACACAGAGCGCACGCCATTCTAAAAAACTTTTTTCCACCCGCGCTACACTGGTGTAGTAGGCAGGCTGGTTTCATGGACTTTCCTATATTTCACCCTATGGCTTTTCAAAAAAAAGATGTTATTCCAGCTCCACGGGTATGTACACGCCTTAAATCTCTCCGTGAAAGTACAGGGGTATCACTTGAGGAACTTGCGGACAAAACAAAAATTAATCGAGCATACCTTGAGGCGCTTGAGGGATGCGATTTTTCAAAGCTTAATATTTCTTCTCTCTATCTCAAAAACTTTATCAAAAAATATGTTCAGACTCTGGGCAGTGATCCACGTCCATATCTTGACCAATTTGCTGATGAAGAAGTCTCTCCTCGAAAAGAAAAGCTTAAAGTTACTGCTCCTAGCCAACATCGCCATATATTTCAATTGAGCGACATCCCAAATGCAATTCGTTTTGCTGTGCTTGGACTTATTGTTGTAGGGTTATTCTCATATCTTGGACTTCATGTACACAATATTCTTAAACCTCCACATCTCCTTGTTGCCAATCCGACTGACGGTTTTATTTCAAAAGAAAATAACATTGTAATTACTGGCTCGACTGACCCTGAGACCAAAATCATGGTGAATGATGTACCAATATCGAATGATGAACAAGGAAATTTCTCAGAATCAATTACACTTACTCCTGGTATCAATACACTCACGATTAAAGCCGAGAACAAACATGGACGGGTAGCTAAGGATACTCGACATGTGATCTACAAACACAATGATTCAGTGACACGAAAATAGCTGTTTGACAGCTTCTATTCAAACGGGCTACACTTGATTGGAGAGTGCGACTCTCCTTTTAAAATCCTCCTCACTTTAACAAACGTAAACACACAAAGACATATGGCAAAAAAAGCAGAGTTAAACCCAAAACTTGAGGCAGCAACAAGCGCAATCGATCAGATCAAACAAAAATATGGAGATAACTCCATTATGCGATTTGGTGAAGCGCGCGCTTCAGCTGTCGATGCTGTGTCAACCGGCTCAATCTCTCTAGACATTGCTCTCGGGGTCAAAGGAATGCCCCGTGGACGCATTATCGAGGTATTTGGACCAGAAGCCAGTGGAAAAACTACATTAGCACAACATGTCATTGCTGAAGTTCAAAAACAGGGTGGTATTGCAGCATTTATTGATGCAGAACATGCCCTTGATCCTGACTATGCCAGGAAAATCGGAGTAGACGTTAATAACCTCTTTATCTCACAACCAGACACTGGAGAACAGGCGCTCGAAATTCTTGAGACACTGGTCCGATCAAATGCTGTAGACATCGTTGTTGTTGATTCAGTAGCAGCTCTTGTTCCAAAAGCTGAAATCGAAGGAGAAATGGGAGATTCCCACATGGGTCTCCAAGCCCGCCTTATGAGCCAGGCACTCCGCAAACTCACCGGTATTGTCAGTAAGACCAATACGATCATCATCTTTATCAACCAGACCCGTATGAAGATCGGTGTATTCTTTGGGAATCCTGAAACGACCACTGGAGGTAATGCGCTCAAATTCTATTCATCAGTCCGCGTCGAAGTTCGACGTGCAGCCCAGATCAAGCAGGGTGATAAAGTAATTGGAAACAGGGTAAAGGTAAAAATCGTCAAAAACAAAGTAGCAGCTCCATTCCGTACTACTGAATTTGATATCATGTATAACGAAGGAATTTCAGTGTCGGGCGACCTCATTGATACTGGTGTTCTACACCAGGTAATTCACAAATCGGGAAATAGTTATTCATTTGGAGAAGAAAAACTTGGAGTAGGGCGTGAAAAAGCAAAACAGTTTTTGCGAGAAAATCCAAAACTCATGAAGCAGATTAGAGAGAGAATTTGGGAAGCAGTAGAGAGAGGTGAGGCGCCAGAAGAAAATCCTCCAATGCCAGGTGAACGAGAAGACAATGATGCATTGATGGAAGGATAAGATTTGCCAATTACATAAAAACCATCCTCCAAGTCGGAGGATGGTTTTTTAATTTAGACATTCTACTGATACATCTTCTCGAGTCCAACTCCCGTATAATAATATTTCAACAGTTGTTCAAAATTTTCACCCTTCTCACTTGCTCTGATCGACGCATCTCTTGCACTCATTCCTACTCCATGACCATATAATTTCTTTTTATCCCGTTTGTCATATTCAGTTGGAACTGAGACTAGCCATGGTCTCCCTGCCCCACCCCACACTTCACTCCAGCTTCGAGTTCTTGTGTCAGCGTTTGCAAAATATGGAGTCATCACAATCTCTGACATAGTGTCAGCGTTTGCGTCAGTATCATATGTAATCATCATCCCTCTTGTTGCCTGTGCAGCCTCGACAACACGAGGCAGGAGGACTTCACTTTCGTATCCAAGATAGAGCTGATCTGCAGTAGTTGCTACTACATCAAATATTTTTCCCTGAGTACTCGGGTGATTTTGCATATAGTAACCGTATGTTCTTGCAGCAGTGAGAATAGCTTTCATATATTCCATATGAGCCTCGTTTGAAGTCTCTGCAATACCTGCTATGTAGTCTTCAAATAAAATATCATTGACCACATACACTGCATCATTATTTTTGGTCGCACGATATTCCATAGCCCCACGATACGCATTGAAACTCTGTTTTCCTCGATATGTCACCAACCTTTCAAAATTTGCCAGGCGGAATACTGCGTGTGGATTATTTGCAGGAACGAGACGAATAAAGTTTCCAGTAGAATATTCAATATCTGCTCCTTTAAAATAAAACATACCTTTAGTCTGCCACATCGATACCCGTGTTCCCGGTGGGATTGTCCCCATTGTAGTATCGCCATCAAACACGGTGTAGGTCTCATCTGATGAAACAAATTCCACTCCTTTCTCTGGATTTTTCCATACACCTACTCGAATCCGAGGTTCTTCTAGAAATCGTACCAATGGTTGTACTGACTCAGTATATTCCTCTTCAGTAATTGTTGTCGCATCTTCAGTTACGGTAACTGTTACTGTTCCCAGATCGCTTGCCTTCTCTATACCATTTGGAACCAATGCAAGTCTCATAGTATACATTCCCTTTCTTTCAGGAATAGGCAATGAAATAGTTTCTCGTGCGATTCCAGATGGTGATACCACTGCTTGTTTTTCTACCAACACTTTTGGAGTTCCTGCTCTATTTTCTACGTTCACTGCAGTTGATTTGAGTGTATATGAAGTCCAAGGATTAGTTCCTGTATTTTGGAATCCAATGATGACTGGAACTGTCTCTCCACCACGAGCTTCGATTTGCTTTTTACTAAGGATGATACGAGTTGCTTGGTAGGTGCTCTGAGATACCGTAGCAGTGGGCGCTGGAGTAGTTGTTGTCTCAGTTGTTACTGCTACTTGTTTTTTTGGAACAACACTAATATCAATAAAGAAATATCCTCCTTTAACCCACGTGTGGTTTTCTGCAGCTAGATAAAATTCTTCTTTATATTCGCCAGAGGTCTCTGGCGCTTTTAATTCAAGCTTTAATTCACCTACTTCTCCTGGTTTAATAGTCCCTTCAATTTTTGCGCTCTGGCTTGAAGAAATCCAATTACTGCCTTTAAATACTGAATCATGATACCGAGGTTCCATGGTATAGGCAGAGATAAAGCGACTTCCCGTCCATGTAGCAGTTCCTATATTTTTGAATTTGAACGTAACTGTTTTTATTTCGCCTGCCTCCATTTGTACGGGATCAGGAATTGATTGGCTTACAAATTTTACTGCATACGCACTGTCCTTGATCGTGAGTTTTGGGTCGGCTGCCTGTACTATTGCAGTAGTACCGAGACATACAGCGAGGATGCTCATTCCGATACTTACACGTTTTATTAATGAAAAAAACATAGTAATACATGTATGATAAATGAGATATGATTATACCATGTTGTGATCCACCTGTCTCTATTGATAAAGTGTTAAAATAAATTCGCTTAATGTAGTCAAAATTCATGATTGAGTTTGCAGAAAAAGTGTGATAACCTGTTATCATCTATGACACTCAAAAAACAACTTGCGCATAACACAGCTGCCCAAATAATTGGAAAAGTGATTTCTACCCTCCTTGGCTTGGTTGCAATTAGTATTCTCACTCGTTACCTCGGTGTAGAAAAATTTGGATGGTACGGCACCACTCTTGGATTCCTCCAATTTATCGCAATCCTGATCGACTTTGGACTTATCCCTGTTACAGCACAGATGATGAGTGAGGTCCCAGATTCAATCAAAGATGAAGATACTAAAGGACTTGCATCTTATCGATCAAAGCTCTTCAAAAACCTTCTCGGGTTCAGATTTGTCACTGCGGTCATTGGTCTTGGTGTTGCACCATTTATTGCTCTTCTATTTCCATACCCACCTGAGGTAAAAATTGCAATTGCGTTTACCACGATTAGTATGCTCGCAGTTGCCATTAATCAAATTTTCATTGGTTTTTATCAATCAAAATTAATTACCCATTTGCAGGCGGTAGGAGAAATAATTGGCAGAATTGTACTTATTGCCGGTCTATTGCTCTGTGTATATGCAAAGGCTAATTTTCTCTCGGTCATGTGGGCAATTATTCTCTCAAGTGTCGCATACACTATAGCACTCTGGATCTTTACTCGAAAATTTTCTTCACCATCTTTTTCATTTGACTTTGATATTTGGAAAAAAATTACGATCAAGATGTGGCCTATCGCCCTCTCTATTGTGTTTAATGTGATTTATTTGAGAGGAGACATTCTGATTCTTTCCTTCTTTAGAGATCAGGTTGAAGTAGGTCTCTATGTCGCAGCCTACCGAGTGATAGACATTGTTGCTCAGACTGCCATGATGGTCATGGGGCTCATGCTTCCCCTTCTTGCGTATGCGTGGAGTAAAGGAGAGGACACCAAATTCAAAGAACATTTTCAATTGTCATTTAACATCATGATGATGTTTGCAATTCCCATGAGTGTTGCCTTGATTATATTGTCAAAGCAAATTATGACTATTGTTGCAGGACCTGAATACGCCGCAGCAGCTATTCCCCTTACCCTTCTTTCGGTTGCCGTATTTGGAGTGTACTTTGGCGCAGTATTTGGACACGTTGCTGTTGCAGTAAACAGACAAAAAGAAACACTACCTGTATACATTTCAAGCGCAATTATTACACTACTGCTTTACTTCATATTGGTGCCTCGATATGGCATTATCGGAGCTGCGATTGGTAGTGTATTCTCCGAAGTGTTTGTAGGTTTTTTTCTATATCTTGTTGTAAAAAAATATGCCAAATTTTCTATTTCGCTTATGGTCAGCGCCAAAGCTTTATTTGCAAGTATTCTTATGGCTTTAGTTCTGTGGCTCATGAATTCAACCCCCTATATTTTTTCTCTGCTTTCAAAGACGACGATGTATGTGCCCTCACTTACGATCACCAAAGACCTACTATTACTCCTCTCAGTTCTCAGCGGTGCGAGCGTCTATGCATTAACCATTATTCTTACCAAAGCAGTTTCACCTGAGACGATACAAGATGTTCTTACACTAAAGAAGTCTTCGTAGTGTTTTTTGTTTTTTTGTGAATTAAGACTACGTAGGCAATAATCCAAAACAACATCGCTAAATCATTTTTGAAATAAGGCACATCAACAAGTCCGTGAATAATCAAAGCAGTGAGCGCAGCAATATATGCTGCTTTTTTTTGTGTGTCTGTAACCTTACAAAGAATAATAAAAAGAAATACTATTATTCCCACAAATGAAATCATTCCAAACAATCCAATTTCTGTCCAAAAATTAAGGATAATATTATGAGGATATTTGAGTGCTTCAAGAGCTTTTGGGTTATAAAATGGTTTTTGTATGGCATCAAAAAAATTACGCACTCCACTTCCTAATATAAAATTCTGTGGGGAGTCTGTGAGGTAATTGACTGTATGCGTCCAGAGGGTGAGCCTATTTTTTCCTGCCTGATCCTGAAACAGCACTGCTTCCCGCATACTTGGTAATAACAAGGATCCTACAATCCCCACAACTGTAATTGCAACAGTTATTTTTCTATACCCTAATATATATAAATACACTAATACTCCAGCCCCAATCGCAATCCACGCTCCCTGCGAAATTGAAAACGCATTTGCAAGGAGAATTACCAAACCACCTAACCAGAGATAGTATTTTTTTTGTAATACTACTAACGAAAGAAATAGAATTGGTACGGTAAATAATCCAATCGCGTTTGCTGAAGTAAAAATTGACGTTACCCTGCCAAATAAGTGATCATCCCACAGACTTGGTGGAAACCAGGAGCCAGTGAATTTCTGTACGAGAGCAATGGTGCTCACTACAACTGCTCCTCCAAACAGTGAAAGTATTATATGATCTACTTTTAACTTTTCTCTATGTATCACTAGAAGAATAAAGAGGAGTATTGGTTCGAGGAATAACGCTCTCCACTCTCCTACTCCATAGACCAATTTTTGTGTAGGATTTTCCGAGCCAATCATACTCGTAAGCGCTCCTACAAAAGAGAAGATCAATAAACTTACTAAAAATACCAAAAATGCCTTATGGTTGATTATCTCATTTTTAAACCCTCTAATATTCTCTATATTGATTTTCAGGAGACCAGCCATGACTACTGCAAAAAAAGAAATCTCAAGAATAGTAGTAGGAAGTGGTCCAATTTGGAGGCGTATAATATATGTAGGCAGTGTTAGAATAAGAAAATACACTGCCCAATCAAATTTTTTGAATGCAAGAATGAGGAATAGTACAAAGTAAATCAACGCGAGTATAAGCATAGCCCGTAGATTAATTTTCTACATCATAACATGGATTTTCCTAAAAACCCATGATTGACGGAAACATCTAGAACAGGTTAGTATATCCGCATTACATTTTCAATGGAGAGGTGTCTGAGTGGTTGAAGGTGCCGCTCTCGAAAAGCGGTGTTGCCGAAAGGTAACCGAGGGTTCGAATCCCTCCCTCTCCGCCAAAGTACAGCTCTACACTGTTAACTCGTTTTCGGATTTTATATCCACAGCATTTTGTAACAGTTTTTCAAACACAGCTGCGGCTGTTGCGATTATCGCAGAGATAAACATCAGAAATAGACCCATAGCAACACCTCCCGTAATATCATCCTTGCCATACATAGCCACAAATATGTAGGTTTCTGCTCCTATAATAAAACCAATTAGAGATATTGCACAATATTTTATCGTTCGCAAAGCTTCCAGCGAATGTAGGGAGAATATTTCGTTTTTTCTAATACGCCCAATCAATCTAAACGCTTGGTAAAGTATTACAAAAAACGGAATGGATCCTAGATATACATATGCCAGAAAAGGATCATTGAAGTAAATCTCAAAGAGAGTAGCATCTACATTCCTACCCTCAAAGTGTGGTTCTGCAAGTAGCAGCACAAGTGTACTAATACCCACAAGTACAACCACTATTTGTAGAAATATTACCAAATTTCGTTTCATACTGGTTCTTAATTTTTATATTCTAAAATATCTCCAGGCTGGCATTCGAGTGCTTTACAAATCGCTTCGAGAGTCGAGAGTCGAATAGCTTTTGCTTTTCCATTTTTCAATATCGAAATATTCGCCATGGTAATGCCTACTTTTTCTGTGAGTTCGGTGACGCTCATTTTTCTTTTTGCAAGCATCACGTCAATATTTATGATGATTGACATATAATTAGACAGTTAAATCGTTTTCTGATTTCATCTCGATTGCATTCTTGAGCAATTGCTCGAGAATTGCAGCAAACACTGCAATAACTATGGGAATACCTGCTATACCTGCTCCGAAAAGTATCAGGCCCGGAGCGTCATCCATATCTGCGATTGGAAATAGCAATGGTACAAATGCAGCGAATATAACCGTGATACTGCTCGCGCAATATTTTATATTTTTCAAAGCTTTTACTGACAATTCTGAAAAAGCTTTATTTCGATCAATATAGTGCAGTAGCTTGAATGATTGCCACAGTGCAATAAAGAATGGCAGTGTAGCAATGTAGAGGCCACCTATGATTAGAAATACAGACTGAGTGGCATAGGGAAACTCTGCTGATGCACCCGCGAGCATGCTTGGTAAGGCAAAGATACATAATGCAAGCACTCCTAGCCCGATAAGTATAATTACCAGTCGAAGGAAGTGTGTGGAGCCTCGTTTCATCATAGTATTAAAATTAATATATAAAACTATATAGTAAGCTTATCCTACGATTTATCGTTTGTCAATATATTATTATTGTTAATAAAATATTCCCTCTTTGTCCAAACGTCTATTTTCTGGTACAGTAAATTTTACCCTATAACTCTTAAACTAACATATTATGAAACATTCTTTTTTACTCACTATCTTCGCCATAGGCAGCCTACTTTCGACTTCTTTATCAGTACATGCAGCAGAAGAAACTAATGGTGATTCATGGCTCAGGGACTCATGGGCACAATCAAGCGCTACTAGACAAAAAATATCCGATCTTCCTAATACCGCTGTTTACGCAGTTCCTATGCCTATACTCTTTGGCGTAGGATTAAAAGATATTTCACCTAATTTTGGTGATCCTCGCGCAGGCGGGCGTAGCCATGAAGGAGAAGATATAATGGCTACCAAAGGAACTCCGATCGTCTCCCCCACTGACGCAGTCGTACTTCGTACTGGTGATGGCCCGAGCGAAGGATTATATGTATATACAGCAAATCCTGGTGGTGAAACATTTGTGTATATGCATCTTGATCGGATTGGTGAAGGAGTCGATAAGGGAGATGTACTTGAGAAAGGTGACCTCATTGGCTATGTAGGAAATACAGGAAATGCTTCTGGAGGAGCAGCTCATCTTCATTTTGAAATACATGACAATAATGGAAATCCAACCGATCCTTTTCCTCGAATTACAACGGAGTTCAGTATTGCTGAAAAAATAATACATACTAATACTATACTTGCACAAAGTAATGATCCTCTAAGCCTTGCACAGTTTCTTGTTGATACTTTTCGAAGTACATTTGTGAGTGCCAAAGCTAGTGGTATTACACTACCTCAATCTATTACTGACATACTTGGCACCATTAATTTACCGGGTATTACTCTTAGCCAAGGCTCATCAGGAAACGATGTGCGTACTTTGCAAAATTATCTTATAGAATCAAACACCGGTCTTGCAGCGCAAAGTCTTGCAGGGACTGGAGCAACTGGATACTTTGGTGCGCTTACCAAATCAGCACTTATCGAATACCAGAAGTCAGCAGGAATTTCTCCAGCAAATGGTGTATACGACGCTACAACTCGCGCACGTCTCACCACAGTCATTTCTACTCCCTCACAAACAACTACAGAAGCACCCACTGTTTCTACAGAACCATTGCCGGCATATACCTTTATCCGAAATATGGGTAAAAATATGAATGGCGAAGATGTAAAAATGCTCCAAAAAATACTCAATGCGAACGGATATAGCGTTGCAGCAACCGGCCCTGGTTCATCTGGAAATGAGACCACCTACTTTGGAGCAGCAACCGTTGCTGCAGTAAAAAATTTCCAAGCAGCTCAAGGTATCTCACCAATATCAGGCTATGTAGGTCCTCTTACCCGTACTGCACTTACTGGTTTGGTAAAAAAGTAGTAGAGTATACTCAACAAAGATAATTATGGTATACCCAGTTCAATCTTTTTAGAGTATACTTTTTGTATTATTTAGAATAGTATATGAGTACATTTTCGATTAATAAAATGACCCTTTCTATAATCATTCTTCTATTCCTAATCATGACAGGAGCTATCACTTATTTTACTTTTGTTCACACTGGTAAACATACACCTACATTCTCCAGCATCGATTGCTCAAAGTATCCTTTTATCAATAAAACTATTGATTGCGCTATTATTGATGCTGAATATTCTCACACCAAAAGCCTGGATTCTGAAACACAAAGGATAATTGATGAAGAAAAAGCGGCAGGGCACGTCACACGCGCATCAGTATTTTATCGTGATCTGAATACGAGACAGTGGTTTGGAATCGATGACACAATTGATTTTTACGCAGCTAGTCTTCTCAAATTACCACTCTCAATTATATACTTCAAACTTGCAGAAATAGATGACAAGATTCTTAACCAAAAATTAACGTTAGACAGAGTCGACAGAAATTCCAATGAATACTTCAAGGCGCCAGAAACGCTCTCAACTGAAAAACAATATACTGTACAGGAGCTTATACGTATAATGCTCCAATATTCTGATAATAATCCTGTTCCTGTACTTAATTCATCAATTGATCAAACACTCCGATCAGAAATCTTACATGATCTCGGTATTGAATCTATTCCCTCAAATCCTCTGGAGAGCACTAGAGAAATCAGTGTTCGGATCTATGCAAACATTCTCCGACAGCTCTACAATGCCTCCTATCTCAATCTTGATTATTCAAATACTCTTCTTGAATACCTCTCTCAGACTGAATTCACTTCTGGTATTGTAGCTGGTCTTCCTAAAGGAATTACAGTTGCTCACAAATTTGGCGAAGCTACTGTGTCCAATGCAGAGGGCGTACCCCAATTACGTGTTCTCCATGATTGCGGCATCGTATACAGACCGGAAAAACCCTACATTATTTGCATCATGACAGAAGGACATGATTTTGATCAGTTGAGCAATGTAATCAAGCGAATTACTGCAGCTTCGTATAAACTCTAAACATTCAGCTATATGATAAAACGTGCAAAAAAGCTTAAAAATTATTTTCTTTTTGATATTAACGTTGTTATACGCTTTCTTATCTTATCTGATACCATCCTGCTCGGTGCCGCAGGACTCTTAGCTCCTATTTTTGCTCTGTATATACAAGACTTCATTAGCACTGAGCACAGTGAAATCGTTGCGGGTATTGCAGTTGGAATTTACCTTCTGACTAAGAGTATTATGCAAATTCCGATTGCAGAATTGGTAGATCGTATACGCGGAGAGAGAGATGATTTTTGGATTATGTTTATTTTTACACTCATTATTGCTGTAATCCCTCTCACCTATCTCTTCATCCATACCCCGTTCCAGCTGTATATTGTGCAATTTTTTCTAGGATTATGTACTGCGTTCACATTCCCCACCTACATGGCGATATTTACGAGACATATTGATAAATCAAAAGAAGGTACTGAATGGGGCGTATACTTCACGGCAACGGACCTATCCAGCGCGCTACTTGCAATAATTGGGGGGTATGTAGCGTCGACTCAGGGATTTCCTACACTTATCACCATTATTGTCGGAGCTTCTATTATCGGCAGTTTACTTTTATGGCCCATCAAGCCCTACATTAGAATGCCTAAACATTAATACATTTTTTCTCTATTTAAGTAGTCTAGCCATTGACAAAACCCCTTATATAGTGTATAGTTGGCCCAATGTGTAATCACATACGAAAAACAGAGTCGAGTTTCTCGGATTAGCAATCTCATAAAAAACAAATTTATGACAGGTACTATCAAGACCCTTACTGATAAAGGATTTGGATTTATTGCTCGCGATGGCGAAGCGAAAGATCTTTTCTTTCATTCAAAGTCATTGGTTGGTGTATCATACGACGAGTTGAAAGTTGGAGACGTTCTTACTTTCGAAGTAGTTGACGGCGAAAAAGGCCCAGCTGCTACCAACGTATCTCGAGCGTAATAGCTTACCAAAGCAAAAAAATATCCTCTTCGGAGGATATTTTTTTATTTTAAAAACATTCGTACAAATATTTTCATTTTATCTCTTCGCGAAAAAACATATTTTTGGTATACTATGATCAATTTTATTGTATGCCAAAAAAGAAAAAAGCTAGACGACGCTCACATATCCTGCAATATTTCGTAAAAAATTTTGCCATTGTCCTTGGAATGGTATTTATCTGGCGTGGTATTTGGTATGCGCTTGATTATATTGATAAACTCATTTTTAATGGACAACATATTGTGACTGCAATTCTTGGGATTATGTTTGGTTTCGCTCTACTTTACCTTCCCGACCATGATCTTGATGAAATAAAGGAATTATAGAACTCTTGTTGTATGCTTTTCTCAGTCATCATCCCAACACATGCTCGTACGCGCGGAATTACTCACGCGCTATCTTCCCTAATGCTTCAAACACACCCTGACTGGGAAGCAATAATTGTAGATAATGAATCAGAAAACAGAAATGCTTCACATATACACCTACTCCAAAGACAAGACAAGCGTATTCGCTATCTTACTAAGCCTTACCAGAATCCAAGCGAAGCACGGGCATGGGGAATTAGTGCTGCCCGAGGCGACATTATCACCTTTATTGAAGGTAATGACTACTTTTCGCCTACACACTTACAGACGCTGCATGATCTGTTTCATTCCAATCCCCGACTTGATATGGTGTTTGGGAAACCTACGATTATGGGAAGTCCGTATATTACTAACACACACATACATCGTTCTCCAGTGCACGGTACTTTTTTTATCCGTGAACACGTGTTCGATACCATACAGAAATTACCACACGCAGAATTAGGTGATGACCACATCCTTCTTCAGCTGATACAAAATAATGGTTTTGTTACCAAAAAAATTCCCATGCCAACATATGTCTACGACCGAACATATCGCGTATAAAAGAATTGAAAAAGCCCTCAAACGAGCAGGTAACCCTGAAAAAGCCGTATTTCTCAAACGGTTTTTTAAAACTGGAAAAGGACAATATGGCTACGGAGATGAATTCATTGGAGTGACGGTGCCGGTACAGCGCTCGATTGCTCGGATGTACATTGATACACCCGAAACCGCACTCTCCTTTCTCCTAGCTAGCAAGATTCATGAATATCGTTTGACCGCACTCATTATTCTTGTGTACCAATTCAATCGTGCAAATCCTCTCGTTCGCAAAAAAATATATAATTATTATCTTTCAAAAACGCCACGGATCAATAATTGGGATTTGGTCGATGCCTCTGCTCGAGATATTGTCGGCGAATATCTCCTCGATCACCCCATACAAAAAACTATATTATACAAACTCGTGAAATCAGAAAACCTGTGGGAGCGGCGTATTGCGATTGTCGCTACCTGGTCATTTATTCGAAAGAATCAATTTGAAGACACGCTCAAACTATCGCAACTCTTGTTGAAGGACACCCAGGACCTTATACACAAAGCTGTTGGTTGGATGCTCCGAGAAGTTGGAAAACGAGACCGCTTGGTCCTAAGTAATTTCCTTGATGCGCACGCACCTGAAATGCCCCGAACCTCTCTTCGCTATGCCATTGAACATACCACCCAAAAAGAGCGACTTCGCTATATGAATATGAGGCGTGAGGCTTGATTTCTTGGAATATCCATGCTATAGTATTTATGTGTAGGTTTTATAGAACTTTCGTCTAATAAAGGTACCGACTAATGCGCATGTGCGGCGCCGCTCGACTAAGAGCTTGGGGATCAATCGACGAGAACATGAACCTTACAATGTATTACTCATTTCCTCATTCAGAGGAAGCAAAGAAATTGTAAATTATGTCAAAACAGCTCTACGTTGGCGGACTGCCATACTCTAGTACTGAAGATTCAGTACGCGCTGCTTTCGAGCAGGCTGGTGCAGTTAGCTCAGTAAAGATCATGACCGATAAGTTTACCGGTCGATCACGAGGATTCGGATTTGTGGAAATGGCTGACGAAGCCGGTGCCGCTGCCGCAATCGAAATGTGGGATGATAAGGAATTTGAAGGACGACGCCTCAAAGTTAACGAAGCTCGACCACTCGAAGACCGCCCACCTCGCCGAAACGATCGCTAAAAGCGAGACGAAAGACAGGTACGCACAGCCTGTTTTTTTGTTGTTAAAAATTCCCTTACTTGCTAGAATAACCTCTGATCTAATTTACCTACTATGCCCATATCTATTATCTCATGGAACGTCAATGGAATCAGAGCTGCGGTCAAGAAGGGTTTTACAACGTTTTTAACCAAACAAAAGCCAGATATTCTTGGAATTCAAGAAGTAAAGATTTCCGACTTGGCGCGTGAGCAGGAAGAATTTGACTTTGCCAAATACAAAGAATATTGGAATTCCGCTGAAAGACCCGGGTACTCCGGGACCATGACCTTGGTAAATGAGGAGAAAAATGGCGCACTCAAAGTATTGTCTCACGAAGTTGGAATCGGCAAAAAAGAATTTGATTTTGAAGGACGAGTCCATACCCTCGAATTTTCCAAATTTTATTTTATCAATATCTATTTTCCGAATGCGAAGCCTGACTTATCCCGCATTCCTTTTAAACAGGAATTTAATGCCATGGTTTTGAAAAAAGTAAAAAAACTAGAAAAGAAAAAACCTGTAATTGTCGTTGGTGATTATAATGTAGCTCATAATGAAATTGATCTTGCGCGCCCTGACAGCAACCACAAAACTCATGGATTTACCGATGAGGAACGACAAGACATGACCAACTTTATTGAGAGTGGACTTGTTGATACTTTCCGAACTCTTCATCCAGAAAAAGTACAGTATAGCTGGTGGAGTCCGATGGCTGGAGCGCGTGTCCGAAATGTGGGTTGGCGTATTGATTATGTATTGGTAAGCAAAGTTCTTCAAAAGAAAGTGAAAAGTGCGTTTATTCTGGATCAGGTATATGGGTCGGATCATTGTCCGGTTGGTATAGAAATAGATTTATAAAAAGTAAAAGCGAAAAAGTAAAAAGTTAAAACAAAAATACACATTCAGATTCTTATGAAATCCGTCCTTTCAAAAAAACAAGTTTCTACTTTTCAAAAAAAAGTGTACGATTACTACAATAAAAACAAGCGTGACTTCCCGTGGCGGAAAGGAATCACCCCATACAAAATTGTAGTTTCTGAAATCATGTTGCAACAAACACAGGCGCCACGTGTTATTGAAAAATTTAAGCTTTTTATTAAAACATTTCCTAATTTTGAAGCATTAGCCAAAGCTCCTTTTAAAGACATCCTCGTGGTGTGGCAGGGGCTTGGATATAATCGACGCGCACTAGGACTCAAAAAACTTGCTGAAATTGTTGTTACAGAACATGCAGGCAAACTCCCCAAAACTCCGGAGAAACTTGTCGGACTTCCCTGGATTGGTCCCCATACTGCCGGATCAATCGCGGCCTACGCATATAATTATCCGAGTGTTTTTATTGAAACAAATATACGGAGTGTTTGTATACACGAATTTTTTCCTAATAAAACTGAAGTCACTGATAAGCAATTAGAGCCCTATGTGGAAGCAGTACTAGACACAGAGAACCCGAGAGAATGGTACAACGCGCTCATGGATTACGGCACATGGTTGAAAGAAGCAAACAAAAACCCAAGTCGCAGAAGCAAACACTATTCAAAACAAAGTAAATTTGAAGGTTCAAATAGAAAACTTCGTGGTATGATTCTCCGTGAATTATCACAAGGACATGCAACATTTGATACTCTCTCTGATCTATATCTCGAGGAATATGATGAATCTCAGGTGCGGGAAGCATTATCCACACTTACCAAAGAAGGGCTGATAACGAAACAAAAATATACTTTCTCAATTGCATAATCGTTGACAGTACCTGTGTTGGTGCTGTATATATTGTATAGCCCTTTGCTTTGGAGGAGTTCTACATGCACCCGGCGTCAAAATTCACCGCTCTCACCAGCATACTGTCCACGATACTCTTCGTAGCTGGCGTCACGATCATCGCAACGATGTTCTACCTCGACAACACGAGCGATCAGTGGCCGAAGACCAATACTGACCACATCTTCCTCTCGGGAGTTCTGTGCTTCGTAGTAGCCCTTCTCATCGCGCCATCTCCCAAACGCCACCGCTGGTGACGTTACCAACAGAAAAGCCCGGACAGGAGGTCCGGGCATTGCTTTTTTAATATCTTATTTCTTCAACCACCATGTATCTACCGCTTGTCCTACAAAATACCCAATCGCCGCTGCACCACTTGCGAGTGCGAGCATCTCGAGACCTGCTTTCCACCAACTGCGCTTGGTAAACCGCGTAGTTACTACTCCTAGAGTAAACAGACCAATGAGTGTGATTACAATTGATAGTGGAATTGCTTTTTCAACAGGCAATACTAGATATGGTGTTAAGGGAATTGCACCTCCAATAATATATGAGATGAGCATCGCAAATCCATTGCGAATAGGACTTCCCATTCCCTCAGGAATAACCTCAAGTTCCCGAAATGACATTTCTTTGAGCATTATCGCTGGATTAGCTTTTGCCGCATCTGCCATACGCTCTGCCAAATCTTTGGGCCACCCATCTTTCAGGTACATATCACGAAGCTCTTCCCGTTCTTCTTCGGGATGATTTTTTATCTCTTCTTTCTCCTCAAAAATTTTTCGCTCATCAATTTCACGTTCTGATTTGTTTGATAAATATGAACCTACGCCCATTGAGATTGATTCAACTGAGATAATAACCAATCCTGCAAGCACAGTCGTAAACGGATCTTGAGTTGCCGCAGCAATACCTGTGACTGAGCCTAGAGTCGATACCATACCATCTTCCATTCCAAAGACGATTTCCCGTATCATAGACGCACTCCCAGGGTTGCTATGATGGATATACTCCTTGTTGTATTCGATAGCCATAGACTTGATTTTTATGATTTCTATCTGTAGTATAGGAGAACTCTAGCGATAAATCAACTATGCAGCCCCTATACCATAAGCGAGCAAACATAGTTTTACGCGAGCTTAAGAAATTATTTCCTGCGTCAAAAACTATTCTTGAATTTGGGAATCATGTTGAATTGCTTTTCGCAGTCATGTTGTCTGCGCAGACTACGGACAAACAGGTAAATGTGGTCACACGAAAGCTATTCAAGAAATATCCCAAACTAAAAGATTATGTAGAAGCATTAGACAATGATTTTACGACAGACGTTTCATCCGTAAATTACTATCGGACCAAGGCAAAACACATACTCGCAACTGCAAGAAAGCTTCACCTGGATTTCAAAGGAAAGCTACCAAAAACAGTGGAAGAAATGATGTCTTTCCCTGGGGTCGGACGAAAAACTGCATTAGTAGTATTGGGAAATGCACATAATATTGTTGAAGGAATTGCCGTTGATACTCATGTGCAGCGACTATCAAAAGCTTTGAAACTTACCAAACACACGGTTCCTGAAAAGATTGAAAAAGATTTGAAAGAATTATTTCCGAAAAGTGAATGGTTTCAATTAACCAATAGACTCATTGATTACGGCCGCATGTATTGTCCTGCACGATGCACGCATACGAATTGTCCGATTATACAGATACTAATAAAGAAAGAATTATATTAATCTATGCAACAAGTAACGATTGAAAAACTCATATTCGGTGGACAAGGATTTGCTCGTGTGGACGGTGTTGTGTATTTTATTTGGAATGCGTTGCCTGGCGAAACTGTAGAAATTGAAGTTTTGAAAAAGAAAAAAGAATATATCGAAGCAGTAGCTACAAAAATAATTACTCCATCGCCCTTTCGTGTAGAGCCCAAAGACGCACACTTCCTCTCGACCAGTCCCTGGCAGATCATGAGTTATGAAAAAGAAAATGAATGGAAAAAAGAGATTGCGATTGAAGTGTATAAACGTATTGGAAAAGGCGCGTTTGCCGACGTCTCTCCAGAACTCGTATTTGATCCAGAAAAATATTATAGCTATCGAAATAAGATGGAATTCAGCTTTGCAGTAGATAAAACTGGACGCACGTGTCTCGGATTTTTTGAGCGCGGCAAAAAAGTACGATTTGCGGTAGAGGGTTCTGAGCTTGCTGACACTGCAATTAATGAAACATCAGCCTACATTCTCGCCTGGGTACGGAAGCATCATATTCCTATGCGAAGCCTCAAAAGTCTCATGGTCAGAAGCGATGGTAATGGAAAAACTATTGCAGCATTATTTATCAAAGACCGAATGGATTTTCCAGATTATCCAGAACTCAATGACCAAATGATTGGGTTCCAATTATATTATTCTACCCACAAATCCCCTGCTTCAGTCCCGACAGACACGCTCTATACCAAGGGACAGGATTATATTATCGTTACTCTTCGAGATATTGAATTCAAAGTTGGGCTCCTCAGTTTTTTCCAGGTACATCTACCGGTGTTTGAAAAAGCATTGGATGATATTTACGAATATATTCCAAAAAAATCTAATCTGCTTGATCTCTATTCTGGGGTTGGATCAATTGGATTACCCGTTCACAAACGCGCAAAAGAATTAACGCTCGTAGATAATAATACTGAAGCAATTCAGTATGCGACAGAGAATATTGAGCTTAATAACATAAAAAATGCGACTGCGATCTGCAAACCGACTGAAGATATTATTTCACTCATCACATCGGACGCAATTGTGATTCTTGATCCACCACGTGTCGGACTCCATCATCGAGTAGTGGAGCGAATATTGGAAACAAAACCAAAAACAATTATTTATTTGTCCTGTGATCTCTCGACTCAGGCACGAGATATTTCTCTCCTTCACCCTACCTACAACATCACCTTTTCTCGTCTCTACAATTTCTTCCCACGAACACCGCATATTGAGGGATTGTGTGTGCTCACACTTGTATAAAAAATACGCAAACAAAAAACCAGGCTGACGAAGCACTGGTTTTTTGTTGTCATTATGATATTGTAAAAAATCAATTTTATCTCTATACTAGCACAATATTCTAATAAGAATTCCGTATGATTCTGTCTATTTTCCTCCTACTTGTCGGCCTCGGCATTCTCATCGTTGGCGGTGAATCACTCGTTCGTGGAGCCTCGTCTATCGCCAAACGTCTGAAAGTTGCGCCTATCGTCATCGGTCTCACCATTGTTGCCTTTGGTACTTCTGCCCCTGAGCTTGCCGTGAATTTGTTCTCAGCATTCCAAGGATCAACTGATATTGCGATTGGAAACATAATCGGAAGCAATATAGCAAATATTCTTCTGATTCTTGGAATCTGTGCCATGATGCGCACCATACGTGTACAAAAAAATACCGTGTGGAAAGAAATTCCATTGGCACTCCTCGCCGTATTACTCGTGTTTGTGATGGCCCACGACCGCATACTCGATGGCGGCACGACCGATGCACTCACTCGCACCGACGGTCTCGCGCTCATGGGAATTTTTGCGATCTTCCTATATTACACATTCGGCATTGCAAAAGTGAGCGGTGAAGCTGACAAAGACGAGGTAAAACTGTATTCGACACCTATTTCGACTCTACTAATTATTGGAGGGCTCGCTGGTCTCGTATTTGGTGGAAAAATCCTGGTCGACAATGCGATTGTACTCGCGCAATTGGCTGGCATGTCTGAAGCTCTCATTGGTCTCACTATTGTCGCAGTCGGCACCTCGCTTCCCGAGCTCGTAACCTCGATCATTGCCGTACGTCATGGACAGGATGATCTCGCAGTTGGAAATATTGTGGGGTCAAATATTTTTAATATTCTCTGGATACTCGGACTCACCGCTTCCATCCTCCCGCTCCCCATCTCTCCTGCCGGACAGATCGATGTACTAGTGAATATTGGCGCGACCCTGCTTCTCTTCTTCTTTATGTTTATTGGAACAAAACATCGCCTCAACCGCTGGCAGGGACTCATGTTTGTACTCATCTATGTCGGGTATGTAGGGTATCTAGTGATGCGAGGATAATATAAATTTTTATAAACAAAAAACCAGGCTGACGAAGCTTGGTTTTTTGTTTTATTTGCTAGCAAATTAAGATTTGTGAGCAAATTATGAGCCAGTGTTTAACGTGTCGGCGGCACGGGGCGCTGTAAAACAGCTATCGGTCGAACGGTTGAAGCCGATTGAACTCAGCTGCACGCACTCCTGCTTCTCCTTCCTCGCCCTGAGGTTGGAGAGCTGAAGTCGCACACTTACCTGTCGTGGCAAGCGCACAAATCTCCAGGAAGGCTTCGTTCGAGAGTCGTCGATGCTCTGGATCGGGATGCGTCAGGGATGAACCGAGCGCGCAGAAATCCAGATTGTAGAAGAGCTTGGGATTCGACATGATCAACTCGACGATGTCATGCCGAGTCTTCCATCCCTTGTTTCCAGGAACCGCCAGTTTAGCCAGGTACGGTCGAAGGACCACGTGTGGCCATTCTTCAACAACCTGAAGTGCATTCGTGACGAGCTCTCTGAGCTTCTGACCATCTTGGGTTGGGAAACCCATGACCATCAAAAACTCGGCAGTAATGCCCAGATCTCTGGTGATCTCCAGGCAGCGCACGATGTCGCCCTGCTTATTTTGACGTTTCTTCTGACTACGCCAATCTTTTTCGTCTCCGTCGATTCCGAACCCGATACACCAGAGACCTGCTCTACGAAGCAGATCATCGAAGTTGGGAATCTCCTCACGTGCTGCGAGGAAACTACCAAGACAACTGAGACATCGGATCTTGATCTCGATACCACTGTCTAACTGCATCTGCTCAATTACTTCGAGGAACCGTGCAACGATCTTCGGATTCTGGAAGAAGTCGAGACTGGACGCGTAGAATTCTAGCTTCTTCAACCTCGCACGCTGTGCAATCTGCGTGAGGTGACGCAAATCATTCACGAACACCTCGACGGATCGAAAACTTTCCTTCATCTGTTTACTAGCAGCACAGAAGTCGCATCGGAAATGACAGCCTTGTGAGATCACTAGTACGCTCTCGTGTTCCAGGTAGCGCACCATTCGTTCTTCCCCCATCTGTTTCCAGACAGGAACGTACGAAACTGCCTCGGGTGGTGGCAAATCCAGCACTTTACAGTCTAGTGCTTGCGCCAGATCGTAATTGTCCTTGATCTGCGTGACTGCGCTGTAGGTGCCGAAGATCCGATTGAACTGATCGGTAGTGACCCGCTCGATCACTTGGCCACCTACCAGTATCAACGTATCCTGTGCGAATGCGCGGATCTGAGGAATCAGACGTAGAAGCCCCGGTATTGCAGGAGCACCCACGACTGCGACGCCGATGAGGTCCGCTTCCCTCAGCTTCTTCCGCACATGAGTTTGATGCATCCGATCGATGTTGAGATCGACCAGTTGTACTTCGTGTCCCATTATGAGAAGTCGCGCCGCCACTGAAACGATAGATCCACTAAGGTAGACTTTATCTTTTCCGTAGGGATAACGCTGCTCGATAAGTACAATCTTCTTCATTCTTTTATCCTCTCTCACAGAATCCATTTGCACCTGGAATTTCCTGGTGCTCTGAATAAACTTTTATACTATTTTTAATTTTTTGTCAACCATAAACGAAACATTTTTACTATCAATAATTTGCATAAAATTTATAACCATACTATAGTGTAGATACTTTAATAATTAAGATTATATGAAATTTAAAAAAATTACTCTGATGGGGTTTGTGATTTCATTTTTTGTTTCAACTTTTTTATTTAGTCCGCCTGTAGATGCTTATGTTAATGTTAAAGGTTACACAAGAAAAGACGGGACGTATGTAGCACCCCACGTGAGAAGTAACCCAAATGGCGTTAAATACGATAACTATAGTTACAAGTCTAATCAAGGTTTATACAACAAAACATACGGTACAAGAGATACTGAGTGGGATACACCAACTTATGTTACTGACCCGGATTACTATACAGGCAAACAGTTATACGAAAACAGTAATAGTGGATCAAGCTACTACAGTCCCACACCAATAGTTACAACACCCTCATGTCAGACTAATGAAACTTATAATTATACATACGAAAAATGTGTATGTAAGACTGGTTACAAAGAAAATTCTTATGGCTCATGTGTTAGTTATGAAAAATATTGTCAAGAATATTATGGCTATGGAGCAACCACAAATTCAACAGGACAATGCCAGTGTAAATCAGGCTACATATATGATACTAGTGGTACTTGTCTGATCGGACAGACATACTGTGAAAAAATATATGGGACTCGTGGAGAGTTTAATTCATTAACAAATACTTGCAGTTACTGCGAACTAGGTTACCACGCGAAAAATGGTTTTTGTTATGCTGATACTCCAACCTGTAGTGTTAATGCTCATCTAGAATCTGATAACAAATGCTATTGTGATAATGGTTACGTTGTAGACAGTACGGGGCAACAATGTATCCCACAACAGAGCCCAAGCGTTGAGGGACTTAAAATTGAAACAGAGGATCTAGTAATTGAAAAATTTATTCAACCTACTGTGTTTGCAGTGCGTATCCGTCAAAATCCTTCTTTAACCGCTCGAGTTGTAGGTACGGCCTCATCTAAAACTATATATAAAGTGATTGAAGACAATGGTGGTGATTGGATAAAAATTAACTTTGGTTTAAGCTCAAAAAAAGAAGGTTGGGTAGCTAAAAGATACGTGCAATATCGTTAATATAAAAGATTCTCAAAAACAAAAAACCGCCCCTCCCCGAGCGGTTTTTATTAAAACTAATCAAGACTAAGCAAGAAGAGTCAAAATTCCACCTACAATCCCAAAAAGTAGAACAACACCAAAGCAACTCTTTGTCTTCCCATCTTTATCAAGATAATTATAGATAGGTTCTCCAAATTTTTCTTCAAAATCATTTCTAACTTTTTTGAGCTTCTTTTCAACTATTTGATCAGCGATATGTATCATCTCTTTATACACTGCTGGAGTAAAATCACTATGGACATTTCCTGTCCTAAGATTTTCCTCCATTCCAGCCTTTACCTTTTCCCAATCTTTAATATAAACTGAATGTGTTTTTGCATACTGAAAAGAGACATCGCAGTTTTGTTTTAAATCATCTACCTGTGCCATCTCGCCTATCAAAGTTTGAGCTGCAAAATTTTTAAGAAATTCCATCTCTTCCTCTGTAAAAGTATCGATTTTAGTTTCCATATTTAATAAAAAAGTATTGCTACTTCCTCTCTCTAATTTCAGTCTTCACCTTCTCTACAAACTCACTCTTGGAAATACTCACCTGTTCCTCTTGCCCTCTCATGCGAACCATGAAATCTCCGCCTTCGAGTTCTTTGTCACCAATGACGAGCATATATGGAACTTTGCTCTGTGCGGCTTTTCTGATTTTCTTTCCAACAGTCTCGTCAGCCTTATCAATTGATACTCGGATTCCTTCTGCGCGAAGTTCTTTTGCAAGTGATTCAGCTCCTGCAATATGCTTCTCAGACACTGGTACGAATGCTACAGCGACCGGAGAGAGCCACGTAGGCCAGATTCCGGCATAATGCTCGATTAGGAATGCAGTGAACCTCTCGTGGGTCGACAATGGCGCACGATGAATGACAAATACTTCATTATTTTCTTTTCCACCTTCATCTACATATGACAACCCAAAGCGTTCACGCGCGAGGAAGTCGAGCTGAATTGTCGACATACTTTCTTCCCGACCAATCACAGACTTGAATTGTACATCAACGTTAGGTCCATAGAATGCTGCCTCATCTTCTACTTCGGTAAACTCTACTTTCATATCAGTCAATACCTCACGAAGTACCCCTTCAGTCATTTGCCAATTTTCTGGCTGATCAATATATTTTTCTTTGTGATCTGGGCTCCATTTTGAAAGACGGAACCAGTAATTTGTGAGTCCGAAGATGTTGAAATAATTCATGGTAAGTTCCATCACACGCTTGAACTCATCTTTGATCTGCTCTTTGGTACAGTAGATGTGTGCGTCATTCATGGTGAGTCCGCGTACACGAAGCAATCCTGCAAGAGTTCCTGAAAGTTCATTCCGATATACGGTTCCGTATTCGGCAAGACGAAGTGGGAGTTCGCGATAACTTCGAGGACTTGATCCGTAGATAATATGATGATGTGGACAATTCATGGCGCGGAGATAATACGTGCCATCATCCATCACCATTCCCGGGTACATTCCATCTTTATAGTATGGAAGGTGGCCTGACGTAAGATAGAGTTCTTCCTTTGCCATATGTGGAGTCACCACTCGGCTATAACCATATGACTCCTCCATTTCAGTTGCGAATTTCTCAATTTCATTTCGAATGATTGTGCCATTTGGCAACCACATGACGAGCCCTTTTCCTACTCGATCATCGATCAAGAATAATTCCTGATCTTTGCCGATTTTTCGATGATCCCGCTTCTTTGCTTCTTCTCGCATTTTCAGATATTTTTGCAACTCATCTTTGGTTGGAAATGCTGTACCATAAATTCGAGTAAGCATTTTATTCTTCTCATCCCCTCTCCAATATGCTCCTGCAACACTGAGTAATTTGAAATTACGAAGTTCTTTTGAAGGATTCTCACTATGTCCACCACGGCATAGATCAGTGAATTTTCCTGCAGTATAGAAGGTAAGCGTTGCGCCCTCGCCTGAGAATTCCTCAATAAGCTCTTTTTTATATTCATTGTCGCGGAAAAATTCTATTGCTTCAACCGCACTCACTTCTTTATGTTCAAATTCTTTCCAATGCTTCACAATTTCACCCATTCGTTTCTCAATCTTTTTCAAATCTTCATCATTGATTTTTTCTACTCCGAAGTCGAAGTCATAATAAAACCCATCTTCAATCGCCGGACCAATTGTTCTCTTTGCCTCAGGATATAATTCCTCAACAGCAGCAGCCAATAGGTGCGCAGCTGAATGACGTAGATGTTCTAATTCTTGGTTTTGCATATGTTTACAACATTATCTAGACGACACACGACACATGGAGCACGACTTTATTTTTGAGTCGTGATACGTGAGTCGTTGGTCGTTTTTTAATAAAAAAACCCGACACCCTCAAGCAAGCGCCTGAGATGTGCCGGGGTCATGAGCAAGATTGCTTATTTCACGACGGTTCCACCCGTTTTTTAACTTTTTTAAATTAGTATAAAGCTCCGAGAATGGTACCATGCGGGTCCCTCGATTTCACTCGGGATTCGCTGGGCAGGTTCTCGTACATACGCTTTAGTGCATGAACTATACTGAAAATACGATTCGCGGTCAAGACTACTGTACTTCTCGTATAATCACCTCTACATTGCTTGCTACACGAGGTACACTTCTATTCCAGAGCGGTTTGAAAGCCATCTCCACCCCTTCTACATGTTTCAAAGACATGACATAGCGTTTTACTTCATCCTCTGATTTCCCAAAGAAATTATCTTTCTGGAGTTCAGTACTGTTTTCATCAATATTTACGAGTCCTCGATGTGAGACTGTCAATTTTGCAGTACTTGCTGCCACATCATAACTTTCCAATGAAAAGCTTGGGGTAGGCTCCATTGATGAAAGAATTTCACTGTTATCTACCACACGCTTTTTCAGCATATCTTCTGCAAACGCCGTAGCTTTTACTGGGTCATACCACACGCCCACGACTGTTGCAGTACCTTTGATCACAAATGAATCCACTTCTTCACCCAATTCTTCGACTGGTTCAAACGTGGATTGTACTACCTGGTATAATCCAGTCATACCAACAGGTGCCTCAACTTTGAGAATGTCAGCGCCTTTGGTTTTTATTTCTTCAAGCAATACTTTTTCTGACTTTACAATATCATCCTGACCAACAACACCAAATGTTCTCACTCCTCCACTCATCGCACTTTCACTTTTCGCGTAAATTACTTTCTGTTTACTCTCTTGAAGCCCAGGAATCGTAAACGTAGTCGCTGCAATATTCCCCGAAGCTCCTTTCACATCAGCATATACACTTGCCTTAATTTCTCCCTTGGCTGGTACAGAGACTGCATCTTTTAGTCTAAACAATACACCTTCTTTTGATAACACCCGTGTCGTTGCAATAAGTCCTTGTGGAATATCGGTTTCGTTTATGAGAGTAACCGTACCCTCTGCAGCTGCATCCTCGGTCTTGGTGCCTTCAGGTGAAAATACTTTTTCATGTGTAATAACCGTTGTCGTCACAAACCCTGGAATCAGCGCATCAGCAGCTGTTGCATCAAGCACGACGGTATCGGTGACTTCAAGCGGTTCTGATTTGGTAATAATAGTTATACTTGCACGCTTTGAAGACATGAAAATTATCGTACCAACCAAAATAAGGGTGATACATAAAAAACCAAGTGCGATAAATTTATAAAATCGTATTGGCTGCTCTGAAGGAAGTGGAGTAGCATCAAGTGGCATATGACAGGACAGTACTTAAATTAAAATACAAAGAAAAATATTGCTTAGGTGGTAGTATACACAAAAATACGCTATTACTCAATTACTCTAAATACTTCATTCAAGGTTGTCACTCCTTCGATGGCTTTCAAAACTCCATCTTCGACCATGGTTCGCATACCTTCAGTGCGCGCCACTTTTTCAATTTCAGCTTCTCCAACTTGCCCGCCCAAAATAAGCTGTTTTATCTGATCACTCACAATAAATAATTCGCAAATTCCAATTCTTCCTTTATATCCAATACCACTACACTCAGAACAACCTTTCTCTGCAGCAGTAAAAAATTCTTGTAATCCCGCATTCACTTGTTCCCGATCAGAAACATTCATCCCCTCAATTACTGCTTGTACACGCTCTTGAATATGTGGCTCCAATGCATCAAAACCCACTTTCTTTCTACATTTTTCACACACTCGTCTAACCAAACGCTGCCCCATCACACAATTGAGCGCTGGAGCGAGGAGATATGGTGCCGCCCCCATTGAGAGGAAACGTGAAATTGCCCCAGCAGAAGAATTTGTATGGAGAGTTGAAAGCATCAAGTGCCCTGTGAGGGCAGCCTGAACTGCGATTTCAGTTGTCTCTTCATCACGAATTTCTCCGACCATCACAATATCAGGATCTTGACGGAGAATTGAACGCAATCCTGTTGCAAAAGTATAGCCTTTTGTATGATCAATCTGACTCTGATTCACTCCTTCGAGCCTATACTCCACTGGATCTTCCAATGTAATAATTTTCACTCCTGATTGATTGAGGATTTGTAAAATTGCATACAGCGTTGTTGATTTTCCCGATCCAGTAGGACCAGTCGTTATAATCATTCCTGTTGGCCGCTCAATCTGCATTTTTAATTTTTCAAGAACTCCTGCAGTAAATCCGAGTTCTTCGAGAGTAATACCGCCATCTCCCTGTACGAGAAGACGCATTACAATACTTTCTCCAAACACAGTTGGAATAGTGGATACACGCACATCAATATCTCCATCCGGACTTTTGATGGTAAAGCGCCCATCTTGCGGTTTTGAAATAATATTGATTTTCAAGGCTGAAAGTAATTTTATGCGTGATAATAATTTTTTATATGCGTCTTTCGTGAGCGTTGCGACATCATGCAGAATACCATCCAATCGAAATCGTACGACGATTGTATGCTCTTCTGCCTCTACATGCACATCTGAGGCATGTACTTTGAGCGCGGCACCAAGACTGATCGTAAGCACATCGGTTGTTGTTGCAGTTTCCAAAAGCTCAGCAACTGAATCAAAATCATCGACTGATGCCTGCACTTGTTTCAATGCGTCAGCTGTAATTTCTACGTCTTTAGTAATGGGCTTTATGGTAGGTAATTTGTCATAGAGTGACAGTACTCGCTCAAGACTAACTTCCGAAATGACGTACACTGCACCCGTCGCATGTTTTTGTGTTTCTATACGTGTACGAATTTCATCAACTTCTGGTTTGGTAGGATCAAGTGCTCCGAGCCGTATCTCGTCACTGTTTGCAAAAAAACATACAACTCCGGTTTGTTCAACTTCTTCTCGGCTGATCTGTCTTAAGGCCTCATGAGTCACCGGAAACTTAACTAAATCGATATGTGGCACGCCAATAGATGCCGCAAATCGCATAGCTTTGACTTCCAACTCTTTCTTCTTAATCTCATCCATTTTTTTAGTCAACACACCTTTGTTCTGCTGATTACCAACAATAGGCGGTTCTGTTGTCCTGCTTGTGTGTATAAGATCATTGATTGAAGGTCTGTCTGACATACGATTGTTAGGTGCGCTTGAAGCCAGAAATCCATGCGTGTATTCGACTCCGCAGTCCCCATCGATGCATAATCACAAATAAATATGTCCACGTTGCGTTTACAAATACGGTAAATACTGAGCCAATAATAAGAGCATATGCCAGGTAAAGCACCAATGCGATTGACACACCAAACTGAGAGACTGCAATATTCCCTGTCAGAGCTCCATAGGCACTCAACGCAAGACTAGGTGCTACAAATACGTATAATCCTGCAAGTAGCAGTCCAAACATTAATACATTCAAAAGTAGTAGCACAATTCCCACTTCAAAAGAAACAATCCAATGTTTGATTAATAATTTCCACGCATGATTAATCGCACCAAATAAATCCTTTTTCTCAATTACCAGATACCCAACTGCAAAAATTGTAAGTACAGATACAGTCATCCCAACAATAATTGCTGAAATAAAGGAGATAACAAATACGACTGTTGAGCTTGCTGTTCCAAACAGTAATGCTGCAAACGCACTCGCCGAAACAATGAGAGAGACGGCAAAAATGATTAATTTTTTTACAATATTAAGAACCAAGATATGGGAAACATTGCGAGCACCTGCATGCCATGATTCTTCAAACTTTTCGATTGTCTTCAGACCATGTTCCATAGAAAGTGCTGTTGCATGCACCATGCCACCCTGAGCAATTGAAGCAACCACAATAAGCGCAATACCAAGTGATAATAACATGACTAGTAGCCACGCAAGACCTGCCCATGAATCAAAAGAAAATCCTAGCGTATTACCTATCTGCATCAGTGTATTCGGTGAAAAAATATACCATATCTGTGCACCAGGACTTACCGTACCAGGAATTACTCCTTTTAGTACTCCGGTAATCACATCAAGAATTCCCAGCTGTCCTAAAACCAATGCACATGCCCCTAATACCCATAATCCTTTGTAGTGTTTAGTGAGTTTCCAGCTTACTTTAAATATCTCTCGAAGTGTGGGCTCCTGCATAACAAAAACAATTAGAAGATAGTAATGTTGATAGTATAGCACATACGTCAGCCAAAAGGGAGAAATAAAAAAGCATCCATGAGTGGTCAGGATGCTTTTTTATATTCGTATACGTTAGTTTTTCTTACTGTCTCCCACAATCTTTTTGAACTCATCTTGCTCCACTGTTTCTTTTTCGATCAATTCTTTTACCAAATCATCCATTTGCTTTCGGTGTGTGGTAATCACATGCTCCGCAACTTTGAGCGCATCATCGAGTATTCGACTGATCTCTGAATCAATTAATTCTGCTGTTTTTTCACTATAATTTTTCTTGTCATGGATTTCTTGCGCCAAGAAAATCATTTCTTCATTTTCCCCATATTGACGAGGCCCTAATTTATCACTCATCCCATAGCGGAGCACCATTGAACGCGCAGTCGCTGTTGCTTTTTTGAGATCACTCGATGGTCCTGTTGAAAGCTGGTCGACACCATAGATCATGCGTTCAGTAACATATCCTCCGAGCATCATTGCGAGATCATCATTGAATTTCGCACGCGTACGATATTTCACATCACTATCTGGCATACTGAGAGTATACCCTCCTGCCATTCCACGGCCGATAATTGAGACTTTTCGCACAGGATCACAATTTGGAAGGAAGTGTCCCACAATCGCATGACCTGCTTCATGATAGGCAGTCATTTCCTGATCTTTTTTGGTCATTAATCGTGACTTTTTCTCTGGTCCCAAAATTACCTTTTCAATGCTTTCAAGAACTTCAACTTCATCAATTACTTTTTTCTCTCTTCTAACTGCGAGAATTGCAGCTTCGTTTAATAAATTTTCAAGATCAGCTCCAGAAAAACCAGGAGTACGTTCTGCGATTTTTCGAAGTGAGACACCCTCAGCTAGTTTTTTATTTTTTGCGTGCACCTTGAGAATCTCTTCGCGGTCAGAAATATCTGGGAGATCAATCACCACACGTCGATCAAAACGACCTGGACGAAGGAGAGCTGAATCAAGCACATCTGGCCGATTGGTCGCAGCAACGACGATCACGCCAAGATTTGGTTCAAATCCGTCCATCTCAACGAGAATTTGGTTGAGTGTCTGCTCGCGCTCATCATGACTTCCACCAAGACCTGCTCCACGTTTGCGCCCAACTGCGTCGATTTCATCAATAAACACAATTGCTGGAGCTGCTTTTTTTGCTTTGTTAAATAAATCTCGGACACGTGATGCTCCAACTCCCACAAACATTTCTACAAATTCTGATCCTGAAATGTGGAAGAACGGAACACCGGCTTCGCCTGCAACTGCTTTTGCAAGCAATGTTTTTCCAGTACCAGGAGAACCCATCAATAATACGCCACGTGGGATTTTCGCTCCCATGTCAGTAAATTTTTTTGGATCTTTCAAAAAATCCACTACTTCAGTAAGTTCTTCTTTTGCTTCTTTAGCGCCCGCAACATCTGCGAATGTCTTTCGATTAGTGTCATCTGGTTTTGCTTCTTTAGCACGACTCTCTCCAAATCCCATTGCCCGATTATTAGCGCCCTGTACCTGTCTCGTAAAAAAGAAAATTACCAACAGAAAAATACCCAGAGGAAGTATCCATGGTACCAACACACCTACCCAGAATCTCCAGCCTGATTCCTCCTTAATCTCTACTGAGATATTGTTTAGCTCTTCTGAAGTAACACCATAGGGAGCCAGTAATTCACCAAAAGAAACTCCTGTTTCTCGCTTGATTTCAAGTGGTTTTGCGTTTTCATCTTTCAGCTTTACGAGCAAGGTGTCTCCCCGGACTTCCACAACAGATACGGTATCTGCTTTAATCTCTGTTACTAGCCGCGAAATACTCGCAGCCTCAGGCTGAACACCCGTAAAATTGAACATCGAAACTACTGCCGCGATTACGAATAATGTGGCAAAAACAATAAAAAAATTCTTGAATAATTGCTTCATACGCAGCTTTTTTCAATTAAGAAGATAATAGAGTGAGTATATGCAAATTATACACCTTTGTCAATAATCAAAACCCCACACTTTTGTGCGGGGTTTATCGTGATTATGCTGTTTTTTCTTCGGTCTTTACTTCTTCTTTTTTCTCTTCAGCTACTTCGTCTTCTTTTTTTGCTTCGCGCTTCTTTACTCCTTCAAGTCGGAGTCCAAGACGGTGTTCAGCTGGTTCAATAGAGATAATTTCGAAGTTGTATGGTTTTCCGATTTCAAACTTGACCAATAATTCCTTTGGATCAGCCACACGTTTATCTGAAAGATCAGAAATGTGCGCGAGTCCATGAATTTCATTGTCGAGTTTGACCATGAGACCAAATGATTCAACCTTATGCACCTCTCCTTTTACAATCTGCCCAATCGTATATTTTTCTTTTACAGATTTCCAAGGATCGTCGACAAGGCGCTTCAATGAGAGGTAGATTTTTGATTTGTTGAGATCAATGATCTGAGCTTTCACTTTATCACCCACTTTGAGAATATCTTTAGGATGATCAATTCTCTGCCAGACGATTTCTGAAATGTGTACCAATCCTTCGAGTCCTTCACCAAATTTCACAAATGCTCCAAATGGAGTGAGCGCTGATACTTCACCCTCGATCTTGTCTCCTACCTTGTAAGAATCAAGGATATTTTTCTGCTCTTCTTCCCATACTTCTTTTTCAGAGAAGATCAATTTCTCATCGTCAACGTTTGCATCAAGTACTTTTACCTTGATTGTTGTTCCAACAAATTTTTTCAAGTGTTCAAGAATTCTATTTTTATCTCCACCCTGTACACGTGGGTAATTATCAGGATTGAGCTGTGATACAGGCATAAATCCGGTCAAAGCGTCTGCCTGGAGCATAAGACCACCTTTGTTTGCCTGGATAATCTTTGCTTTGATTACTGTTCCTTCTTTAACATATTTTGCCATGCGTTCCCAAACGAGGCGATGTCCGGCTACGCGGAATGACAATTCCATTTCGCCATTTTCATTTTCATCTTCAATAACTGTCGCTTCGACATCATCTCCGATTTTGATATGAGCAAATTCTTTTGATTCACTAAACAATTCATCTCCGCGTACAACTCCGATAATGATACCATTGATATCAACACGAACTTCACCTCGACCAATCGAGATGACTTTTCCTTTGACCAAATCATTCACTTGAGGGATCTGGGCAAAATAATCTTTTAATAATTCTTCAAAATTCTGTGTCTGTGCCATATAAAAAACACATTAACCGGAATCATTTAATGGACCGGTCCTGACTTAAGCCAGGGTAAATAAAGTGGGCTTAGTGTAGCATAGGATTTTCAATTTGGCAAGGCCTTTTCCTGAAGATAACTTTGGATAACTTTTGTCCGCTAATCTATCCTCTTTTTTACGCTGGGAACCCCCTTGCTTTCACCCACAAAACCCCGTATACTATGGGCATACCTAAACAACATTTTGACCATAATTCTTATGCATATTTCCTGGCTTGGAGGTACTTCAATCAAAATTCAGACAAAACATGCTGATTCAGACGTCACGGTATTAATTGATCCATATAAATCCGATAAAGGTACTTCTCCACGAAGCTTGACTGCTGACGTCGTACTCCTTACCCGAGGATCACAAGATCTCATCACCTTGTCTGGCGAGCCATTTACCCTTGATACTCCAGGCGAAATCGACTCAAAAGGAGTGCTGGTTACCGGTGTTGCCGGACATACTGAAGACGGGACTATGCTTCGGATTGATTGTGAAGGTGTAAGCATGGCTCATCTTGGGCTTATCAAAGAACCTCTCACATCAGATCAATTGGACATTTTATCAGGCGTTGATATTGTGTTTATTCCTGTGGGAAATAAAAATGGACTTGATACTGAATCTGCCATGAAAACGATCAATAGCCTTGAACCTCGAATTGTTATTCCGATGGCTTTTAAGTGTGACAATGATCCTGATGCTTCCTCTCCTGACAGCTTTATTCGAGGGCTTGGGCTCCAGATACCTGCTGAAGAAAAAAAGGTAATTATTAAGAAGAAAGACCTCCCTGAAGAGGAGACAAAAGTAATTTTATTTGGAAAAGAATAAAAGGAACTGTTAGCCCCCGTAGAATGTCAAAAAAGAAATTACAATCTCATGAATTAAAAGAGGCGGTTCGGGCAATCCCCTCTCTTATTGTTGAAGAAATTAGAAAAAACGCTATTTCTTCTCATCATAATACTACTTCAATCACATCTACTAAGGCTTCTGTAAAATCCTTACCGAAACCTACCGTATACCTATCACCCCAACGAAGTAGACGCTGGATGTTTATTGGGGTCGGAGCGTGCTTACTCACTATTCTTGGATTCTGGTTCGTCTACATCACCGACACTATTCAGCAAAATAAACTCACCCTCAATCCTGCAAAAGCTTTTGCAGATTCAGGGCAAAATGATCTCTCCATGCTTATAGCCACATTTACAAAAATGGAAAACGAGTTGAAGGGAAACATCAAAAGTCCGGCAGAGCTTAAACTAATGGTTGCACAAGCACTTATGCCACTCCTTACAGCGAGCAGTACTGCGACTACGACCACAGCTACAACAACGACTACAGTCACCACTACACCATAATCAACACTAACTGTATATGATCAAAAAAGATACTAAAGACACAAAAGGATCAGAGTCACGCGCGATTCAGCCAAGTTTGACTGATGGAAAAATCGAAGCGATCAACCTCGTTGATGAGATGCGCACTTCATACCTTGATTATGCAATGAGCGTTATTGTTTCTCGCGCTCTACCTGATGTTCGCGATGGTTTCAAGCCAGTACACCGACGTATTCTCTACGCCATGTGGGGAATTGGATTGAAGCATACTGCAAAATTCAAAAAATCAGCACACGTAGTGGGAGACGTAATGGGTAAATACCATCCTCATGGTGACGCCGCCATCTACGATTCATTGGTCCGCATGGCGCAGGAGTTTAATATGCGGCATATGCTCGTGCATGGACAAGGAAACTTTGGTTCCATGGATGGAGATAGTGCTGCTGCCATGCGTTATACTGAGGTAAAACTTCGCTCCCTTGCAGAAGAAATGCTTCTTGATATTGATAAAAACACTGTCGACTTTTCTCCTACCTATGACGGAAGTCACAAAGAACCCCGGGTGCTCCCAAGTAAATTTCCAAACCTACTCTTGAATGGCAGTATGGGTATTGCAGTTGGTATGGCTACAAACATCCCTCCGCATAATCTGGGAGAGCTGTGTGATGGTATTGCGGCACTCATTGAAAATCCTAAAATTAGGATAGAGGAACTGGTAGAACATATCAAAGGACCTGATTTCCCAACCGGTGGTATTATCTACAGCAAACAGGATATTCTTGCTGCATATGCCACAGGTCGCGGCGGAATTGTTATGAGAGCAAAAACTGACATTGTTGAGCTTGCAGGAGACCGATTCAATATTATTGTAAGTGAAGTACCTTACCAGGTTAACAAAGCAACTTTGATTGAAAAAATCGCTACTCTTGTTCAGGAAAAGAAACTCGAAGGAATTAAAGATCTCCGTGATGAGTCAAACAAAGATGGAGTTCGAATTGTGATTGAGCTTAAAAAAGATTCATACCCAAAGAAAGTTTTGAATCGTTTATTCCAAATGACTGAACTTCAAACTACCTTCCATGTAAACATGCTCGCGCTCGTTGATGGAATTCAGCCACGCGTGCTCAATTTGAAGTCAGTCCTTGAAGAATTTATCAAACACCGCCAAGTCATTATCCGTAGACGAACTGAATTTGATCTTGAAAAAGCCAAAGATCGAGCTCATATTCTTGAAGGTTTGAAAAAGGCTCTTGATAAGATTGATTTGATTATTACTACAATCCGTAAATCAAAAGATAAAGATGAGGCAAAAGTAAACCTCATGAAAAAATTTGATTTTACCGAAAGGCAAACAGTTGCCATTTTAGAAATGCGCTTGCAGCAACTCGCAAATCTTGAACGACAAAAAATCGAGGATGAGCTTAAGGAGAAGATGAAGCTTATCGCTGAACTTGAATCTATTTTGAAGAGTGCGACAAAAATACTTAACATCATCAAAGGTGAGGTTACCGAAATCCGAGAACGTTTTGCCGAAGAACGACGAACCAAGATTATCCAACATGGAGTCAAAGAATTCTCAATTGAAGATTTGGTACCAAATGAACCAACTCTTATTCTTTCAACGGTTGATGGATATATCAAACGTCTTCCTCCTGATACTTTCAAACAACAAGGACGAGGAGGCAAAGGAGTGATGGGTCTTACAACCAAAGAAGAAGATGTCGTAGATCATATCATTTCAACAAACACGCACGACCGCATCCTATTCTTCACTACGCGTGGACGGGTATTCCAGCTCATGGCATATGATATCCCACAAGGATCTCGCACTGCCAAGGGCCAAGCTCTGGTAAATTTCCTGCAACTTGCGCCAAATGAGAAAGTATCAACTATCCTTTCCATGAGTGACATGACTAAGTATGAGTATTTGATCATGTTAACGAACAAAGGAACCATCAAGAAAACCAGACTTGATGATTTCAAAAACGTACGCCGATCAGGTCTTATTGCCCTCAAACTCAAGGAAGACGATTTGCTGGAATGGGTACGTCCTTCAACTGGAAGTAATGATGTCATTACGGTTACAAGCCAGGGACAAGCAATCCGTTTCCAAGAAAAAGAAATCCGTGCCATGGGCCGCACTGCGAGTGGGGTTCGTGCAATCAAGCTCAAATCAAATGATGTAGTCGTCGGAATGGACGTGGTGTCTTCCGACCTAGTAAAAAAGAAAGTACTTGAGCTCCTCGTCATCTCTGAAAAAGGAATGGGTAAACGAACGAGTATTACGGAGTATAAAGTACAAGGTCGTGGTGGAAGTGGTATCAAAACGATGGCAATTACTGATAAGACTGGTCGAATTATCACTGCACGAGTAGTGAACAACACCGAAACACAGGACCTTATGATTATTTCAGTGAAAGGTCAGGTTATCAGAACCCCAATCAAGACTATCTCTACCCTTGGACGAGCAACACAAGGAGTGCGCATTATGCGATTCAAGCAAGAAGGCGATAAAGTAGCGAGCCTTACATTACTTGAAGCTGATAAAGAAGATGCTGATGTGTAAATTACACAAGTAAACTAAAACCACCCGATGAGGGTGGTTTTTTGTTTTAAGGATTGACAAAATATCATTTTTATGATATAAGAAATGGCTACCAAAAACATTAAAAGGAGGTGGTAGTGTGAAACCTGAAACATTGCAAAAGCTGGTAATGGTACTCATAGCAGCAATCCCGATCGACCTCGAAGAAGGTATGGCCGAGGAGTGGTGTCAAAACCCACTCAGTCTTACCAAGGTGCTGCAACAAGGTCCAATGCCCGCAAAGAAAAGCGCGAAACACACCCTCTTCGAGGAGTTTGACAAACAGGTCATCGAACTCAATCTCATGGGTCATGCGCGCAACGCTCTTACCGAATATCAGCATAGTCACCGACCTATACGCTATATAGGTCAGCTGGTGCAGAACAAACCAGCAGGCCTGCTCACAAGAAAGAACTTCGGAAGACGATGCCTGAAAAACGTAGTCGAGGAACTCGAAAATCTTGGGCTTTACCTCGGCATGGACGTGATGGGCTGGGTACCGCCTGACCAGAGGGATCTGTTGGGTCATGTCCTCTAGTCC
>DAORJA010000002.1:0-41994 GCA_035438805.1 Candidatus Magasanikiibacteriota bacterium
AGTATATTAATTTTATTCGAGATATTTCCGAAGATATTGGATTGGGGAGACAATATATTCCCCTGGAAGTACTTCGTCCATTCGGATTTGAGAATCTTACCGAAGCGACAGCCCTCGCTAATCCGCAAGCATTTAAAAATGTAATCCAACAAGAATTGGAGCGCTACCGTGAGTGGCAAAAGCAAGGAGAAGCGGGTTTTAGTTATTTTTCTCGTCGGACTCTCTTACCTATAAAAACCGCTGCCGATATGTATCGTTACACAGCCAAGGTTATTGCGAGCGATCCATTTATTATTTTTAAAACAAAAGTAAAACCATCTAAAGCTCGTATTGTGAAACAGTTAATTTGTAATCTTGTATGAAAGAATATTTTGCCACGACCAAACAATCAATCGCACCATTTTTAAATGAATATATAACTGATCAGATTGCTTCGTATAAACCCGTAAATCGGTGGAGTGCAGATGCCTTGCGTCGACTTCGTGCCACAGCCAGTGAGGGTAAAATGGTTCGGGGAGGATTAGTGTATATGGCCTATGAATTGGCGCAAAAAAAGCCAGATGAAACATGTCAAAAACTGGCGGCCGCAATTGAGATTGTCCATACAGCCCTAGTTATACATGATGATATTATGGATTGTGATGGTTTACGTCGCGGTCAGCCCACCGTTTATCGCCAATATCAGACATTGGCACATGCCAGTAAAAGCAAGCACGCGGATCATCTAGGTGAATCTCTCGGTGTATGTGTTGGAGATGTAGCGATATTTTTAAGCTTTGATCTGTTGGCATCTCTGCCTGTGTCACAAGCAGTGTTAGGTCAGAAGCTGGTACAAATTTTTTCTCAGGAATTATGTAAGGTTGGTTTTGCGCAAATGCAAGATGTCTGGGCTGGATCGGTGTCTCAATCGGTGACTATGGCTGAAATCCTCCGACTGTATAGGTACAAGACGGCGCGTTATACATTCTCGTTGCCCTTTATGCTAGGCGGCATAGCTGCTGGTCTCGCATCTGATACCGTGAACAGTTTGGCGAAGTTGGGAGAACATATTGGAATTATTTTCCAGATTAAAGATGATGAATTGGGTATGTATGGGGAGCAGGAAAAAATCGGTAAGCCATGTGGGTCAGATATTCGCGAAGGTAAGCAGACATTCTATTATTATTTTTTGTATAAGTATGCTACCAAAGCTGAGCAAAAATTGCTTGGAACTATATTTGGTAATCCTGCCGCTGGAAAACAACAGTTACTGCAAGTTCGTGAACTGATTGTTAAATATAGCATTATAGATAAAATCCAGGTTCTGTTAGAAAAAGAAATCAAGGAAGCCAAGAAAATTATTGCGGGGCTTCCGTTTGACTCCAAACAAAAACAGCTTTTGGAGGACCTTCTCGCTTTTAATCTTAACCGTTCAGCATGATTAATTATCTATTATTCTTATACAGACTATCTCGGCCAAGATTTTGGTTGTATATAGCTGGGACCTATGTAGTGGGGTATGCGGCTGGCATCACTAGTCTGCGAGATTTTTTAAACCCACAATTTTTTGTCTACGTATTTTTTTTTCTTATCCCAGCTAATATTTTTTTATACGGGGTAAATGATTTATATGATGGTGACACAGACCAGTTTAATCAAAAAAAACGCGTTCAGGAGCAGCTGTTGGTGGTTTCGCAAATAGTCAAATTACGCATTACACTGCTAGTCATAACCATGGTAAACGTGGGAGTTTTAATTATTGCGAATTCGGTGTTGGTAGCTTTATTATTATGCTTATTTTATTTCCTGTCCTATTTTTATAGTGCTCCGCCCCTACGGTTTAAAGCTCATCCTGGTATTGATTTTATATCAAACCTTTTATATGGCCTGCCTGGTTTTATAGGTTATGCACAAATTGTTGGGCATTTGCCTCCGTGGCCCATTATGATCGGTGTGTGCTGTTGGACCTGGGCTATGCATTTATTCTCGGCAGTTCCTGATATCTCAAGCGACGCCAAGGCAGGTCTTTCTACTACCGCAGTAGTGCTGGGTGTTCGGCAATCACTGGTTTTGTGCCTGGTATTATGGCTTATATCAGTTTTAGTTGTATGGCTGTATTTCCCCATATCTATTTTGGGTTTTATGGCCTTAGCCTATCTTTTTATTCCTTCATATCTTTTATTGTATCCGGGTCACGTGCAAAAAGCGTACTGGTATTTTCCTATATTAAATACCATTGTAGGTTTTGTATTATTTACAAGCGTGCTGTTTTTATTTTGATCGATGTATTATTCATTGGTCATTATTTTTATCGGGTGTACTTTTCGCTAAAATATTACATCAAGAGTAGAAAAGTTCAGAAGCTATCCATGTATTGGAGCAATAAAAAACAGACCTATAGGCCAGTTTTTTATAATTGTATTTACGTAATCTTTTCTAAGGATATGGCCCACTTACCTATATTTTTAAATTCAATGATTGAAGTGTTCAAAGTAGAGAGAGCGCGAACTATAGGTAAGATTAAAATTATGCTATACTGTCTGCATTAATTGCCAAATATGTGCTTTTCTCCAGCAGCCAGCTTTACCGCAAGCGCACTTCTCACGGTGGCAGGTACTGCCGCAGTCATTAAAAATCATAAAGTAAAGAAAGCTCTGCCAATCGCAGTGATTCCACTTATTTTTGCAATCCAGCAAGCAATTGAGGGAATGTTGTGGTTGAATATTCAGGGGAGTGGGGAACATACGTTATTATTTACATATCTCTTTCTTTTTTTTGCACTCTTCTGGTGGCCAGCGTACGTACCATTGAGCGTGTACCTACTTGAAACCATTCCTCGACGGAAGCATATACTTATCGGACTGTTAGGAGCTGGAATAATGCTGGGGATTGCACTCTATGGAGCATTCATTATGCGGCCAGCGGCAGCTACGGTCGTAAATAGTTGTCTGTATTATGATTACACCACTTCTTTTGGCACGCTCGCAATCGTAGTCTATGGACTCACGACAATTGTTGCAGGTCTTATGTCGAGTAATCGCAACGTGAAATTTCTATATTTTGTGTTCTGGATTTTGGCACTTGTTGCTTGGAAACTCTACTTAGTCAATTTTACCTCAGTTTGGTGCTTTTTTGGTGCTATCGTGAGCGCAATTATCTGCTGGTTTGATTTTTCAGTTAAACCGAAAAAAATCTACAAAAAATTATTTTCTGCTAAATAAAAAGTGAACGTGTAGATAGTAGACATATATACATAATAGGTGTAGGGTAGAAATAGGGGGTATAACGCCTGTATATGTTTAGACTTCATGCGGACAATGTACTTGTTCGGATGAATGATAGAGATGCAGAAAAAATAAAGGATTTTTTACATGTCTCGTTTTTCATCCTAATTCAAGTTCTGGTCATCACGGAATACATTTTTAGTCCAAAAAAAGGATTGGATATCTTTTGGTTTTGCAATCATGTGTCAATTATATACGCATATGCGCTCTATACGCATCGTCCTCAGATGGTCGTCGGGGTTATGCAGGTAGGGATCTTTGTTCAGATCGTATGGCTTATCAGCTTTACGAGCCATATCATGGGTATTGGAAATATGGACACTACTGCATACATGTTCGAAGGATCCTTTGATTATGCAAAAATGATCACTCTTATCGTCCACATACTCCTTCCTACCAGTATAATCTGGCTGTTACGAAAAAAGCGGCCTAGACTTATATCTTTGCTATATTCAGCAGTTTATTGTTGTTTTCTCTATGTTACCGCACATCTATTTACCCCTAGAGAGGAAAATATTAATTGCGTGTTTAATCCTTGTACAGTATTTGTACCGAAGTCGGGATATACGGTGCTATGGCCTTTCTATGCCGGGATTATGGTGTGTATAAACCATGGAATATATCGCTTGTCCTTCAGGTTATTTGCTAGAAAACCTGAAAAAGCGAGTGTGTTATATCTGGTACCAAGCAAGTAATCCACAATTTGAACCAAAAAAGTGTCCAAAAAGGCGTTGTGTTTTTTTATATAACTGAGTACAATAGGCGTCATGAAAAAAGTATTACTGTTTACCATTTTTATCGTAGTCCTGGGCTTTACTGGATGGTATGTCTGGAAGAATATTCTGTGGTTCCGGGCGGGTGATCCAGGGGGTGCTATGGAGAAAGCGAGGACAGAAGCGATCGATCGCGTGCTTGATGCTCGCCGTGCTCGAGTGGAAGAAAATAAAGAGGTAGACCCGTTTGGTGAAGACGGTATTGTTCGCGTACTGTTGATTGGGCTTGATAAGCGCGTCGGTCAGACTACTGGACATTGTGATGTAATTCAGATGATTACGATTGATACGAAGCAGGAAAAAGTTACGATCACTGCAGTGCCTCGTGGAACCTATTCACCGCTACCTCCAGGAACGGGCGTTACTTCGTCTGATTATTATGTATCGAATTCATGTGGACTCGGTGGAATTGAATATGGCATCAATCAGATTGAAAAAATCCTTGGTATGAAGGCGGATTATCTAGTGATTGTTGGATTCTCAGAAACATTGGGAGTACTCCGAAGCTTGCGCCTTCCAACTACCGAGACACTTCAATGGCTCCGTCAGAGACACGCGTACGCAATTGGTGAACCGCAGCGTGCACACAATCATTCAACATTTTTGAAACAAATGTTGCTCGGGTACGTTCCAGACGAGCCGTCAAAAATGGATAAGGCGCTTCATTATGTCGTGTATAAGATTGTAAAAACAGATTTGTCATTTGATGAAGCAGAAGCAATTGTGACCGCACTCTCAAAAATGAAAATATCTGAACATTCAGATAATATTACGCTCGCAATGCGTCCAGCACATACCGTCGCAGACATTCCGTATATTCCTGATGAATTGGAGGAATATTTGGATAGCACACTTGGTAGAATCAAAGGTAGTCTTGGAGAAAATGATTATAGCGGAACATCAAGAGATCAAATACAAAAGACACTATTAGACATGATTGAAGCAAAGAAAAAAGATCCGCAATTTATCACATGGGCATTTGAAAATAATTTGTGGCTTCAGATTGAAGATGAGCCTACTCGATTGCAAGCGCAATATGACTTCCTCAAATCCTATTTGAAACTAGAAAAAGATGAAGCAAAAAGAAAAACTCTGATTGCTGATTATACTCTTGAGATGGAGCATGGAGGTCAGGAACAGTGGGCAGTCAAAGGGCGAGAATTACTGGCAGAAGAAATTGAAAAAAAGTAAAACAAAAAAGGCGCTTACTCTAGCGCTCTTTTTGTATAATGAGATATTCAATTTTTTTCTTGCCAATGTCGACAGCAATTGTCTCACCAACCTTTTTTCCGATCAAAGCTTCACCAATTGGTGAATGGTGTGAAATGATTCCTTGATCCGGATCGGTTTCAGCAGAACCAAGAATCTGATATGTTTTTCGTCGCCCCTCACTTTCAAGTGTTACACGGTCTCCCAGTTCAATAATATCGCTATCAGAATGAGAAGAAATTATCTGAGCTTGTTTAAGTTGGTTTTCGAGCACAAGAATTCTCTGATTGACTGCTCGAAGTTTTCCTTTTGCCAGTTGATATTCCACATTTTCAGAAAAATCGCCAAGTTCTGCCAATCGAGCTACTTCTTTTGCAAGTAGCGGCCGTTCGTTCTGTAATCGTGCGAGTTTGCGTGTAAGCTGATCTAGTTTATCTTGTGTAATAAAAGGATCAAGCGGTGTATGTGCATATTTGCCGGGTTTTCGGTAGGGGAGTTGCATAGGACACAATCATAGCAACTATATTTCATTTTGACAAAAAAACACCAGAAAAAATCTGATGTGTTTTGGTAACGGAGCCATGGAAAGCTCCTAGTGTTGTTCTACTGCTTCTGTGTCCATCCGCTCGTGTGGGAGCGCATAGAAGCAAACCTATATACGACTTGAGTGGCTCGATCATGAGCAATCCACTGTAGGTATCAGGAACGAGCATAGCGGCTGAGCTGATGTTCCATGTTTTGCCGGGCATGGAAGAGTCGGCTCATTACCGTTCCAATCGGACACCCAAGTGTGAGAGCGATTTCTTCGTAAGTCATGCCATGGAGTTCTCGCATCTCGAACACCATTCGGTGTTTAGGAGACAGGGTCTTCAGTGCGGCTGCCATGTGAGTGTTACGTTCGTGGTGCAAGGTCACCTCCTCCGGAGAGGGAATGTCTGCATGCATACGAATGTAACCTTTCGCTTCAACATGTGCCGCAGAGTCCACGTACTCGGTCAATGCCGCTCGCTTCTCCTTGCGAATGAGGTCGATACACGTGTTCTTCGTGAGCATCCATAGCCAGGTGGAAAACTTCGATTTTTCATCAAACGTTTCCAGGTGGGTGAGAACTTTCACGAAGACATCATGCACGATGTCTTTTACTGTTTCGAGATTGCGAATCATGGGATACGCAATCTTCAAGACCAGTCCGCGGTATCTCTGGTAGAGCTCTCGGAACGCTCGGCGGTCGCCCTCTTTGCAGAGTTTGATGAGGTCTCTTTCGTCAGTTGTCGTAGGCTTGTCTTTTTTCAAGGTGCACCTCCGTAATGTCGCTCTAGCTCCCTCAATAGGCACATTGTATCTAAACATAGCAATAGTACAAAAAATCGTCAAGAAAATTTTGCTAGGTAGAGTCTAGTTCTATATAAAAAGTGTATAAGTGGTTGACACATACCTAGTATGGGGCTATAGTAAAAATAGTGCTTACTCACACTGCATTTTTTGTAAGTAGCTCGAGCACTTTCAGAAAATAGCAGAATTAATTAAAAACATATGGTTTATATAGAAGATGATAAAAAAGAAGAGCAGGACGTAGATAACTTTGAACTCGGCAAGAAAATAGCTGAGGAAGAAAAAGAAGATGAAAGCTAAGTCCTGATCAAGGAGGATGTTTATTCTTAACCCCAATTCATATGGCAAGTAAAGCTGGATTATTTTTTGGAGCAATGGACGCGGGTAGAAAAGATGCAAAAGAAGCTGCTGAGAAAAAGAAGGCTGAAAGCAAAAAACTGCATGATCGTGTGGAAAAAAGTGATCATAAAGATAGTTAATAAGAAAGTAGTCAAAACTAGCCTTACCTAAGGCTAGTTTTAATTACGTAACGCGATGTGAAATAAAGTATATGATATAGTTGTAGTATAGGTAGCTCCTGAATTTCATTTTATGGATCCACTCCGAACGGATGAGGAACTGGCATTGGATGTACAGCAAGGAAATAGCGAAGCCTTTAGCATGTTATTCAATCGGTATGAACAAAAAATGCTTCGATATGGCAAGCGGTTTTTGTATACCTATGAAGATTTGGAAGACGCAGTTCAGGAAGTGTTTATTAAAGCATATAAAAATGTTCAAAGTTTTAATACGACTAAAAAATTTTCGACCTGGCTCTACCGTATTGCGCACAATACATTTATCAATGTAATCAAAAAGAATGGGAGAGAACCTGTATCATTTTTCGACTTTGATACCTTGGTGAAAATTCCATCCAAAACTACAGACACTCTTGAAGATGATTTTTTGAAAGCACAGGATTCTGAGTCATTAGCTGGTATAATGAAAAAGCTTTCTCCGAAATATCGTGAAGCATTGGTACTATTTTATTTTGAAGAATTGGAGTATAAAGAAATAGCAGAGGTCCTGAAAATACCAACTTCTACAGTAGGAGTCAGAATCACAAGAGGCAGAGCAATGCTCAAAAAAATGATTTCTAATACATAAGTATGCAGGAAGAACACAAAAAAACTAATATCGATCACATCCTCGAATCCATTAAGAAGGGTGAATTAAAAATGCGTCCCAAATGGCATTTTGTACTGAAAACAGTGCTTCTCATTTTAGGTTCAGTTATTTTGGCATTATCAATATTTTATCTAGTTAGTCTGATTATTTTTGGACTTCGTGAAACAGGAGTTATTTTTACGCCGGGCTTCGGTGTACGAGGGACTATTTTGTTCCTGCGTTCATTGCCATGGCTTCTCATTCTATTGGTAGGAATATTTTTAATTATTCTAGAAATTCTCGTACGTTCATATTCATTCACGTATAAGACGCCGCTTATCTATTCAGCAGCAGTAATTGTACTTATTGCTTGTATCGGTGGATGGGTTGTTGCGCGTACACCATTGCACGCGGTCATTATGCGCCGTGCGCCAGATTTCAATATTCCTTTCGTGGGCGGGGGATACCGTGATATACAGCATCCTATGTTCAAAGACGTACATGTCGGAAAAATCATGATAATTACTCCAAAAGGTTTTAATATACAAGATCCGCGAAATGAAATACTTATGGTGATTATTACACCACAAACAAAAATCATGAGAGGAATAGAATTTCGTACAGGTGATCATGTAATGATTATGGGTCCACGATTTGAGAGTACTATAGAGGCATTTGGCGTACGGAAAATACCAGAATGAAATAAATAGTTTAGAGTAAATGTAGTAGTATATGTAGCCCGGGAAACACTATACTAAATAATTGTTACATATACTACTATGAAAAAAAGCATTACATATGCAGTATTACCTGCAATAGCACTTGCACTCTTGGGCGCAGGTGCGGTATCGGCACAAGGGATGGGAGTGGGCGGCAGTATTCGAGGTGGAGGACCAGAAGGAGGATTCTTTATCTTCAATAATGCTGATCCAGGAGAATTCGCGAGCCATCAAACTCAGATGTTTACAAGCCAAGCAGAACTTACAGGATTAAGTGTAGATGAGATCAAGGAAGCATGGGCACAAGGAAAAAATCTTGATGAATTGCTCACTGAAAAAGGTATTGATCCTGAAACAATTCGAGCAAAAATGAAAACTGCGCATGAAGAAAAAATGAAAGAACAAATTCAGTCACTTGTGACAAAAGGGGTAATCACCCAGGCGCAAGCTGACAAGCGAATCGAATTCATGAAAAATCATAAACCCGATCCTCGAGGAAACAAAATGCATCGATTTAGCAATCGAGCTGAAACCACTAGAGGTGCTGCAGAAGTATCCTCATAAAGAATAAATTAAAAACCCGGACTATACATCCGGGTTTTTAATATCGCGTTAAATTTCGTAGATCACATCTTTTCGTTCAACCACTATTTTCCAACCACGCTGCTTTGCTGTCTCAAACAACTCTTTGCTTGGATTAAAAGCAATCGGATGCTCTACCAGATTCAGAAACGCTACGTCACCACTGGTGTCGCCAACGCCAATTGATCCTTCAAGTGTAAGATTGTTTTCTGCGCAAAAATTCTTGAGCGTCGTATCTTTTACTTCATATGAAGGAAACAGGACATCACCCGTGTAGACACCTTCTTCTGAGCCGTAGATAGTTCCGTATGCTTTATCGAATTTCCAATCAATCGTAAACGCATCTACAATTTCACGAGGTGATCCAGAAATCGCAAGAAGCACATAATCTTTTCGGAGTCCTTCAATCAAATTTCTTGTGTATACATACACATGCTCCATTTTTTCTTGGACAACATATCGACTTACTTTTTCAATGTCCTCAACGACTTTTCTTCTGAGACGATTTTTGTATGAGCGAATCAGGGACTGTTCAAAGTCGCGATAATGACCACGGCGGTTGATCCAGTCATCGTGGTATTCCTCAATTTCTTTCAGGACAATAGAAGGAAAGATATCATACTCGACCAATGCTTTGAACAATTCAAAATGCAGGTTCGAGCGGAAGATCGTGCCATCAATGTCGAAAACAGCAATTTTTTTCTTAGTTTCTTCCATAAAACTCACTCACAAGTATAAAGAAAACAGTATACGCTATATAGGCATTTTGTGCAAGACGAAAGTATCCGCACCCGATTGAACAATCTGATAGACTGAACAATACGGGTACGGATAACGACACTAGTCTCGAGAATTAGGCGACTGCCAAGTCTTGGCCATAGCCCGCATCGTGCGCCACCTCTCCCGGTCTGGGTTTGGGAAGCGTGTACGTCATCATAGCAGTCTTTTTCGTGAAGTCGAACTTCTCGATCCAGACCGACGGACGTTCGTCATCCATGCGGTAGTAACCTTCGATCTTCAGATGATCCTTCGATTTGGCGATCAGGCCGAGACTCCAGATGCGACAGGAGTGCTGGACCAGTTCACCAGATTTCGAGTCTCTTCCGTAGAAGGTCACTTCACTGTCACTGAAGAAGTCGCGAGAAGTCGCGAACTTCATGATCAGGTCAGCGTAGCTCGGATTTTTGTCACCCTCGATCAGCATCGTAAACACTTGGGCCATGTGGCCACTCTCTCCTTGGACGGCATTAGTGACGGAGACACTACTCCTCGGTATGCCGTAAAACCTGAGGAAGGTAATAGCGTAGCATGTTATTCTCTATGAGAAAATATGTCTGTGTGTATAAAATAGGATATGTTACTTTTTGTACTGTTTAACGTATACTATACAAAGATTATAATATGCAACTATGCCTTTAGGTTTTTTTGAGGACAAAATGGTGCAGGCCCAACAAGGGGACCGTAATGCTTTTGGTGAAGTCTATGATGAGTTTGTAAAAAAACTCTACGATTATGCTTTTTTTCGCGTAAAGGATAAACAAACAGCAGAAGATATCGTAGCGGACACATTTATAAAAGCGCTTGAACATATAAGCTCATTTGACCCGAACAAAGGCTCCGCTGCATCATGGCTTTATCGAATAGCAAGAAATACCTTGGTTGATCAATATAGATCACATAAAAAAACTACAGCATTTCCTGAAGATTTTGATGTTGCAGACACTGCAGATTTAAAAACCCACATAGAAAATAGAGATATGCTGAGGAACGTAGAAACTGCATTGGAGAAATTATCAGAGCGTGAACGTGAAATTATTATACTTCGAGTATGGGATGAACTTTCATACAAAGAGATTTCAGAAGTATTGGGAAAAAGTGAAGCAAGTTTGAAAATGGCTGCATCACGGGCATTGAAAGCATTGCGTACACAATTGCCTGTCGCACTCTACATTGCTCTGTTACTCCAGATGAAGTAGATCGTAGTACAAGTGTAAGGATATCCCAATATATAACATAATTTACTAACAGTAGTATGGAAAAAAATATTCAATTTATTCTCGAAGAGCTCTACCAGATTGACCCTGAACTAAAAAGTCATGAGATAGAGATCGCACAAATTGTTGAGCGTATGATACAAAACAAACCAAACACACAATTAGATGAAACATTTGCTCGTGAACTGAAAAGCAAAGTTCTTGAAAAGTTTTCACATCAGACAGTGAAAGAGACAAAGAGCTTTTCATTTTTCAGATCAAAATTTGTATATACACTAAGCGGGGCAATTGCAACGCTCGCAATCGCATTTCCGGTGGTGTATTTCAGTACAGATTTGTCAGCCAAATTTTTGGAAAATAGTTTTACTGCAGGGACACGAGTAGTACGGGCTGAAGCAAATGCGTTCGGTCCATTGTCACCGGTCACGGTAAATGCGAGTAATACTGAGGGTGCACAGCCACAAGTGTCTAATATGGCGCTCGGCATGGGTGGGGATTCGTCAAAACGCATGGACACCTCAATGATTTACAATCCCGTCTATACAAATTATAATTTCACATTTTCGGGCGAACTCCCAGAACTGAGTGGAGACATCGAAGTATTGAAGCGTGAGTCGGGAATTGATGCGGCAAAGCAATACGCAGGAATTTTGCAGAAAATAAAGCTTGGCATTTTTGATCTTGGAAAATTAAAACAAGCACAGGTGCAGAATTTTTCTCTTGCAGAAGATCGTGACAAAGGATATATCATAAACGTAGACATGGTTGGTGGATATGTTTCAATTTCAGAAAACTATTCCAAATGGCATACACTTCGAACAGAAATCGATTGCGTGAATGGAATGTGCAGTGACCCAAACATGCTTTCAATCGATGAAGTACCTGAAGATAGTACGTTAACCAATGTTTCTGATGCATTCCTCAAAGAGTATGGAATTGATATGAGCTCATATGGTAAAGGAGTGGTAGATTCACGATGGAGAGTGGGGTATGAGGCTGCAGAAGATAAAAGTGCATTCTATATTTCAAACATTCAAACCGTAGTGTACCAGCTGATGATTAATGATAAGCCAGTATATGAAGAATATGGCGAGCCTATGGGTATTCGCGTGAATATCAACACTCAGGAAATGAAAGTAACGAATGTGGAAGGAATCATGACGAAAACTTTCAGTGGATCATCGTATGAGGGCGAAACGGATGAGGCACGACTCCGAGCAATTATTGAAAAAGCACGAATGGTAGAATATGCTGAGCCAACGAAAACAGTAGATGGTGAACTTGAAAATGCTACACTCGGATATATGCGTCGATGGCAGTATAATGAAACCAATGGAAATTCTACAGAAATATTTGTTCCAGCAATCATTGTGGAAGTAAAAGATTTCGAACGACTGCAAGCTGAAGGATTGTGGCAGAGTAAAGTAATAATCCCACTTGCAAAAGAAATGCTGTCTGAACTTGAAAATCAGGAGCCGATTCAGATTATGCCATTTGAACCAATGTTCAAAGATGCAGTAATCAATCCAGTACCAATGTCAGAACCAGCAGTGGAGCCTAGAGGATAATGAAAAAGTAAAACACACGATTGAATGTCGTGTGTTTTCATGTTAATCTGTTAGCATATGCACCCCAACTTTTGGAAATACTTTGCTATTAGCAGCGTTATAGTAACCTGTATTGTTGTTATTATTGGCACATGGATGTTTTGGCTTTCTCGTACGCCACAATCCAATACACATGCTCCAGATACGATTAATACTGTTACTGAACAAGATTCAGATAAGGAGAATCTAAAACCAGTTGTGCCAGAAAAAGATAGATTAACCATACTTGCAGCAGGGGATATCATGCTTGATCGGACCATGTTGTTATTAGCACAGAAATATAATGACTTTGGGTATTCATTCCGAATGATTTCTTCAACGCTAAAACAAGCTGACATCCGCATTGCAAATCTTGAAGGCCCGATCACGACCAATAGATCAATTTCAAATGGCGAGGGTGGGGCACGGTTTAGCTTTACCTTCTCTCCAAAAGTTACTACAACCCTCAAAGAAAATTTTGATGTGGTAAGTCTTGCGAATAATCACACTACGAATTTTGGGTTTGAAGGGCTTGACCAGACGAGGGATTTTCTTGACAACGCAGGAATAGAATGGTTTGGTGATCCGAATAACCGCAAAGAAGAAAAGCTTTCAATAATTGTAGAAAAAAATGGAATTAAGATCGGTGTAGTTGGATATCACCAGCTAGTAGAAGAGGGATTTGAAAATGTGATTGCAGAAGTACAGAAGATTCGTCCCGAAGTAGATGTGATTATTGCGTACCCACATTGGGGAATTGAATATGTGACCAATACTCCATCAGTATTACAGAAAAAAGAAGCGCATGAATTGATTGATGCAGGGGTAGATATAATAATCGGGGCACATCCCCATGTGATAGAGCCAGTAGAGCTGTATAAAGATAAAATTATATTTTACAGTCTAGGAAATTTTGTATTCGATCAATATTTCTCACTTCAGACCATGCAAGGGCTGTTACTCAAAATAGCACTTGAGAAAGATACTGAAAATGTTAACGCGAGAATAAATCTAGTTCCAATACACATCAATAAGCAAAGTCAGCCCTTTGTTGCGGAAACTGAAGAGCGAGAACAAATTTTGGGTGCACTTTCACAGTTCTCAATCGGTGACGAAGAATTAAAACAGGGAGTCAAAGTAGGAAAAATTGAAATAGTTTTCCCGTTGGCGCAAATGAAGTAAGAGGAGTATAGTGAATTTATACGTAATTTTACTTTCATTCTTAAGCTATACACTTGTATGAGATACATGGACTATATGGGAGGGTGGTCAACTCCAGGATTTTTGGCAGGATTTGGAGGGTTTGTGTTGCTATTTGTACTTTGGTCTCTGATCTGGAAAGGTCTGGCGCTATGGCACGCTGGACGGCGTGGAGAAAAGGGTTGGTTTATTGCATTGCTTATTATTAATACCATGGGAATTTTGGAGATTATTTACCTATTTGCGGTTGCAAAGATTAATCTAACATCCGCTAGTACAAGCTCCAAGTCGGTAGAACCCCCACAGACATAGTTTATCCACATTGACGACTCAAAAATAGGGTTTTATACTACATTACTTGTATAAGTTTATTATTAAATAATAGAAAACTATGAAAAAGACTTTCTTTCTCGCGGCCGTATTTCTTCTCGTAGGTGCTGGCTGCTCTACTACGTCGAATACTACAATTACCCCTTCTGTTCCTGAAACACAGACAAACGTAGATACTACAAGTGATTCAGGAGATACAAATGAGAGTAATGTGGGAGTTAACGTCGATGCAAATGTAGGTATCGTACAGGACGTGGTGGATGTGACGGTGGTCGGTACAAACATGGTATTTGATGTAAAAGAGATTAAAGTAAAAAAAGGAGACAAAGTTCGAGTTACATTCAAAAATGCTGAAGGTTTCCATGACTGGGTACTCGATGAATTTGATGTAAAGACAAAACAGATTGGTGCAGGGCAGGAAGAAGTAGTGGAATTTACTGCTGACAAAACTGGAACATTTGAATACTACTGTAGTGTAGGCAAACACAGACAAATGGGTATGAAAGGAAATTTGATTGTTGAATAATATAGTATTATAAAGATTGAAAAGCGCCATACTCTGGTGCTTTTCTTTTTTACAAACAAATGTTAGACTTTGTGTATAATTATAGCTAAAAGATATGCCAAAATTTTTTACTGAGTTCAAAAAATTCGCAATGCGAGGAAGTGTGGTAGATATGACAATTGGTATAATTGTAGGAGGTGCTTTTGGAAAAATTGTCACTTCTCTAGTAAATGATATTATCATGCCTCCGTTGGGCCTCCTGATCGGTGGAGTAAATTTCAAAGATTTAAAAGTATTATTGAAACCGGGAGAATTTGGATCAGGTGGAGAAGTGATAACACCAGAAGTTGCATTTAATTATGGAGCTTTTATCCAAAATATTTTTGATTTCTTGATTATTGCGCTCGCTATATTCCTCATGGTTCGTATAATCAATAAGTTTGCAAAAAAAGAAGAGGAAAAGCCAGCCACAGCCCCAAAACAAGAGGTACTTTTGGAAGAAATTCGCGATCTTTTGAAGAAAAGATAGATGCTTGTTACGCGCTTGTACCTACTTATTATTTCCTCTATACTAGAAAAGCCCATAACTCGGGCTTTTAAGTTATACCTATGAAAGCATCTGATATTCTAGTCCGTGCGCTCGAAGGTGAAGGAGTTGAGTACATTTTTGGTATTCCTGGAGAAGAAAATCTTGATTTTTTGGATTCACTCAGCCGTTCATCGATTAGACTCATTGTCACTCGTCATGAGCAAAGTGCTGGATTTATGGCTGCTACATACGGTCGTTTGACCGGAAAAGTTGGGGTATGTCTTTCAACTCTGGGTCCTGGCGCAACCAATCTAGTCACTCCTGCAGCATTTGCAGGACTAGGTGCTATGCCTATGCTCATGATTACGGGTCAGAAACCAATAAAGAAAAGCAAACAAGGACATTTTCAGATTATTGATACCGTACAGATGATGCGGCCGCTCACCAAATTTACCAAACAAATTGTGCATGCGCAGAGTATTCCTGGACTTGTTCATGAGGCAGTAAGAGTGGCGACTGAAGAACGCCCAGGAGCAGTACACCTGGAATTACCCGAAGATATTGCAGCGGAAGATGTGGAGAATCCAATGTTTTTTGAAAATACACAAGTGAGGCGTCCTGCTGCAGAAGAAAAAGCGATTGCTCGTGCAGTAGAAATGATCGAGCATTCAAAACAGCCGCTTATTCTAGTAGGCGCTGGTGCAAATCGAAAATTAGTGAGTAAATCACTACTTCAATTTATTGAAAAAACAAAAATTCCTTTCTTCACTACACAAATGGGGAAAGGGGTGATTGATGAATCGCATCCACTCTATATTGGATGTGCCGCACTCTCAGCAAATGATTATTTACACTGCGCTGTTGAAAAAGCTGATTTGATTATCAATGTGGGGCATGATGTGGTAGAAAAGCCACCATTTTTCATGAAAGAAAGTCAAAAAGTAATTCATGTGAATTTTTGCGCTGCACATATTGATAGTGTGTATTTCCCACAATGGGAAGTAGTAGGGGATATTGGCAACGCGCTGTGGCAAATGACTGAGCGGATTACCCCACAAGACTGGGATAGTACGTACCCACTCAAAATCAAAGGGTACATGGAAGATAAATTGAATGAGCTGCTCCCATATTCGTTTCCAATGAAACCACAACATATTGTAAGAGATGTTCGTGAGCTTTTGCCACGCGATGGAATTGTTTCGCTCGATAATGGAATGTACAAGCTGTGGTTTGCGCGATATTTCAAGGCATATGAGAGAAATACGATATTGCTTGATAACGCGCTTGCAACCATGGGAGCTGGATTGCCAGGTGCGATTGCTGCAAAATTAGTATACCCAAAGAAAAAAGTAGTTGTGGTTGCAGGAGATGGAGGATTTATGATGAATTCTCAAGAGCTTGAAACAGCACTTCGGCTCAAACTTCACTTCACCGTACTTCTCCTTAATGATAATGGGTATGGTATGATCAAATGGAAACAAGAAAGCATGAAATTGAGAGATTTTGGGCTTAATTTTGGTAATCCTGATTTTGTAAAATACGCAGAAAGCTATGGAGCAGTAGGACATCGGGTGACAAAGGAAAAAACATTGCGTGACATACTCAAATATACCCTCGATGCTCCAGGGATTCATGTAGTTGAGATTCCAGTTGATTATTCGGAAAATTATCGAGTGTTTACCAAAGAATTGCATGACAAAGTGTGCCCTGTGTAGTATTCGTGTCATTCCGAGGGAGGAGTGCATCCGACGAGTCGAGGAATCCCTTGTGTAAGGTAAGACTAGCTTAATACAAGGGATTCCTCGACTCCACTACGCTATTGCTTCGTTCCGCTCGGAATGACAAATACAAAATTCTATGCCTATCATTTCTCACAATCCAGCAACAGGTGAGGATATACAAAAATTTCATGAACTGACGGATGAAGAGATACAGGAAAAAATTGCAAAGGCACAATCGGCATTTAATGTATACAAAAAATTTTCTATAGAAAAAAGAAGTGAAATGTTGAAGAGTGTTGCTGCACATCTTCGGGAGAATAAAGTTGCGTATGGAACTCTAATTACTGAAGAAATTGGCAGGCCACTCGCTCCTTCAATTGCTGAGATTGAAAAATGCGCGCTAGCCTGTGATTATTATGCTGAGCAGGGACCTGAAATGCTTAAGCCGGAGATGGTTGTGACTGAAGCAAGAGAAAGTTATGTGACGCTCGAACCACTGGGAATTGTATTTGCAGTGATGCCTTGGAATTTTCCATTCTGGCAAGTGCTTCGTTTTGCAGCTCCTGCGCTCATTGCAGGTAATGTTGGTCTATTGAAGCCTGCGTCAAATGTACCTCGCTGTGCTGAAGCTATTGAAAGTATATTCCTCAAATGTGGGTATGATGAAGGGATATTCCAGAATCTATTTGTAAGTGGAGGACGAACTGAAATTATTATTCGTGACCCACGTGTGAAAGCTGTTACCCTCACTGGAAGTGAATGGGCTGGGAGAAAAGTTGCAGAAATCGCAGGAGATGAAATCAAACCATCAGTTCTAGAACTTGGTGGGAGCGATGCGTTTATTGTGCTTGCAAGTGCAGACATTGAAAAGGCTGCACGTGTGGGAGCTCAAGCTCGATTGCAAAATTGCGGACAGAGCTGTATCGCGGCAAAACGATTTATTATCGAAGAATCAGTGTACGATAAATTTTTAGAGTTATTTACGATTGAATTCAAAAACTTTGTACCAGATGATCCAAAAAATCCTGATACCAAGATTGGTCCGGTTGCTACACAATCAGGATTAGAAGATGTAGAAAAGCAAGTCGTGTCTTCAATTGAAAAAGGAGCGAGTGTTGCAATTGGCGGAAAAAGAATTGAAAAGCCAGGTTATTTTTATAGCCCCACTATTTTGACGGGAGTAAAATCAGGCATGCCAGCGTACAATGAAGAAATTTTTGGACCAGTAGCTTCTGTGATCAAAGTAAGAGATGAAGCAGAGGCAATTACAGTCGCAAATGACTCTCCGTTTGGACTTGGAAGCTCTCTATGGTCAAATGATCGTGAACAAATTGAACGTATTATTCCGCAAATTGAGGCTGGCTGTGTATTCGTAAATTCAATGGTAAAGTCTGATCCGCGTCTTCCTTTTGGTGGAGTCAAAAAATCAGGATATGGACGTGAACTCTCATACTTCGGACTTCGAGAGTTTGTAAATGTAAAAACTGTTTCGATTGAATAATGAAATGTGGGACGTAGATATGATATACTGTTAATACAGTATTGTTTCTATTTGTATGTCTGTCGACAAAAAAATTCTTGCACAAACCTTTGCACAATCGTGTCGTGCGTCAATTTTGGAAATGACTGCTCATGCGGGCAGTGGTCATCCAGGCGGATCACTCTCATCAATTGATTATCTTTCAGTACTCTATACTTCAATAATTTCACAAACTGGTGAACCAGTATTTATTTCAAATGGACATATTTCACCGGCAGTATATTCGGTATTAGCTGAAATGGGCTGGGTTTCAAAAAAAGAAATGATTGAGGGATTTAGAAAATGTGGTTCAAAATTTGAAGGGCATGTGACACGCCATGTGCCAGGTGTGTGGTATGGGACGGGACCTCTCGCAATCGGACTTTCAGTCGCGTGTGGGACTGCTCTTGGGTATAAAATAAAAAAACTCAAACAAAGAGTATACGCAGTGATTGGTGATGGGGAAGGAAATGAAGGGCAGATTTACGAAGCCATGAATTTTGCGCATAAATACAAACTAGACAACTTGATTGTTATGATGGATTATAATCATGTTCAGTTGTCAGACGCTACTGAGCGTATCATGCCATATAATCCTGTAGAAATTTTTAAAGCTGGTGGATGGAATGTGCTTGAAATTGATGGACATAATTATGATGATATTTTTGAAGCATTAGAAATTGCCAAGAATCAAAATGGACATCCGACGTTTATTTGTGCAAGTACCATCATGGGCAAAGGAGTAGATTTTATGGAAGCTGACGGAGCTGACTATAAAGCTACGTGGCACGGGAAGGCTCCAAGCAAAGAACAAATAATTGAAGCTGTAGCAGCGCTTAGTATAAATCCAGACGAAGAAAAAATGCTAAAGAAATTTAGAAAAAGTATTCTTATCAAGCCACCAGTGTGGAAAGATACAGAATTTGGAGCAGCTGTTAAAATAAAATCAGGAAAAGTAAAATTGTATGCAGTGGATACTCTTACTGATTGTCGAAGTGCATATGGTGTGGCTCTTGTTGATCTTGCAAAGTTGAATAAAAATATTGTGGCACTCACTGCAGATCTCGGAGGATCAGTAAAAACTGATGGAGTACAAAAAACATATCCTAATCGTCATATTGAGTGTGGAGTTGCAGAGCAGCTCATGGTCTCAGCCTCAGCGGGGCTTGAAATAGCGGGCTTTGTGCCGTTCTGCTCTACATTTGGGGCATTTATGACAAGCCGTGCAAAAGATCAAGCTCGGGTAAATGATATTAATGAAACGAATGTAAAAATGGTTGCAACTCACTGTGGACTCTCTGTCGGAGAAGATGGGCCAACGCATCAGGCAATTGATGATTCTTCTTCAGTCGTAGGATTTTTCAATACTATGCAATTGGAACCTGCTGACCCGAATCATTGCGATAGGCTCGTTCGTTTCGCCGCAACACACCAAGGTAATGTGTATATGCGTATGGGAAGACATAAAATCCCAGTACTCACTACTGGATCAGGAAAACCTTTTTATAATGAAAAGTACGTGTATACCTATGGTAAGACTGATGTTTTACGCAAGGGTGATTCCCTGACGATTGTTGCAATGGGCGGAGTAGTAGTTGAAGCACTTCACGCATGGGAACAATTAAAGTCAGGCGGAGTTTCAGTAGAAGTGATTATTGCAAGTTCAATCAAAGCTTTTGATGAAACGGTGTTTGAATCAATCAAAAAAACTGGCATGGTAATAACGGTTGAAGATCATAATCCATATGCAGGGCTCGGTGGAATGCTTGCACGAGAATGTGCTAGTCGAGGAATAGTGTATCAAAAGTATGAAATGCTTGGTGTGAGAGAATACCAGTTATCAGGTACTGCAGAAGAGCTTTATCATGCAGCCGGAATTGATACTGGAGCTATTGTGGCAAAAGTAAAGGCTATGCTATAATCAACTGCGGTGTAATTAATCATTTTGTATATACCTAACATAGTGATTACAATTCCCACGTTAAACGAATGGAAAGAGGTCAGAGCTCTAAGGCTTCAAGCTCTCAAAAATGAACCTCATGCATTTAAGAATGGTTATCACGAAGAAATACAATTGACTGAGAATGAATGGAAAAAGAAAATTTATAATTCATCCCGAAATAATCGGGATGAATTTTTTATTATAGCAAAAGTAGATAATCGAATTGTAGGAATGGTGGGTGCTGACTTGAGAGACGAGAAGACATGGTGTCTTAAATCAGTGTTTGTTGCATACGAGTATAGGGGACAGGGGATTGGAACACGACTTCTTGAGGAAGTAATAGAAAAGCTTGAAAGAAATTATCATGCACGCATGATCGAGCTCACGGTAAACATACTGCAAATAGCGGCAATTCGAGTGTATACTAAGTGTGGATTTGTGGTGAGGGAGATTATGGAAAATCAAGAATCAGGCGATGGAAAAAAATATACTAAGTTTAATATGTATCGGAATTTTTGTCCGATTACCATGCAGGGACATGTAAATGATTTTGAAAAAACATTGCTTATCCACAGATAATATATAATTTATTTGACGTGAAATCCTGCCATGGTATATTAAACATAGATTAAAATACAAAACAGTTTCACCCCAGCATCTATTCTGTAGAACTTGTAGTATAGATGGTGCTGTGAATGTTTAGGGGGCAAAACAATCGCTCGCACCGACATGTGCCATTTCCCGTTCCCGTTTCCTTTTCGCTCCTTCCGTGCCCCTGGCTATCTTTCCCTCAACCTGGCCTGTTGTAGGCCCTCAACTGTTGCGACTCTCGTCGTCTTAGTCCTTCGAGGCCCTTCTGGCCTCGCTCTGAGAAACGCACCGCCTATCGTGCACAAAAGCGGTGTGAGCGCAGTCAGTTCACGTAGTCGAGAGACAAGAAGAAAAGGGGTCCATGACCCCATCCTAGCCAGCAGACCTTCGGGTCGACCAAGTTCCTTCGTCCCATGAGGGGCGGCAATCACACGTACCAACGTGTGTGCGCCGCCCCTCCGTACACCTTTGTTTTCTTAATTGTTAAGGAGGCAAAAGCAACACAAAATAACCGACTATAAATCGGTTATTTTGTTTGTAGGTTAGTGGGTATGTGAATGATGATGTACTTCTTTAAGAGAATTTTCAGGTTTGATTTTACTATAATATTTTGCAGCAATGAGTGTGGTGAATGGAACTGCAATAATCAAGGTGATACTTCCGATAATCATTCGTATGACTTCTTCCATAATAATCTCGCTATTTAGCGTTACCCAGGCTGGTCGCTCATAAATTTTGAAGAGTAGAATAAGTGGAAGAGATGCTCCGGTGTATGCAAGGACGAGCGTATTTACGAGAGATAAAATATGTTCACGACCGACTAATGATGCGCGGCCATACAATTCTCGCGCAGATAATTCAGGATTAGCATAATAAATTTGTTCAACAACAGCTGCTTGTGCTGTAGTAATATCATCAAGTATTCCCAAGACTCCAATGATAATACCGCCGAGCAATAATCCGCGAAGATTGATCATGACACCTGGAGCAAACTGGAGATAAAAGGCTTCTTCACTACCCATGCCAAATAGATGGGTAAATATTACAAAAAAATACGAGAGTACAAGGGCTACACTAATAGAGATAATAGTTCCGACAAGCGCGATTGAGGTGCGCGCATGAAATCCATGCGCGATGTACAGTGAAGTGGCTGCAATAATACTGGTACCAATTAGGCTCACCAGCAAGGGATTTGCCCCATGTATGATCTGGGGAACAATGTACCATGCAATGACTCCAAAGCTCACGAGAAGGCCTGCAAATGCTCTAAATCCATGAAATTTGGTAAGTATGAGGGTAATGAGCACAAATATAGACAAAACGATCCATAGAGCATCCAGGCGGTACATATCGCTAATATAGTACTGGGTCTCTCCAGCAATAACGCTTTTTCCGACTACCAATGAATCTCCAATTTTTAATTGCCTATTTTCTCGATCTTTAAGAACTTCATTGGTGACCATGACTATACTACCATCTTCAAATCCGGAAGTGATTAATACTTCTATTTCTTGGATCAATATTTTCTCTCCTTCACCGTAACCCTCAGCTTCTCTTTCACTAATAATGTGATTAACTTTTCCTCGGTAGAAAACATCGCTTACTTCTGTAGGTTCTTCAGGGTTTGTGTTAGTAGTTTCAGGGAATGTAAACGAGGGGTCATTTTGAATTGATTCACTCACCGATCCAGCCATGGGCTCTGCCGAAGCGACATAGGGAAATGTGAAAGTATTCAAAAAAAAGATAAATAGAAAAAAAGGAAATAAAATTTTTTTCATAATTGATTATACGTTTATCACTATAGTGTATTACAAATTCAAAAAAAAGAAAACCGATTTTTAGTCGGTTTTCTTTGTTCAGGAGATCGTTTATTCTGCTGCTTTTACAGAATCGCACATACTCTTGTAATCTGGACCATCATTTTCAAAATTTGATTCAGATCCAATTCCATGACATGCAATGAATTTTCCGTTAACTTCTTTTATCTGCACCCATGCTTTACGATTCACCTGCGTAGCCCAGCTTGGATCAGGCCCTACGGTAAAGATTGCTTCACCATTCTGAGAGCTATCTTTGACTACTCCTGGATAGGTAGCTTCAAGATACTTCTGCTCATGTGCGAGTGCTGCATCAATGCTTGAAACTCCAGGTACAACGCGAAGTGCAAAAGCATTAGAACTAAAGTCGTAGATATAAAATTTGCCACTTCCATCTAAAGTACATTTCCATGTTTTGTCTGGAGGACAGGTTACTTGAACACCAATTTCGTTGTCTACAAGTGTATTGCGGTGTGTATTTCCAGCTTCAGTGTTAGGAACATCTTTTGTTTGTGCTCCAGTAGATTGTCCGACACTGTAGTCTGTTGTTGGCTGTGTTCCTACATCTTCTGTAGTATTTGCCTGAGTACCCGTATTTACAGAGGTATCTGTCTTAGGGGTGGTCGAGGTGGATGAACATCCAGCACCAACGAGAACGAGTGCAAGGGCACCCACGAGAAGTGAACTACTCTTTTTACGCATAGAGCAAATTAGTTACTATTACTAAATTAAATATATATTCTAGAGTATACGAGTCGCAAGAAATAAGCAATCAAATATGTGGATAGAGTGTGTAAACCTACACATTCCACACAATCGACTATTGGTTAATTTCGAAAAACTCTCAGATTTAGTGCTAAATCTTGCAGACCTAAAAAGCAAAACGACCACCATTTCTGGTAGTCGTCCATCTTTGCTCCGTTGACTATGTCTTTACCGAGCTTTTATATATTTACCGAACTGTGACTATATAAACAAAAACAGCCTAGTGATTAAGCTGTTTTTGAGAGTGGCCGACCGTTATTCGCGCTATCGGTCGGCCGAGCACTAGACTTTCGCTTCCTCGTCATTGTGTGACAGGGATACAACGTAGGACTAATGCTTCATGCCACTCGGATCAACTTAGGTGGGATGGTCGTACGGCAGCGGCGACGCGGCGATTTGCTGCGCGAGCATGGCCGTCTGGATGATCTTTTCCGGATCATCCGGATACATGCGCACGAGCGCGTCGCACATGGCCAACCCCTGCATGACCGAACGAATGTCCCCCTCGATGAAAATACCATCGACACAATCCACGTGTCCATGATCCGAAGTGCACATCATGAAGTTGTAGAATTGAGTGGAACCTGACGGCGGTATGTAGGAGCTGACCTGCTTGCGAACCGCATCGGTATCCTCGGGAAGTCCCTTCTCGCTTGCTTCGATCAGTGCCCCCTCAATTTGAGAGAAGGTGACCAGACCCTGACTGAAGTTGCGATTGAACTCCCTCTTGAGATCCATCTTCTCCACGATGAACCAAAATTGCTGCCCAGGCACTGCCAGGCAGACATGGACGAGCTTAAGCTCCTTCCAGAGCGGGTGCTCGACTTCGTGATTGAAAAGACTCATTCGCTATTCCTCCTCGAATGTTGATCACACGCGTGGCGCGTGTCCCCTATGATAGTAACGTGATTTGAGTGGTATATGAAGGGGAATAATACTCCAAATTGATTTCAGAGCATAATCCCCCTTCATATGATTAGAAAGAACAGAATTAAGAAATACCATAAAATTTTGTAAAAGTCAAAGGAGGAGAGTTCGACCCCCATTTGACCTTAACAAAAATCTCCGCTTGGATAAGCGAAGATTTTAGGTGCTCGGCGGGCGGGGCTCGAACCCGCGACCCACTGGTTACAGTATCCTCTCTCTTTCAAGAGAGACTGGACTATGTCATCACCCATGCCATACCTGGCAGAATAAATTCTCCAAGAGCCTGGGGGTGCGGAGCGCTTCCCGCCCCGACGATGTCGGGGAAGTACTCCCATAAAGGGATAGTCTCTGAACCTTCCTAATCCATTACTAATTCCAGTAAAACTGGAGTATCGGACTAGGCTTGGCTGCAGGTTACCCTATGAAAAAATCCATAGTAGCGGTTTCCTGCAATTCACTCCGTTGGCATCCTGACATTACTATCAGGAGCTGCTAATTTTTAACAGCCAGTTGCTCTACCGCTGAGCTACCGCCGAATATATGCGTAAACCTGCTACAGCATACTATATAAATCGTGTTTAGTCAATCAGTATTGAAGATATATATGGTAGGGTATATCCACATGTGCATTTGCTAACAAAAAATCCTTTGTCTTTAGGTAGTGGGATTTATATACAAAAACCGCTCGTCCGAGCGGTTGTATTTTTTGGATTATTTTTTTATTTCTTTTAGATCGACTGCTTTGGTAGTAAACAATACTCCATCCAAATGATCAACTTCGTGCTGTATTACGCGGGCAAAGAAATTTCGAGCTTCAAATGATAACTTATTGCCATGTCGATCAAGCGCCTCTACATGTATTGCTGAGTATCTTTTGACAGTACCGTAGACCCCAGGGATCGATAAGCATCCTTCTTGGTCATTATTTGTTTTTTTACTGGTTTTTACCCACGTTGGATTAATAAGAACTAAATCATCATAAGGAACGGTAGTCTTTCGGTCCATCTTGATTGCTTCTTTTCCAATAATACATACACGTACTGAATGATTAACTTGTGGAGCGGCTAGTCCTATACCTTCACTTTCATACATCTTCGGGATCATTGCAGAAATTAACTCTTGAATTTTAGGTGTGTTAATTTCTGCGAGCGTAAGTTCTCGCGCTGGAGTTTCGAGGATTTTGTCTGGAACAGTAATTATAGTAAGCATACGAAGATAAAACTAGGGAGAAAAAATGGAAATTGGATTAAGATCAACTACGCATCCTGTTGGCAAATAAGGAGTAAGTAATTCAGCGACACGGCGAACATCTTTTGGGGCAGTTTTTACGATCACTCCCCACCAATACATCCCTTTGTGGTAGGCAGGATGAGTTTCAAAGATTTCGCTTACCGTAGCAATAATATTAGCTTGTGTCAATTGTCGCGTAATATCTTCCCTGAAATGTTCAGCCCGTGTCCGTGTACCAGACTTGTGTACTGAGGATAAAGTATATTTTATCACACTTTGATACGGTGAGTAACCTAATTTTTGTCGCAGGCTTAATTCTGTGCGGTAAATCCGGTCAGGTTCTGAAAAAAGTTTAAAAATAGGTTTGTCAGAAGAATTAGTCTCTATAATAAATTGAGAGTTAGTATTTCTGAGATAATTAAACGTACTTAGTAAATGAACCACATGTTCAAATGTTTGAAATTCGGGAATGGCCAGATATCGCTCAAGATCAAGAATGACATAGAGCCCAGTAGATTCAGGTCTAATGTGCGGGAATATCTTTTCTGTTCCAATAATCACGCGAGGAGTACTGTCGTTAAGTTTTGCGAGTGTATCGGCAGAAGTATTATCATCGATTCGAAATACAGGAATCAAAATATCTTCCTTGGTAAATAATTCTGAAAAATATGAAGCAATTTTTTCAGTTCCGGCTCCACGTAGAAGCATCATGGTTGATTTGCATACACTGCAAGTTGTAGGAAGTGGGCGTTGTTCATCTCCATGGGTTCCGTGCATCATCCGAGTATCCTCACGGTATGTCATAGGTAATCCTGTGAGGGGAGAAGTTTCAATGTGTCCGCAATTTTTGCATACAACCATTGTTGCAAATCCTTTACGTTGTACGAGTATTACAATATCTTGTGATTTTTTTGTAGCAACTTCTACGATTCTCTCTTCAGTTATAATAGAGGACACTCGTCCATCACGTGGTTGCGGTGTATGTTCAATAATATGGATGGTCTCATGTATTGCTTTTCTGGTTTCAAATAGTAAGCCGCCAGAATACGTTGAACCATTTGCTATGCAGGGCATTTTTTCTTTTACAATTTTGTAATATAGGTCAAAACTTGGTGAAAAGCTGGTGTAAATACACTGAGACTGGTATTGCGTGCCAAGAAGACGCACGACATCTCGCGCATGGTATTTGGGCTGCTGATCATAACTCTTGTACTGTTCGTCATGCTCATGGGTAATGATAATTCGATCAAGGCGGGTAAAAGGCAAAGCAAGACTGCTTCTCGTACCAAGAATAATTATTGGGTCAATATTGTTGCGTACTCTAAGCCATAAGTTGAATTTGTCTTTCTCGCTAAGATCTGATTGCCATATAACAACTTCGGGTGAGTTATTTTTTTGGAGAATATTTTTTAATGTTTCAATCTGTGTCACTTCAGGAACCAGAATGAGAGTAGTGTGTACATGATCAAGAGAAGAAAAAAACCGAGCTTCTTCTTCTGCGGTATTATAAAGAACGTAGGATTCTTCGAATTTACTCTCCGGAATGGATACTAGTGTATGAGGTTCAAGAGCAATTTTTTTTATTTTCCTCTTCTGTATTGGTAATGATGAAGTTTTATATAGAGTCGCAAGGGATGTTGCATACAGAATAGAGAGTTCACGTAATACGCTTTGCGTAGCAGGAGGGAATAATGGTATATCATGAACAATCGCAGTAATTGGTTTGTATGCATAGTTGGAATTTTGTGCAGCGGAAACCGAAATTACCACTCCGAATTCAAGTGTTTTGCGAAGTTGAATTTGTACGAGCTGTCCTTGCGCAATAGTATCCTCAAGTTCTGTAGGAATCGAGTAATCAAACAATGAAGTATGCCGCGGAAGACGCTTCAGTGGGACAATAGTCGCTATCATGAATGTGCGTTTAGGAGAAAACGAATTCTGCTGTGAGGTATCCTACGCCAAAAGGATGTTCATACGCAAGGCGTTTGAATTCGTAGTTGATGTTCTTGAGTGATCCGAGAAGCATGAGCAGCGGCTTATATCCCGTTTCAGCTGCAGATTCTATAAATTCAGGATCAAGGGTCGCAATGCCGCTTGTATTGTGTGATTGGAGGAGTTCAATAATTGTGTCATCAAATTTTTTTCCAGCTTCACGGAATCCAGCCGGTGAATCAGTGGTGATGCCGTGTGAAAGATTTGCTGAAGCAATAAGCGCGACACGTTTGTCTGAATCCATGCAGACTTCTTTAATGAGATTACCAAAACTAAGGTGAGTTTTGGCGTCCAAATCGCACGGACCTATAGGTAATACTTTTATATGTGTAAGATGTCCTGCAAGAGAGTGGAGAGGGACGGTGGAACCATGATCAAGTTTGTCTTCGCTTATGAGCTTGAGTGGTATATTTTCTCTGCTTGCACCATGAGCGATCTTTGCTGCAAAGTCAGGAGATCCAACAAATTCTCGGGTAAGCGAATGGTCACCGAATTCTTCAAATGAAGACGTAAACTTAGTGTGAGCATTTATTACAAACGTATCAGAGTGGGCCTGAAAGTGTGGAGTAAAAATAATAATCAAATGGGGTTTTGAAAGATACAAATTTTCTTCGAGTGTTGAAAGTGCCTCGATCGTTTTAATTGCTTTGTCGCGGTCAGACCCACCAACAGGTGGAACAAGCACTGGTGAATGGGGGACAATGGCTCCAAATACGAGAGGCATAAGTAGGGGGGTTAGAAATTTTTGAGTGCCCACGAAGCAAATCGATTTGGCTCGTCGAATCGAGATTCGAGACCAAAGTCAGGATTACCCATGGTAAGAAGAATGAATTTTTTACCGTCCTGGTTTCTTTCGACGAGCATGATAAGACAACTGCCTGATTCATAGAGAAAACCAGTCTTGCTTGCGAGTATAGTGTATGGCAAATCTCGCTTGAGTAGTGTGTTGCTGTGGATTTCCGTATGTCTTACGGTGGCATCACTGCTCGTGAGCTCGTCATATGAATACCGTCCAGTACCCAGGGCTGTCGCTATCGTATCACTTTTAATGGCTTCGCGGAATAGGGTCAATACTTCCTTACCAGTTCCCACATTCGCAGGATCATACCCATAGGAATCAGTAAAATACATGTCAGTAAGGCCCAAACGCTGTGCTTCTATATTCATAAGCTTTGCAAAACTCTGAACAGTATATCCAAGACTGTCTGCGAGCATCACAGAAGCGGTATTGTTCGAGCCAATAAGCATGGAGTAGAGAATATCCTTATTTTGGAGGGTGTCACCCTCAGCTACTGCAAAATTGTGATACGCAGATTTATGTTTTGATGCGGTGTAGGTTGTTGAATCAGTAAGGGGTAGTTGTTGATCAATTAGTACATGAGCGGTCATGAGCTTGGTAAGTGAAGCAAGTGGGCGCACAGTGTCTATATTTTTCCCCGCTAGAATAGTACCGTCGGTATCAGCGACAATATACGAGTCAATCGGAGTTTCAAATGTAGTGCCTATAAATGAAACATGGTCCGCGGGAGTCCGGACCATGTAATCGACTGGTTTTTTGGTTTCAGTTGTAGGTGTTTGAGTGGTGGGTGGTAGAGTATTAACGGTGGTTTGAGTGGAATTAGAAGAGGTTGAAGTCGAAGGTTTCAGATAAATTGGTTCTCCAGTCTCATGTGCCATTCCTACATATTCATTTACCCATACAATATTTTTTGGATTAAATCCAAGTCCATTAAACACATCTTCACTCGCAATGTGTCGTTTCTTGCCTTTTTCTACGACGTATACTTCATTAAATCCTTTGATTCCAAACACAGTACCATCTTTGAGGATTACCGGAGGACCAAATGTTGCCCCCAGTGTTCCTACCTGGTCAGTCGAGAGTTTTTCAAGTTGCAAGTGGGAAAAGTTAGTTTTGAGAATTGCTGGATCAAATATCGGATGCATTAATCCTTCATCCACAAAATATACATTTTTTGATTCCTTGATTTCAATGATACGGCCCAGTGGAGTCGTCGCTCCGGTACCTTCAATCATTTTGCCGAGGATGTATGGATCGAGGTCACTTGAGCTTACGTTGATAATCTCATCAGGATTATATCCAATCTGTTTGAGAGTTTCGGCGCTTGCAAAAGGACGTTTGAAATCATAGTCAAGTAGATAATAGGTAGATCCATCAAATGCTATCGAATAGTTGGGAAGAGAAATATTTTTTCCTTCAGCATAGCGGGAAAGTTCGCTCACAGGAACTGTGAGGATTAATTTTGGATCAAAACGTGTTGCAAGGGCGCTCATGCTCGTAAATCTTCGTTTTTCTCCATCCTGAATCAGATATACATCAGGCGCATCTGCAGTTTTTATGAGCGATCCGTCAGGGTACACTTGATCAAACCATTCTTGCCATAATTTCCAAAAATTCAAATTTCCTTGAAGATGAGGAGTGTAGGTATAGAGGAATGCGGTCGCATAATTTGCAGGAGTAACTATTGCATCATCAATAGTATAGGTAGTCATTGCTCGTTTGATCCACCCTTGAGAGTTAACGTTGTCGTAATACCAGCGCATGATGCCTGCGGCACTGTCCACTTGTGTTCCAAATCCTTTGTGTTTCTGAATATCCGGATCACTCATGGAGCAACTATCACACACACCATATCCGGTAGCCCAATCCAATTGTTTTTGTGTTGGATTGTCTTCAGAAATCAAACTTTGCTCCTTCTGTAGTTTGACAAGAACATATTTTGGATTGATTCTATTGTCTACAGCAGCTTGGTAAATAATGTCAGATGCGGGTCGTTCAATTCCATCTTTATCCGGAGTGGTGAGATTTGCAATATAGCTTCCTTTATCAGTAAGGAATGCTTGGATATCTTCACGGTTCATACTCTGCCAATTCTGCATCTCTTCGTCACTCAAGAGGTAATTAGGATCAAAAGTGGCTGCAGAGAGGGAACTCGGGAGAGTTAAAATAAGCGAAACAAAACCAAATAAAGCCTTTTTATATAATTGCATAGGAATTTTAATTATAAGCATAGTCTAGTATAGCAAAAAAAGTACGAGCTCTCCAGTATTATGCACAAAGTTTTGGCAAAATAGCTAAGCTGAGCTATATAATAATCCCGAAATGTTGAAATTTTTTTCTGCTGTGGTAATAAGGAGTGCGTCATGCTGAAGATGATTCTCGAGTTCATTCAATTTCTGGACGACCTGATCCTTCGCTGGTGGCTCAGAAGCGGCAGCTCAAAGCTCCTCGCGACCAGTTACACCGACGCCTGAACCCTCGTACACAATACGGGGGCTTAATTTTTTAGACACATCCGTTGCATATTACAGTTGACAGAATTACATAAAAAAATTAGGCTAGCATTAGCGCCTTGTGTCATAGTGATCAATGGTCGCTGGTACACAGTTAGCCAAAGGAAAAAGGAAATGCAACGCATCTTCGCCGCATTCCACTTCGTCATGGTGTTAGTGCTCAGTCAGTTTTCCGTCTCCTGCGACGGTAATCTCTCGGACACCTGCGCCATCTCCAATCCCTGCACATCGGTCATCGACTACGATCAATCCTCGATCGAGAAGATGCTGCACGATGTTCGGGCCGACTACGTCGACCCGAGCTTCACGAGCAGTAACTACCCGTTCAAGAGTCACGGAACTATCACCAAAGATCTGGTATTCGTGGAAGTCGAAGTCTCGATGTCCACCGAAGAATTAATCGCGGAGATAGCCGAACGCAGTCTCGAACTCGCGAACCTCGAGGACATGCTCGCGTTTGGGGCGCAATACCCGCCAGGAATGGTCTGGGAGCGTCCTATCGTCGTCTTCGGCTCAGATCGCGAAGACTCACCGGGTGTATGGGTCTCACCCTGCCTAGATGTGATCGAGCGAGATAGCCGGAATGCGTTCACCGCAGTGATACCGGTCTACTCAAACGAACCTTCGTGGCAGACCGACACACGCATTCTAGCAGTAAGACCATAACAGGTCTTCGCACCTCACCCTGCTCGCCTCCGTATCACTACGGGGGCTTTCATTTTGTTTACAATAAGCGTTTTTTCTGCTACGATTTCCTTAAAATTATATGACACTCTATATTGTTGCAACGCCGATTGGTAATCTTGCTGATATAACATCCCGTGGTCTTGAAGTACTTTCTTCGGTAGATTTGATACTGTGCGAAGATACCCGTGTAACCGCAAACCTGCTTACTCGGTATAATGTGAAAAAAGAGACCAAAAGTTACCATCACCATTCAACTGATGCCGTTATAAACGAAATTATTGAGCTTTTGAGGAATGGAAAGAACTTAGCCTGCGTATCTGATGCAGGAACCCCAGGAATTAGTGATCCAGGAAATATATTGGTTTCAAAGGTTCGAGAAGCGCTGCCAGAATGCCAAATCATTCCCATTCCGGGAGCAAGTGCAGTCATTTCAGCGCTTTCAGTATCAGGTTTTCCAACAGATAAATTTTTGTTCCTCGGTTTTCCTCCGCACAAGAAAGGCAGAAAATCTTTTTTTGAGGAAGTAGCGAATGCTGAGTATACCGTAGCGTTTTACGAATCAAATCACAGAATTAAAAAAACAATTTCAGAACTAACCGAAGTTTTGGAAAATACGAGACAAGTTGTTCTATGCCGAGAACTTACCAAAAAATTTGAAACAACATATGTAGGAACGATTGAACAAATTAAAGACACGAATATTTCAGAAAAAGGGGAGTTTGTAGTAATCGTACGAGGTAAAAGATAAACACTATATTATGAAAACAAAAAAACCATTCTACATTTCAACAGCAATTCCATACGTAAATGCCAGACCTCATATAGGGTACGCTTTAGAATGTGTGCAGACGGATGCAAGAGCACGTTTTGAACGACTACAAGGTCGCGATGTATTTTTTTTGACTGGAACAGATGAGAACTCGCTCAAGAATGTTCAGGCTGCAGAAAAAGCCGGTGAGAAGGTGGAAAAATTTGTTGATGAACATGCAGAAAATTTCAAAGAATTAAAAACTATCCTCAATATTTCCTACAATGATTTTATTCGAACGACTGAAAAACGGCATTTTGATGGAGCACAAAAACTTTGGGAAAAGTTCAAACCAGAAGACATATACAAAAAAGAATATAAAGGATTGTATTGTGTTGGGTGCGAAGCATTTTACATCGAAGAAGAGTTGATCGATGGAAAATTATGTCCTGAACACAAAAAACCAGTTGAAATTGTGGAAGAAGAAAATTACTTTTTCAAGCTTGGTAATTATTCAAAACAACTTCGAGAATTAGTTGAAAAAAACGTAATCAAAATTTATCCAGAAGCTCGCAAGAACGAGTGGCTTGCATTTATCGACCGCGGACTCGAGGATTTTAGTATTTCACGCTCACACGAGCGTGCGCATGGCTGGGGAGTGCCTGTGCCAGGAGATGACTCACAGATCATGTATGTGTGGGTAGATGCTCTATCAAATTATATTACCGCGCTTGATTATAGTGGAAAGGGGAAAGAATTCGAGACATACTGGATTCAGAATAATGATCGCCAAGTTGCGCATGTAATAGGAAAGGGAATCGGTAAATTCCACGTACTCTACTGGCCAGCATTTTTACTCTCAGCTGAGGTTCCATTGCCAACTGAAATATTCATTCATGGCTATGTGACTGTTGAAGGAGAAAAAATTAGTAAGTCACTCGGGAATGTTATTGATCCGGGCGAAGTAGTAGAAAAATACGGAGTAGATGCTACTCGCTACTATCTACTCGGCGCAATTCCTGCGGCACAGGATGGAGATTTTTCATATGCACGATTTGAAGAATTTTACACAGCGCACCTTGCAAATGGAATTGGGAATCTCACGCATCGAATTCTTACCATGCTCGAAAAGTATACTGAGAGTAAAGTTCCAGAAAAAAATACTGAAGATATTTTTAATGTTGAAAGTTTTTGGAAGGAATACCTAACTTCATTTGAACATTACTCATTTGACGAAGTGATTCAACATATTAATAAACTGACGACTCAAATCGATACTGCTATTTCTTCATACAAACCGTGGGAAAAAGCAAAAGCAGGCGAGGATATTACTGGTCACTTGTATCAAATTTCAGAAGGTCTATTCCATCTTGGAGTTTCATTACTTCCACTAATTCCATCTGCTGCAGAAAAAATTCTTGTTTCACTTGGAGTAGAGTCTGGTAAACTTGTATTATCTGAAATTACGAAGTGGGGGAATCTAGAAGCAGGACAAAAAATTAAAAAAGGCGACCCAGTGTTTCCAAGGCTAGAAAAAGAATAATATGATTTTTCCTCCTAAAAAATTTCAAGTTCGACTTGCAATAATTGGCGCTGGAGTGGGTGTCATTGGAGGATTATTGGTTATTTTGTTGCTAAATATGTGCTTTGCAAACGATAGCATGTTTTTGTGCTATCTAGGTACGTTCATGACTTACATATTTATGTATTTACCCACGATAACGATTGGAAAAATCTGCACTGCAAATCCGAGTTTCTTATGTTTGCTTTTTGCTCCAGCATTATTCTTTGCAATTACTTTTTTTATATTCGGGAGTATACTGTGGGTGGTTAAAAATAATAAGAATAAAGTGTGAAATTAACTTTTCCTCCAAAAAAACTACAAATTAAATATGCTCTTAGTGGATTAGCATTTGGCATGTCTATTTCATTAATACTATTTATACTGAACCATGTGATGGGATACCTTCCCGATACCCCTCTTTTCTTTTTTTGGCGAATCTTCGTTGGTCTCATAAGCGTTATATGGCTTATTTCGTACTTTGCTATTGGCTCGTGGCTGCCATTTGTCGTCACTTCAAATGCTGTCATTGACCCTGCACTGTGGGTTATAGCGCTCCCTTCGGTGATATTTTATGTATTTTTATTTTGGTTTGTTGGAAATATATTGTGGATTATTAAAAACAGAAAATCCAATAATCAACCTAAATAATCTTTTTTTACATTTCCTTAGTAAATTATGAATTTCCTCGACATCATAATCATTATAACTGTTGCCATATTTGCTCTTATGGGGCTGTGGCTTGGACTGCTTCATACCATCGGATCATTGTTCGGCACCGTAGTGGGAGCGTACATTGCAAGTAGATATTATGAGGGTGGGGCGCAATGGCTCATGAATACAGTTGGCTGGGGTGAGAATGTATCACGAGTAGTTATGTTTATCGCAATATTTTTTATTATCACTCGTGCAATTGGTGCAGCATTTTGGCTTATTGGTAAAGTGGGGGGAATGATTATTCCGATTCCATTCAAACAAGTATTAAACCGTTTTTTGGGCATGATTGTTGGCGCGGCTGAAGGAATTCTGACCGTTGGACTCGTACTTTATTTTATCGACAAATTTCCATTGGGTGACCGCGTGATGGATTCAATACTTTCGTCTACGTTTGCGCCTTCAGTAATTGCATTCGCTTCAATTCTCATACCATTGTTTCCTGAAGCTTTGAAAGCACTTGAAACAACGGTAGATAAAATAGAAAGTTCACTATGATGATCGATACTCATTGCCATATTCACTTCAAAGCATTTGAAAACAATCGTGATGAAGTTATCGCACGTGCAAAAGAAAAGAACATGATTTTGAATTTGGTTGGTACGCAAGAAAGTACTAGTAAAAAAGGAGTCGACATGGCAGAGAAGTATGACTGGATGTATGCCACGATCGGACTTCATCCGATTCATATTCATGAAGTAGATGTGTATGAGGAAACAACGAATTTTACGTCGCGCGGTGAAGATTTTAATCCTGAATTCTATCGTGAGCTTGCGAAAAATCCTAGGGTGATTGCAGTAGGGGAAACAGGACTTGATCGATTTCATATTCCAAAAGATCAATCAGAGAAAGACATTCTTGCAGCACAGAGTGACGTATTTCGAAAACATTATGACGTAGCCGAAGAATCTGGATTGCCGCTTGTCATGCATGTTCGTGATGCGCATGATGAAATGATTGACCTTCTTCAGCAAATTAAAAAAGAAAAAGGATCGCTCATTCGTGGTGTGGTGCACTGCTACACAGGGAATTGGGCTCAGGCAGAAAAATATCTGGAGCTTGGGTTTAATCTCGGGTTTACTGGCGTTGTTACCTTTCCCGCAAAAAAGACCAATCCAGAGCCTCAGCTTGAGCTTGAGAAAGTAGTAGCCAATATTCCTCTTGATCGAATATTGGTTGAGACTGATGCGCCTTTTCTTGCGCCGCAAGCATATCGAGGTGAACAGTGTGAGCCATGGATGGTTGAAGAAGTGATTAAGAAGTTTGCAGCAGTACGTGGAAAAACAATTGATGAGATGACTAGTCAGATTAACCAAAACACACTACACTTATTCACACGAATTAAATTAGCTAATTAAAGTATGATTCACGCACTATTAGTAATTCTCGGTCTGGTCGTGTTTGAAGTGATCAGTTCAATCGATAACGCCATTGTAAACGCGCATGTATTGAAAACTCTGCCAGACAAGTATCGAAAGATATTTTTGGTATGGGGCCTTTTGCTTGCAGTAGTAGTAGTGCGTGGGCTTTTGCCTTTTATTATCATCTGGATTGCAAACCCGGCAATGGGATTGGGAGAAGTGTGGCATGTCGCATTTTCAGAAGGGGGTATTGGAGACGCGCTTGATGAATCTCGACCACTTCTGCTTCTCGGTGGTGGAATGTATTTGATCATGGTATTCCTTGGCTGGTTGTTTTTGGAAGAAAAAAAGTATGCATTTCTTGTGGAACATTTTATCCATAAACAAGGCATCTGGTTTTACTTCATTTCATCATTACTCTTTACCACCGTGATCTGGCTTGCCCTGAAAACGAATCCAGCACTTGCTTTGGCAACGGCAGTTGGTACCACTGCGTACTTCTTGACCGATGGGTTCAAGCGCAATGCTGAGGAAAAAGAAAAACAATTGATGAGTGGCTCATCTAATATGAGTGCGTGGAGTAAAATTCTCTATCTTGAAATTCTCGATGCATCATTCTCAATCGATGGTGTGATTGGAGCGTTTGCTTTCACCATGTCAGTGCCATTGATCCTTATTGGAAATGGAATTGGAGCTTTCGTTGTTCGTGAATTTACGATAAAAGGAATCAACTTGATTTCAAAATACGCATACTTAAAAAATGGAGCGATGTATTCAATTGGAGTACTCGGGACTATTATGGCACTTGAAGCATTCCATGTACATGTTCCTACATGGCTCGCACCAGTAAATACGATTGTAATTGGGGGAACATTCCTTATTCTTTCAATACGTGAAATGAAAATGGCTGAGAAGAAAAAAATAGCTTAAAGAAAATGGATAAGAATAAAATCCCCAGCGGTGGGGATTTTTAATATAAAGTTATAAACACTTGAAATAAAATGAATTGAAGCGTATAATGCTTTGGTCTTTTTTTATTGAAAAACAAAAAAATATGAAAAAAATACTATCAGCTTATTTGATTCTGCTTGGTGCACTGGTCGGAACTATAGTAATTTCACGATTTTCTGAAGAGTTTTTCGCGCTGTTTCACCAGAGTTCAGATGAGCATCTGCTTATAGCTTTTTTTAGCATATCGGTTTTGTGTATTTTGAGTTTTGTTATTTATCATCTTTCAGTAAAAACAGTTTTTCCTTCATTTGTTGTTGCTATCTTTTTTGGAATCGCAGCACAACCTTTGCTTGGGGGAATTGTTGGTGAAAAAAGTTTACTTAATGTAATTGTGGGTGCAGGAGCAACATTGATATTATTTAGTGGTGGACTCGAAACTCCTTTTGAAAATTTCAAAAAAATAATCTGGAAAATTCTCTCGCTTTCTTTTCTTGGACTCCTCTTTACGGCAGTGGTATTTTCATTTGGTGTACATGCAATTGGAAATCTTGTCGGAATCACAGTACCCATCTCTGTGGCGGTGTTGCTCGGTGCTATTCTAGCGTCTACGGATCCGGCTGCAATAATTCCCGTACTTAGACGTCTTCGTTTTCAAAAACGTGCTACCAAAGATCTGATTATTTCTGAAAGCGCAGTTACTGATGTAACTGGAACCCTACTTACTCTTGCATTTATTGGTATATTGGCTCACAACAGCCTCGCATCAATTAGTGCTAGTTATACAGGATTATTTACTCGAGAAGTAGGGCATATATTGTTTGAAGAGATACTATTCGGAGTTATTTTTGGAGGTATTGGTTATTTACTACTAAATTTTCTTTCAAAATTTACCAAAAACGGTGGAGAAGAATCCGAAGCGCATGCTGCATATTTTCTCTTTGTACCAATTGCAATTTTCACACTTGCTGTAGCGTTCGGCGGAAGCGGGTATTTAGCAGCTTTTGTTGCTGGATTATTATTTGTGATGAGTAAGCATTTACATCATACTGAGAGATTTTTCAACCACACGATTGAAGGTTTTTTTAAGCCAACAATATTTATTCTACTTGGTGCGCTTGTTGATGTTGATAGTCTTATTCAGTATGCGGGAATTGGTATACTTGCAGCCGTACTCTTTATGTTTGTTATTCGCCCAATTTCAGTTTTAATTGCCCTTGGGCCTTTTTCATTCTTCGGCAAGGAACGATTTAATATTCGAGAGCTATTTTTTATTTCATTTGTTCGAGAAACTGGAGCAATTCCTGCAGTACTGCTCGTGACCGTAGTAAGCAGCGGTATTTCTGGTCTTGATGGTCTGGTTCCTATTGGAATGTGGGTTATCCTTGCAACACTTATTATTGAACCTCCGCTTACACCATGGGTAGCTAAATATTTAAAAGTAGCAACGCCTATCTCTGATAAAAAAGCGTTACATTTAAGCAGGATATCTCCATTTGTAGTGCTAGGCTCTCGTGGATATTCATTTATGGATCGTCTACCAAGAGTAGCTGAATGGGCAAGTAAACATCATATCCATAGTGTTGTATTATTGCATTGCCTGGAAGATAAGTATACAGAAGAACTCGCAAAAGATATTGGGGAACAAGCGGAGGTAGCATTCAAGCAGATTAATGAAAAACGTTCAGCTGTGGGAGAGTCCGATATTGATTTTGAGTACATTAGTCGTAAAGGATTTTTGCAGGACAATATAGATGAAATATCGAGACAAAGGAGCAATGTAACAACGATATTCGTCGGAAGAAAAGTGCTCGATTTTCGTTTGGAAGATATAAAGAAATTATCAGTACCGATTTTCTTTATAGACTAAAACGTGTTTTAAGAGCTAGAACAAAGCTCTTTTTTGTTAAAACAGAGTAAAAAAAGAGTAGTATAGTGGGGTGTTAGATTGGTGAGGAAATGCTCTATGCTAGGTGATAGCTTAGTTTTTGGGGATAAACACAAAATTATATTGACAAATTGCCAAATTTCCTCTACACTTGAGGTCGCTTTCTATGGAAACCCCAAACCCTAAAAAATCGACTGATCGAGAGTATATAATGCTGGGGCTAGCAATCATCGGGGACTTTGGGGCAACTATTGCGATTCCTGTTGTTGCCTTCGTTCTTATAGGGCAATGGCTCGAAGGGAAGTATGGTCACGAACCGTGGTTTACGATAAGTGGGTTTGTACTTGCAGCACTTATCTCAGGAAGAATGATTTATACGAAAGCAAAGGAATACAACGCGAAATATCAAGCAATAGAAAAAAGTAAGACTGAAAATAAATAAGATATGGCTGAAATTCACATTCCAGGATTAGCACCAGAAGTATTGTTCCATGTGGGACCGGTTCCGGTTACCAATACTATTGTGAATGTGTGGATTGCACTGATAATTTTTCTCATCATGGGAATTGCGATCAAGCGCAAAATTGCCATGCGACCAGGAAAATTCCAAAATGGATTTGAATATATTTTAGAACTCTTGCTCCCATATTTTGACCAAGTAACTGGAGATCGAAAAAAGACTATTCGCTTTTTGCCAATTGTCGGAACGATCTTCTTTTTTATTTTACTATCAAATTGGTTGGGCCTTCTTCCAGGAACAGGAAGTATTACAGTAGGACACAACATGCTACTTCGTCCAGCGAACACAGATTTGAATCTCACCGTTGTCATGGCTCTCGTGTCAGTTATAGCTTCACACGTATTTGCGTTTATCAGTATTGGAGTGTTCACACACCTAGGAAAATTCGTACAATTCGGTAATGTAATTCGAAGCATCAAGAAAGGTCCAATGGCAATATTCTCAGCGTTGATTGAGTTCGCTGTAGGATTACTCGAAATCGTGAGTGAAATGGCAAAAATATTGTCTCTCTCACTTCGTTTATTTGGAAACATTTTTGCAGGTGAAGTATTGATTTCAGTAATGTCAGCGCTTGTTGCAGCGCTCGTACCAACTCCATTCATGTTGCTTGAATTATTGGTTGGTCTTATCCAGGCTGCAGTATTTGCGATGCTGACGCTTGTATATATGACTGTAGCATCATCTGCTCCACACGGTGCAGAAGAGGGACACCACTAGAGGGTAGTCTTCACAGAAGAATTATTCTTCTGTGATATTATTCTTTAAGTGAGGCACTAATCCGCGAGTATAAAAACCAAACATTTTCCCACTCGCCGGTACACGGTATCTCAGGAAGGACACATATATGGAAGGTTTAACTCATGAGTCAATTGTAGTGATGGCAAAAGCATTCACTATCGCAATCGGTGGTATGATCCCAGCGCTTGCAATTGGTAAAATTGTTTCAAAAGCAATGGAATCAATTGGACGAAATCCAGAAGGAGCTGGAAAATTATTCGTTCCTATGTTGCTTGGTGCTGCGTTTGCTGAAGCGATCGCGATCTACGCACTCGTAGTTGTATTCACCCTCAAATAGTTCGATCAGTATCCTTGGAGAGTAATCTTCAGGGATACTACATTGATTTATTTCCCGCAAAGCGGGTCCGCCTTGGGCGGAGTAACTCGAATTTATTATGCATTTAGTACATAATGGAGAAGACCAAACATTAACACAAGCAGACTATGCTGAAGTTCAGGTTACCGAAATTATGGCAGAAGAACGTACAGCGGCAGAAGTCGGCCATGAAACAGCAACAACAGATGGTGGAGTTCTTGCGAGTCTTGGTATTAATGGTCCATTGTTTATATTCCAACTAATTAATTTTGCGCTTGTTGCGGCAGTCGTGTGGTTCTTGATTTTGAAGCCACTAACCAAAAAAATGGAAGAGCGAAAAAACATTATTGATGAAAGCCTTGATCGAGCAAAAGAAATTGAAACCAATCTCAAAATGAGTGAGGTAACATTTCAGGAAAAATTAGAGAGTGCAAAGAAAGAAGCAAACGCAATTATTGCTGGAGCTCAAGAAGAAGCTACACGGGTACAGGAGAATATGAAGCAGAAAACAAAAGATGAAGTAGAAGCACTCGTACTTCAAGCAAAGAAAAATATTGAAATTGAAAAAACAGAAATGCAGGCAAGCCTCCGAAAAGAAACGGTAGAGATTGTAGTCACTGCAATGGAAAAAGTATTGGGTGAAAAAATGGATGATAAAAAAGACCAGAAATTTGTTGAAGATATTTTGAAAACAATCAAATAAGTATGGCAAAATTGCTTACCCGACAATACGGAAAAATTTTATTTGAAAGTACTAAAGGACTCAAAGGCCTTGAGCTTGAGAGTGTAATTAAAAATTTCCTATTGTTTTTACAGAGTAAGCAAATGCTTTCAAAAGCAGATCGGATCATGAAGGAATACGAAAGATACGCAAAAGAAGCTCAAGGAATAAAAATGATTGAGATCGTGAGCGCAAGAAAGTTGACAGAAAGCGCAATAAAAGAAATTAGTAAGCATTTTGGAGAAAAGGTAGAGGCGACGGTGACGATTGATCCAAAACTGCTGGGAGGAATCATGATTAAAACAGAAAATGAGATTCTCGATGGAAGTATCAAAGGGCAATTGGAAAAATTAAAACAACAACTATAATTCTCACATAAGTTATATGGCATATACCGATCAAGTGATTGCATCACTGAAGAAAAATATCGAATCATTCAAAAAAGAAGTCCAAGTAGAAGAAGTGGGTACGGTTATTGAGATTGGAGATGGAATCGCACGCATGAGTGGGCTTGAGAAATGTCAGGCCCAGGAAATGTTGGAATTCCCAGGTAATACATTTGGTATTGCCTTGAACCTTCAAGAAGAAACTGTTGGTGCAGTAATCTTGGGTTCATATCAACATATCAAAGAAGGCGACACGGTAAAACGCACGGGCCGCATTATGTCAATTCCAGTAGATGATGCTCTCATTGGCCGTGTGGTAAATGCGATAGGTGAACCAATTGATGGAAAAGGAGCCATTAATACCAAAACATTTTATCCAGTAG
>DAORJA010000003.1:0-38237 GCA_035438805.1 Candidatus Magasanikiibacteriota bacterium
ACGAGCACTGTTCCTTTGTTATCGCTCAATAATTTCTGAAGTAATTGTAATTTTTGTTCTTTGCTGATAATAAAAATTTCTTGTTCAACATTTGCTGAACTGGTTCCTTGAGGCGCAACTTCGATTCGAAGTGGCAACTTCATGTGCTGTGATGCCATTTTTGCAATCTCAGCAGGCATAGTTGCAGAAAAAAGAAGCGTCTGACGATCTTTTGGAGTAAGCGACAAGATTCGCTTGATTTGTGGCGCAAATCCAATATCAAACATGCGATCAGCTTCATCAAGAACGACAACCTTGATCTGATCAAGTGTTACTGTTTTTTGTTCGAGATGATCAGCTAGTCGTCCTGGGGTTGCCACAATAATGTGTGGTTTACGACGAAGCTCATTAATTTGCATGTGCATTGATGCTCCTCCGATAACTACCGCGGTTTTGAGACCAAAACTATTGCCGATTTTTCGAAGTGTTTCTTCTACCTGGAGCGCAAGTTCACGAGTAGGTACAAGTACAAGTCCTTGAGCTTTCAGCTGTGACAAGCGCTGGATCATAGGCAATCCAAAGGCAAGGGTTTTTCCCGTACCGGTCTGAGCAATTCCGACCATATCTTTTCCTTCGAGTGCAACAGGAATAGACTTCGCTTGGATCGGAGTCGGCTGGGTGTACTTGTTTCGTATCAATATGTCGACGATTTTCGGAGCAAGTCCGAGGTTATCAAAACCTGAAGTTTGTGGTGTGTGTTCCATAAAATAAATATAGTGACCCGATGTCTACTGGGCCACTACAACTATGGAACAAGAAGATTCGAGTCTATGAAGGGTAAATCCCTTCAGTAATGAATGAAATGCGAGTATAGCAGAAAGAAGGTAGTTTGTCAATACAGTTGACAAACTCAATGTATTTTGATATACGTATTCGGCCAGATGCAACAGGAGGAAAGCATGGCAAAAATCAATGGACTCGTCACAGTCCGAACCAAGGGCACAGTCACCATGAAGATCATCGCGGGAAGTGATGGTCACAAAGCCGGTTTGCTCGAAGCATACGTCCGCAAGCATTGGCCGCTGACGAAATTCGAGGCCTACGACGCTGCCACGAAGATCGGCTTCGGAAGCAAAGACGATCTCATCGTCATGACCACTGACAACCTGTACCACGAGTGTGGAACCGCACCGAGCGGTATCCACTTTAGAACCTTCGAACAGACCGAGTTCAATCCCCGCTCCCAGAGCGGTGTCCCCGAGTACGTCGAGGTCATCGACCTCTGAGACAACAACCCTAGGAGAAGCCGTGGAAACACGCGCTAGACCACCGCCGACGAAATAGTATCCTGCTCGCAGGACACCGGTCGGCGAGCAACAAAAAATCACCAGTGTATGGTGATTTTTTGTATAAATCAGCAGGCGCGGTAGGAATCGAACCTACGACGAAGGTTTTGGAGACCTTAGTGATACCATTTCACCACGCGCCCATATATACCGCAATACTATAGCGTACCCGCGGAATATTTTCAATATTGATAGCACGATACCTGCCTTGTGGCAGGTATCAATAATACTATCTATTAATTACTACGTTTAGCTCTATTTCGATCCACTTCTGTCAAAAATTTCTTTCGAAGTCTGATGCTTTGTGGAGTAATTTCAAGGTATTCATCATCACTCATCATTTCCATACCACGCTCAAGCGTGATTTCAAATGGAGGAGTAAGAATAATTGCGTCGTCTGATCCACTCGCACGCATGTTGGTAAGTTTTTTACCTTTGATCGCATTCACCGCCATATCCTGACCTTTGGATACATTTCCAATTACCATTCCTTCGTAAATTTCAATGTTTGGTCCAATATAGAGTGTACCACGATCCTGGAGATTCCAGAGAGCGTATCCAAGTGCTTTTCCAGTAAGCATAGAAACCATACTTCCCACTTCTCTCTTTTCAATGACACCTACATGAGGACGGAATCCAGTCACACGTGACGCCATGATTCCTTCTCCACGAGTATCCATCACAAACTCTCCACGATATCCAAGAAGTCCACGAGTAGGAATTTCAAAAATAATACGAGTATGTCCACCTTCAGGCATCATATTCGTCATGTTTCCTTTTCGTTTACTCATTTTTTCAATAATGGTTCCGACGTACGCATCTGGTACATCAATCGTTACTTCTTCAAATGGTTCTACTTTTTCTCCATTTTCTTCTTTAATAATTACTTTTGGCTGAGAAACCTGAAGTTCAAATCCTTCACGACGCATATTTTCAAGCAAGATTGCAATATGCATTTCTCCTCGTCCAAAAACCGTAAAGCGATCTCCACTACCAAATTCAACATGAAGACCTACGTTTACTTCGAGTTCTTTTTCAAGTCGTTCACGAATTTGTCTGCTGGTTACATACGTTCCTTCTTTTCCAGCAAATGGAGAATTGTTTACAAGAATATCCATGGAAATTGTTGGATCATCAACCTTGATTGCAGGTAATGCTTCCTGATCAGCTGAAGCACAAATAGTTTCACCAATGTAAATATCGGGAATTCCCGCAATCATCACGATGTCCCCTGCCTCAGCAGTTGGAACTTCTTCACGAGCAAATCCTTTAAAATTCTGAATTTTAGTAATGTTTCCTGTTCGAGTGGTTCCATCTTCATTTTTGATAAATACTTTATCACCCTGTTTCACTACACCTTCGTAAATACGTCCGACAGCAAGACGACCAAGATAGTTATCATACGCAAGGTTGAATGGCTGCATGCGAAGCGGTTTTTCAATATCATGAGGAGCAGCTGGGACTTTTTCGAGAATAGTGTCGAGTAATGGTTCAAGATTTTTTGCTTCATCAGTCAAATTCTTTTTTGCAACACCAAGTTTACCAATTGCATATACGGTCGTGAAATTGAGCTGCTCATCATTTGCTCCAAGATCCATGAACAATTCAAGCACCATATCATGAGCCTCCTGAGGTCGCGCAGCTGGTTTATCAATTTTGTTGAGAACAACAATAGGCTTTAATCCAATTTCAAGAGATTTTTTCAATACAAATTTGGTCTGAGGCATCGGACCTTCCTGAGCGTCTACAATAAGCAACACTGAATCAATCGATCGGAGCACGCGCTCTACTTCAGAACCGAAGTCAGCGTGACCTGGAGTATCTACGATGTTTACCTTAGTTCCTTTGTAAAACAACGAAGTATTTTTTGCATAAATGGTAATACCACGCTCTTTTTCAAGAGTGTTTGAGTCCATTGTTTGTCCTTCCTCAGTAATCATCCCGCACTCGCGAAGCAAAGCGTCGGTCAAAGTAGTTTTGCCGTGGTCTACGTGCGCGATAATTGCAATATTTCGAATTTCCATAGGTTATTTAAAACGCCCCGAGCTGAAACGCTCAAGGCGAAAATATGTCGATAATATACAAGAAAATTATAAGAATGTCAAGTAAAAAGGGTTGTTTAGATCACACACTACATAAAGACAGCTGTTCAAGCTAAAAAAGTAATATATGTATATAAACATAAAGGAGCGAGTTTTATCGCCCCTTTATTTGTATTAAATTGAAATTATCGTCCTAACTTTGCAAGAAGAGAGATCATCGCAGGTCTAGTTTTCAATCGTCCCATCCACGCAGTGATTGAAGGATACTCGCTAAAGTCATAGTTCAATCCAAATCCAAGATTAATGATCGAACCAATACTAATGTCTGCAAGCGTGAACTCTTTTCCAGCAATATAATCTTTATCTGCAATATGAGCTTCAAGCGTTTTGAGGTACGGTTTTACATCTTCACCTGCTTTGATCGCTTCTGCCTGAGTTCCTACTGAATACATGACAAAAAGCAAAATGGTTTCAAAGTACTGCTGAGGATGAAGCGCTCCCCACCATGTCCACTGTGCAACACGCGCTTTCTCTTCAAGAGTTCTGCCAAGCAGTTCAGGTCTGTATTTTTCCGCCAAATACTGATTGATTGCAAAAGATTCCCAGAGTACAAATTCTTCATCAACCAATACTGGAACTTTTCCATTAGGGTTTAATTTCAAAAACCATTCAGATTTCTGTTCCTTCATCTTCATATTTAATTCCTTTTGTTCATAAGGAACATTCAATTCTTCCAATAACCAAATGCATTTACCCGCGCTTGAATTCGCAGATCCGTATAGTGTAATCATAGCATCACAACAGTAATAAAATAGTCGAGCGTAAAAAAGCACTCGAATACGTAGTATATATGAATTAAACGAGTTGATCAAGTGTGGAAAACTTTAGAGATTCTTCATGCCTGAACCATTCTCTTGTTCAAGTGAAGTTTTTTTCACACTAAGCGCTCGGAAGACTGCAACAACCATTGCAAGCGTCACGATATATGGGACAGAGAAAAAAAATCCTAATGAAAGCGCAGTCATAGCAAGCTTAGGAAGTGCAAAAGCGAACACTGAAAGCGTAAATACCTCTTTCCAGGTATAGCGTTCACTTACAGGCTGCTTGGTAGTGCGAGTGTAGACGAGATACATGAGTGACGAGCAGATGAGGAGATATGCCAAGAGCCCAAGTCCCCATACGAGGAACACAATCGCAAGTATAACCACGACAAGCATCGGTCTCCATGCGCCCACCAAATTCTGAAGTGTATTAATTGCATCAGCACGTGAAAAAGAAACATTAGGCACATCAGAAAAATCTTCCTTCGTGCTTCCAAAAATGTCTGCAGTGTTTGAAAGAATATGATCCTTGGTAACCAGAATTCCTTTATCTGAAGAACTTACAAATTCTTCTACCGTGAGTGTGCTTGTAGACACAGTATCAACAACGACAACCAATGTTCCCTCTTCTTCTGTTTCAAATGTACGAACATATGGCTGTTCTACTCCTGTGACAGAAAGCACATGATCAGTAACCGTTGCATGAAAATCTGGTACTTCTTTTTCAACCATTCCTTGCACTCCTGCTACCATGCCAGGAATTGCTCTAAAAGTAACAAAAAATGCTGCGCCAAGGGCTAACATAAAAACGGTCAATACAAAAAACCACGTAGACTTTTTTGACTGTTTTGATTGTGCTGCAAACCAAATTGGATTAGTAAAACTTTTATACAGTAATTCGAAAAAATATTTCATATTAATTTAATAATTCAAAACAGCGCCTAAGGTAGGGCTGTTTTTGAGTAAGATCTTATTTGGTCTCTTTATGCATGGTGTGTTTCTTGCAGTGTTTGCAAAACTTTGAGATTTCAAGACGTTGTTTGATTGCTTTGTTCTTGTTTTTGAAATACGTCACCGTCTTACACTCAGTACATGAGAGTTTGATCTTATTTTGTCGTTCTTTTGACTTGGAAGCCATAATACAGGAACTAAAAATGAAGTATCAAAATAATACAGGATTACCAGGTATATGTCAAGTACAGGTCTTAGTATAGTCTAGCCAAGCCATGCTCCGAGAATCATTCCCATCCCCGCAAATTTCACCAATGAGTATGCTGTATTGATAAAAAAATACCTGAATGACTTTCCATCCCAAAGTACACTATCGAGCTGAGTAACCATGACATACCCAAACCATACAAGGATGCCCACATGTGCCCCTCCAAGAATACTGAATTCTCCAAACCATCGAATAGTAAACAAAAGCACGATAGCGCCAATTGCAGCACCAAGTGCTGCAATTACCATAAAGGGCACCATATTCTTCTTGCCTTTTTCCATTTGCTCTGGAGTAATACCTGATGCTTTTCTCCACACCGTCCCAAACAAAAATTTAGAATACCATAACATTCCAAGAGCTTGAGCAAAAACCATGCACACAAGCACCGGAAGAATATAGTGAGTCATATAGATGAAGTTACTAAATTATGAGGAAAGTATAGCATAGTATGTTTTCAAACAAAAAACACCAGATGTATCTGATGCTTTTTGGGATACGGCCGATTTTTCAATCAGCCTAATCCTCCTTACATACTTACGTGCCACCCCCACGAAGCTGTCTAATGAACTGTCCGATGACCTTCTTGTACGCGACGACCTGTCCCTTCAGTCGCTCATTCTCGAGCTTCAGTCGCTCATTCTCGAGCTCGAAGTCGCTATCGATTTTCCCGTCCGACATGACCATTGGAAGCTGAACTTCTGGAACAGTAGCTTCAGCAGATGTCGGCGAGTTGAGTGCTTCAGGAGGTGCTGGTATCACCTCAGAAGGAGCTGGCGGCGGAACACCCTTCGCAGCTTCAGAGATACCCACGCTAACACACCAGTCCACGGGCGTCATGCCAGGAACGAACTTGCCGTAGCCGAGACCACGAGGTCCTTCATACACATTGCCATGCTCATCAGTGCCGACAATGATACCGAGACTACGAGCTTTTACGATCATCTGCTTAAAAGCACCCTCGTCCTTCTGGTCGTTCTTGTAGCAGTGCTGGCTCGGACGAAGCTGGCTGTATCGGAACACAGCACTCCCGACGAGGGTGTAGATGCTCTTCAGGATCTGGAACATCATCTTGGACACACCTGGGAGCTTTCTGAAGCGCTCCTCGGTCATTGGCTCAGACGTCTGCCGTTGAGTATCTTCAGCTCTCATATCGTTTTCCTCACACTCTTCTGTGTGTTCATGCTCATGGTCGACAGGAGCTTCCTGAGAACCATCCACCACTGGAACAGCTGGTGGAGTATCTGCCGCATTCGTGATCTCGAGATCCGGTATTTCGTGGATATTAAAGAATTTCCACGTCCCCCGTTTCTCATCCACGGGCAGCATGATTTTCTTTTGTAGACAGAGTGCGAATGCCTCTCCTGCCCACTTTTTTGGATCATCATTAAAACACGCTGGACGGAATCCTGGCACGAGAAAGATATCCCGCGTCACCTGCCTTCCCACATGTTCTTTTTTTAATTGATTGATCCACCGAATCATCATATTTTTACGATGTTCAGTGCTTGCCATACACCCCCTTTATGCACCCTCATGTGAAATTAAGGATGACAACAGAAGATAGCGTATTTTTATAAAAAAGTCAATAGTCAAAATTCAAAAATAAAAAATAATAAATCATAATCATTAGTTAAAAAAATTAAACAACCCTGTATAGGGTTGTTCGTGTGGAAATAGATGGTTAAATTAAAATCCTAATTTTTCATTAACCAAGATGACTTTAAAACTTCGACCCATGAATGCAGGCTCATGCTCGAGAATCAAAATTTTTGATATCACGCTGCCACCCATACCTACTGATTTCATGCGTTCATCTTCAAGAGGAAATACATGCTCGCGTAAACGCTGAATAGCAGTTTCTAATGAAGAAGTAATTTTTTGGACTCCTGCAACCAAAATAACATTTTTTGAGGTAAAGACCAAATGAGGAAGCTGACTACCACTCGCTGAAGCGATAACCATCTCACCCGTCTCAGATAACGCATGTAAACTACCCAAATAAAAATCAGAAAATAAAGCTTTTTTTCGGAGCTCAGCTTGTTTTTCGGTATCTGTTTCTGCAACAATTGCAGAATGAAGATTATTCCATCCATGTTCAGTGCCTTTCAAATACGCAACCATACCAATCTGTTCAAGTGTGCGAGATGAACCATTATTCACCGAAGCTCCGGGAGGTACCAGTTCTTTTATTTTTTCAAAAGCTTCTTCTTTGGTTTCGACAAATAAAGCTTCAACATTTCGCGCTTTCAGGGCTGCAATTGTTTTTTCAATCGTTTCTTTCGATGCAAGATCTGTGTAGCTCATATGTATACTAATTACATTAATTAACTATATAGTAAACAGTAGCACAGTATTTGATATTAAGAAATACATAATACTACAGGTCGAAGTATGTTAATAATCGAGCCAATTAGTGAATGACATTAGGAATGAGATTATTGAAAATAGTAACTCGTTCTAAAGTTATGCAGCTTCTTTTTCTATTTTTTCCAACTCTCCATTTTCCTCCGCTTGATCCATCTGTTGCTGTGTATGTTCATCAATTAACTCTTGCTTAGGCTGAAATTTTTCACTTTCAGACACAGAACTAAGTTGGTTAAAGGTTACATTAAATTCAGTAATATACATGACATCGCCTTTCTCAGCATCATCAAACTCCTGTCCTGATATTTCTGCCTCAAAACCAAAATCAGGCTCCCCGCCATTCTCGATATAATCTTCTGCACGCTGCTGAATGGAAAAAGTAAGTTTTTGCTGTATAAGAAATTCAGCAGCTTCTTTATTCTGACTCTGATCTAAAAAAGTTCTAAAGTGATCTGTGATTTCTGTAACAGAAGAAGTAATAAATTCTTGTACAAATTTCTCACGTGCCTCTTTCTCCAAACCTTCAATACTACTATCCACAATATCCATTCTCTTCTCAAGCGTACTCGGGTTACGTCCCTCACTACTCGGAACCTGGAGAATCTCTTGCTCTTGACCACTTATTTCTTTATCAAGATACTCTCTTTGCTGTTCCAGCGTTTCTACATATTCTTCAGTGCTTGTATTTTTTGTGTCTTCAGACGGCAAACCCATAGATTCCCTCAGTTTCCGCATTTTTTCATCCTCCTCTTTTACTCCAACTAATGCCTCGCTAATTTTTTCATCCATTTTTTCGACTTTTCTCAAATTAGAGACATACTCTTTTTGTATATCCACTTCCTCCTGACCTTCATTATTCTGAGTTTGCTGCTCCTTACCGATCTCTTCTTGAGGAACTCCACTGCGTTCAAATGCTTCTGACATATACAAATTATGAATTTTTGAATAAGCTAATAGTAACATGGGTCATATAAAATTCATAGTTTTACCTCACCAAGCACTAAACTATGTTAAAGGGTACAAAAAACACCGCTTTGTTTAGCGATGTTTTAACTGAGCCGTCATCCAGGATTGAACTGGAGACCTCGTCCTTACCATCAAACATCCATACCCATTTAGTCTCTTTTTCTTTTACATTGAGCGAAAAAGTAGGCGAAAAGATGTTTAAAACTTGAGAGAAGTTGTGACCTGTTCCATGCCGTTTTTTGCTCGTAAATAAATCCTCCAAAAGAAGGAATATACTGCAACAAACTTGCGTGAATAAAACTATGATTACAGTGTACCAAAGTTTGTAGTATTTTGCCATAAGCCTGTTTAGAGTAAAGAATTCATGGATAATTTCTCTACATCCTGCAACATTGATTTTGTAGGCAGACAACGAAGATACGCACATGTCATACGAATATCAGTATGACCCAAGAGTTGTTTTAGTTTATAAATATCAGAACCAGTGTTCAACAAATTGATTGCAAACGTATGTCGAAAACGGTGCGGATTAAACTTTACACCTGAAAACTCTTTGACCTTTTCGTTCAGATGCTTAAAACCATCAATTGTAAAATTCCTATCCCCTGCATCTGAAACCCATAAAAATGGAGTTGTATATTTCCCCCTACGTCTTTCTTCTATATATTCTTGGAGTGCAATAATGACTTTGGAGTTCATCGGTACGTAGCGATCAATTTTTGATTTTGATGTTTCAGCTCGGACTCTCATTTCCTTACGCTCAAAGTCTAGATCAAGCAACTTCAATCCTATTAACTCACCTTTGCGAAGGCCGCAATTAAGCAATACAGTGTACATTGCCAAATTACGTCGCTTGGTAAGTGTTACGCGCCACTCAATGGTAAATGCTATAGCAGTAAATATCTTCTCAACATCTTCTTTTTTCAAATACTTACGATCGCTATATCGAACACTTGGATATGGAATGCCTTGAAAGGGATCGATCTTCAGATGGTTGCGTGCAACAAGCCATTTAAAAAACTTATCGAGCTTATTGCGATACGTAGCAACCGTTGAATTCTTGACCCCTTTTTTAACAATACCCTTCCCTACCGTACGATCTCGCTTTTCTAGTCTGGTAAAAAATTCAGTCATTACAGTTGGATTGAGCTGCTTTGGTATGGTAATGTGATCCATAAATTTTGCAAACAACGTGAAGCACGCCCGATAACCTCTGATAGTCTCAGGACGAAGCTTACCAGAATACTGACACTCAGTCAGAAATTCATCATGTAGTTGTTGCAACGTCTTAGGCATAAATACATTAGGATTGTTTAGCTTTCTCGATAAGAATCAAAAGACCCTTGAGATTCGCAAGATCTTTCTCAGTCAACGAACTAACTGGATCAGTATTACTCTTTTCCTTATTCAGCCCCTTGAGCAATTCAGACTGGCGTTCTTCACTCACCGCTCCGTACCCATACGATCCAAACGTAGTACCTACATGTTCATGCCCAAAATTCTGACTCACTGCTTTTTTCTCTTCCTCTGTCAGTGGCATCTTCATAATCTCTTGAACAAGTAAGTGTCTAAAAGAATGCGGATTATAATACCGTATTCCTGCATCATTAAATCTGGTTTCAAAAATCTTTCGAGCAGGGCCCGTAGTATTCCACTTCCTATTACTCACGTCACCGTCGCTATGATACCCAATCAAGTTGCCACCCTCAGGCATAGTCTTTGTCGCGGGAAACAGTGGATCGCCAGGTTCAAAATTCTTTTGTTCCTTAAGGTACCTAACCCATTTAATGAAATAGTCAAGCGGCTCTGTATAGGAAAGCGGCAGAAGAACAGAGACAATTCGCTTTGAAAACTTTGTCTCTACTCCCAACTTTGGATCTTGATATAGGGAAAAATTCTTCTCATCAAAACACTGAACGGTCAACGTAGACAAAGCTTTGATTCGTGCGCCCGTGAGCAATGCAAGTGAAAGAAATGCCTTATCTCTCATCCCCACCTCAGTATTTGAATCAATACCCTCAATCACCTCTCGCACCTCCTCCATACTCGGACAACTAATACTCTTAGGATTAAGTACGATCTGATTTTCCTTTTTGGTCAGACGCAAATACTCGATGTCCGTCCGCTTAATTCTTAATCTACCACCCTTTTGATCTGCAACCCAACCGAAGAAGACCCTCAGATATCGAAGTATGTCGTAACAGTATGAAAGGCTCACCTGCTGTTGGTTAGTCTTCTTCTTGGACTTAACCCAGTCTTTGAATCGTGTCACATCATCGGCTTTGAAAAGGAAGAATGATTTATTTTCCGTAAAATTCTGCCACAACCAAATAGCCCCCTCATACGATTCAATCGAGGCACGAGAGAATCCTTTGACTTCCTCTAAGTATTTACAGAACTTCCTTTTAAGCATTTCATTGGCGTGCAATATAGCTGACATATTGAATGAATTTATTGAGATGGGTTAAATGTGACATTTAGACGGTGAAGTGAATAATCATATAATCGTTTTTACTGGTACTTGAGAAAACGCCTCACCACCCCTCCACAAGACCGACATTTTCCTACTTTGATTGTTTGTTCTTTTCCACAAGATCGATGAATTCTTCCTGTCTTCGTAATCGATTCACTTCCTGATTCTGCAACAACTGCTCCCCTACAACGGAAACAGTAAAATTCATTTTCCTGAAGCATTGCTTTCTTGTTTCGAATCTTTTCCTTTATGTACTTTCTGAGAGTTATGCCCATGATCAGAATCGGACGTGATGTTTCATCTACAAGCTCCAAGCCATCAAGGAGCCATCTTTGAACAGTCCTTCGACTGACACCAAAAAGATCAGCTATTTCTGGTATGGTATAGCTTCTAGTGATATGGATTTTCTGAACACTTATTTTCGACATAACTGGAGGGTTAGAGTTTGTTATCTCTTGGCACTATTTTCTTCTGATAACCCTCCAGTTAATCAGAGAAAGTAGTGCCAAAAACAAACAAACTTCGCCTTGATAGACGAAGTTTTGAAAAAAAAGAGACCAATTCAAAACCCTTTATTATCAAGGATACTGAATTGGTCTTTATTTAACCAACATGGTGGAGCTCGTGGCCCACCAGCAATCTCTCTAGAGAGATTCTGAGGCATTGCTGTTATACCTTTTAGATTGTAATAAATACATTGTACTAAAAAGGAGAACTGCTGTCAAGAATCACTCACGCCAACCGTATTCTAAATTATAAACATTTTTTGTTCCACAAAAGCCACATGTTACTGCGCAATTCACTTTCCCATACGGCACCTCAATGCTTTGTTTATGATAACGCACTACACTACCTCGCACCCCCTCCTCTTTTTGAATCTCTTTCATCTCCTCTTTAGTGAGAGGTACTTTTTCCTCAGAGAAAAAATGGTTGTCATGAACATAGCGATAAACCAGCTTACCACAGCCATAACAATTAAGTCCCGCGGGTAAATCCTCTTTTCTATGAATATATGGCGCAGAAGCTTTACAACTATCACATATAACTGACTCATATATAGACGTTGAACTTCTGTCATTATGCCCGACGTGGATTTCTATAGGATTTTTGTGACAAACCTTACAAAAAGCTAATCCACAAAATCTAAAAGCTGAAGAATAAAAATCTGTGGCCAATTTGTCCCAGTATTCTATTTGTGCACGAATTTCTTTTCTCTTATTGTCAACAAACTCTATCCGTTCTTTTTGAGCCATCTTTGATAGTTCTGGCCAATATCTACCCCACAAATCATGTCTCTCTTCTCTCTCCCAAATATCATTACTCCTATCACGGAATTTATTTTGAATTTCACTAAATACTGTACGCAAAGAACGTTGTATATCAGATAATCTTGAGTGGATTAAAAATGCGATCTCCCCAGGTTCATTAAATTCTCGATCCTGTGTCGATTTTTGGGCACGAAATTTATCTAACCACATACGAGTATTGTCATCGAGCTTATCAGCAGTAATATCTGGATCAATCTCGATACGGAAATGATTTCCAGCCCAAGTTCTGTGACCATACCGATCGATATAATCATCTATAGATAATTTAATATCCTCAACCTTCTTTATTTCTTTAGTGGTAACATATTCTTGGTTTTCTGGTTTAAAAGACCATTCTCTAAACTTTTCTATTGCATGCAATAAAGAATACGTATCAACTCCATGTACATATTCATACGGATCGTGATATGCAGAAGGATTATTCAAGGATTTTAAATAGTAAACCAATGAACGTGGTTCTTCACCTGTAATCTTCGCCAGAACCAAAGTGATAATATCGCAAATTTCATAACAACGCTGTGCAAAGGCAGCCTCTCCACGCAACAAATCTTTTTTTGTCTGAGGATGTTTCTCTACGTAAAGATACCACTCCTTTAATGGATCTATGTATCGAGCTTCAGAACCAATCTGGCTTCTTAAAAGCTTTAGATCTTCTACTGTTATACCAAAAGAGTTTAGACTTTCTTCTGTAAGAGATGAGAAGTCATAATGTAAGGGTGGTAAACCAACATACATACGTCTCTTCTCTACCAACTCATATCGATCGTCAGTTAAATTGCAACTCTGAAGAAATAATAAAAAACGATGAAACTTCTTACAGATTTCCAGACAATTAAAAATACCCGAGGATGCTACATCAAGATATAAAAATCCCGTCTGACACCATCGTAAATGTCTCTGCTTACGCTCAATTTGCCATTCTATATTTTGAGGGTCTCGTAAATTACCATCAGCATCAACAATATTAACCCTTAAAGCTAAAACAATAAAAACTTGAAATTTACTGTAATAATCAATAATCCCGCTTTCATTCTTTTGTTCAAATATAGGACTAATAAGTCCATCTTTACGCAAGGCCTTTAAAAAAATTTCGTCAAAATTTCTAAGCAACGCAATCTCATCATAAACACCTGCGGTACGACAATACTGAATAAACTGATCTTCAGTTAAAAGCTGATCTTTTGAATTCTGCTCTGACTGGAGGGTTTCCATAGTAGTAATTTTCTCCCTATTTAACCACTTATAGATTCAAAAAGTGTATCTGGTTTCACTAAACGTAAGGAGTTAAGTTTATTATTATCCACTAATATCTTTTTTTCAGCTTCCAGAACATAATCATCGTACCACACAAAATCCTGTGTGAAATCAATTGCTTCGGTTTTCAGAGTTTTCCAATCTGTCTGCTGTATCTACTGTATATATTCAAAGCACTCATTGGGAAGTTTATTCTTCAGATACTCTACTGCATTGCTTTCCCCTCCTCTACAGTGCGTGGTGAGCCAGTAGACCGTGTGATTTTTTGTAAGATATGTTAAAAATTCAACCACACCGAGAGCAGGTTGTCCGTTTTTGGTAATCAAGACGCCATCGATATCTAAATAGATGTTCATGTATTTTTATAATATCTCTCTTGGCTTTGCACCTACACCTGGACCAATAATCCCCTCATGTTCAAGTTCATCCATGATTCTAGCTGCATTGGCATATCCAAGCTTTAACTCTCTCTGGAGTAATGATGTACTTGCTTTTCTGGTTCTCAGAACTATCTCTTTTGCTTTTTTGTACATTTCTTCATGGAGTGGTGGAACTCTTGTGTCGGTAATATAGCCTCGTTCGATAAAGCTATTTTTGAGAGAAGTGATTTCCTCTAGTATCAAATCAAGTTTTTTCTCGATATTTTTTTCTGACATAGGTTATTTACTTACAATATAACTAAAACATTACCACATCATATTCCTCATCCTCCTCGATTGTACCTCCACACTTGGGACATTCAAAATCATTCCATGCGAGAAACTTATGTCCTCCGCATTCAGGACATGATCGAATATCTGCCCGCACGTCCACCGTCACATCCTTTGCACATCCTGTACAAAAACCTGTTGTGTGACCCGTATAATCTTTGAGCATGTTTTCAGTCTTACCTCGGAGAAAGTATGTGTAGGTAAAGGTACATGTGGTACAACGAAATTCAATATTTGCAGCCATAGGATTTCTATTTAAACTACTTATGTATTTCTTGAAACCTGGTTCTAAAAATCTATTGACACCTATAGTACGTTTTGTGCTGAAAGTACTTGATGAATATATGCATCATACTCAGGCACAACACGGTTATGCGCCGATCAAAACTACCTTCACTTTCCCTTTCATCTGTTCATCAGACACTACCCCAAACACAATTCGCGCACTCGCATCCACCCGAGACGCAATATAATTCCCAATCTGAGTGACAGTATCCATGAGTACTCCGGCGCCAGCATAGACCACATACACTACTCGAGTGAGTTCTGATACTGCGGGGAATGTAAGCGCGGGATGGAGAAATATTGCGTCCTTCATCTGCTCAATTGAATTCTCATCTTCTTCAATACTGTGGAAAAATAGTGGTCCAGCAGAGCGAATAGTAGTCTTCAAATCCGCAAAATCCACATTGATAATTCCATGAGTTGAGACAATATCAAGAATCATCGCAATCATCTGCTCGATCACTCGATTCACCTGCACCAACCCCTCGCTCGCACTGCCCATTGCCATCACCTTTCCACTATCGACAAGCAAGAATCCATCCACTGCATCGCTCACGATCTTTTCTCCTGCGATCACCTGCCGCAATGCTGCGATACCCTGAAAAGGAAACGCATTCGCGCCCACAAAACAAGTGAGTATACTCATACTCCGAATAATCTCGGCAACTGCGGCAACCTGATACACATTTGATTCTGTTGCAATATTCCCTATCAGAAACACCATATCTGATCCAGCTACTACAGCACGGATTTCTGCTTCACAGACTTCTACACTTTCTCTCGCATGGCGAGGAATATCTACACCCGACTGAATTCCACCACTTTCGGGAAGTTCTATTTTTGTCTCAATCTTGGTGGCATATTCGAGTGAGCGTGCCATGCCTACAGCTACGAGCTGTATCTGTGGCGAGCCGATGGCATGCAATCGATCGAGGATCGTAGCGCCTCTGCCACCAATCGACATAATGGTGATGCGTGGCAGTGAGTTGGTATATTTTTTTGATGGCATAGTAGTGTATTAAAAATGCTATAGAATTACTATAGCATAGTGCAGAAAGTACTCAAAAAGATTGAGTACGAGATGTGTTCGAGGGGTGTATGATTATTTCTCAACCTGTACATTTCGTTTTTCTTTTTTTCTCAACACCTCTTCTATTGCATGCAATGCTTCTCGCGATAGTTTTTCTGCGTCGTTCTCAATTATTATTTTTCTCAACCATTTTTTTCCAATCACACACACACCTTTTTTATCATTATTTCCAAAAGATATTCGTGCCCATGAAGAACTGAAGACAATAACTGGTTTTACAAAATATTCTCTCTGTAATTCAGATAATAGAAACGTGTGTACATCCAAAGCCTCACTCATTGTTTGAAATAAAATATTTTTCTCAAGTCTATTCCCATCTCTGGTAAGTTCCTCACCATCATACCCCATACGTCCTCTATGACTCTTTGCATCAATCGCAAAGATACCTGTAGGACCTACTACCACAAAATCAACATCATACGGTTCACGTAACTTCAATCCATGAAATACAACATATTCATTTGGTAATTTTGCTAATTCTCTACGTACAATCATCTCACCATCCAGCCCATTCAATGCACTAAAAAAACCAATTCTACTTTTATCAAGTAAAGTAAATAATAATTTAAACACACTTATCCAACCTAGTAGTAGAATTAGTGAAATCCACCATGATAATACAAGAAATAATCGAATATAGTAAAAATAGACAAATATCAAAAATACAGTTATACCAATAAAACTTAAAATACGAAAACGATTTTTTTCTTTTTTATCTATTATAGATTTACTCTCACCTCCGTATACTTTTGCCATAATTTATATTTCAAATTTATTTCTTATACTCCCACACTGACCTCTTCCCCCTTTTTCAACTTATCTACAACTTCAGCCACTTCTTCATCTGTTATTCCATACCCTTGTATGTGTCTCAAAGGATTACCTGACTCAGTAACTCTAATTCGTCTCATATCAGGATCATATACAAACTTATACTGTTTATAGAGCATTTCTCCACTATTCAACAGTTCCTCTGCTCCATGCTCATGTAACACGTGCATAGAATTCTCTCTCGATGCCATAGAGAGCGCCACGACATGACTAAAACAACTTATCAGACGCTTGGGGTATACTTCTTCTGGTCCTGGTCGAGAGGTATTTATCATAACGTTGAACCCAAGTGCATTCCCTGTTAGACATATCTTTTCAATACTATTTGTAAAAAACTCAACATCGTGGACGACTATACCAGAACACTCATCAATCCCAATAAAAATTCTTGGCAATTTTTCGTCTGTTTGGTTATTATATTGTTCTATCATAACAAAGTGAGCTTTTTCCATAAGCTCTGAACGTCTTTCCATCTCTTTTTCACACCAGAGCAAAGCTTCTTTTGCTGTGTCTGCATCCCGTATTATTGGAAATTGTAAATGTGGAATACCCTCGTACACACCCAAATCAACTGTCTTTCCATCAATTAAAATTAGTTTTAATTCTTCGGGTTTTTTTATTCGGAGCAACGTAGTGACGGCACCATTCAAAAAAGTAGTTTTCCCTGATCCTGTCGCACCAAGTACGGTCACATTAAAATAATTTGCTAAATCACCAAATAAATTAAAATCTGCATTAGAGTAATCAACCCCGAGCGGAATAACAAATTTGTCTTTATGTTTATTCCAATCAGCGTCCTTATATAGTTTGTCTAAGGTGTAAAATACTTGTCTGTACATAAAATGATTATTTCTGAAGTAAACCCAGTATATCCCAATTATTCTTATACTTCTCACCAAATATCTTACTCTTTTCTCGTCTATAAGGATCAAATAATCTCATGGTTGTATCTTTTCTATTTTTTCCTCCAATTAGATACTCACGATGATCTTCATAAAGCTGTTCTGCTAGTTTTTGTTGTGGAATTATATAGTACTCTGGCAGTTTTCCTATAGACTGCAAGTTCACTAACACATAAAAATAATTCTTAATAGAAGAAATCACCTCATCTTTTGCACTCAAACGCCAACCAATATTATTAGTAAATGACATCGTCTTAACTTGAATATTAACAAATTTACCATTTTCCAAGTTTGTTGCTAATATATCAATCTGTGGTGTATTTTTAAGAGTCAAAGTTGCAACTATGCCACGCTGTGATAATTCAGCGGCGACAAAATATTCTCCTGCGACACCTATAATACCTTTCTTCATATTCTTAAATTATTGAGTCAAATTTACTTTATCACATCGACGACGTTACGCAATTTCACGTTGTGCAACGCCCATCATTGAGTTACAAAATAAGCAGTGATAACGGATACCACAATAGGAACAAGCATATTCCAAACTATTTTACTTTTCCAACTATCCCGACGATCAAGAATAAATTGTCTCTTTGTTTGCAATTGCGCTTTCTCAACGTCTAAATATCCAATATCCATAGCCTCCATCTCGTCTTCAAAACTTGCGGAATAATTTTCTTGCAAATTATCTATACGTCTAGGTTTTTCTTCTTCAATCTCAAGTAACCGCTTCTCTATAGAATTAAGAGAATTATTTTTTTCACCTGTTTTTTCTTTTCCGAAAAAGCCCATAGATATAATTTTATCCCTAAGGTACTAAATTCTTCCAAAACTTTTTAAATCTTCTCCATCTTTGACCTATAGTAACCTTGCTTTTCTTGAACTCGAAGCCTCTAATATAACTTGCATGTACAGAAGCGATAACATCTGTAACATTCTGCCAGGTGTGTTCTCTATTTTCACCAAAATAATTTTGTATGTCTTTGTCGAATACGTCTACCTCATACTCTATCTCTCCGTTTTCTATTTTATCAAAAATACTATAAACAAATCGTTCAATACTTCTACCTAACCCATTACCATTTAAAATATCGGGAGTAAATTTACCATGGTCAGTTTTGTTTTTCTGCATAAACCATAGTACATACTCCAAAAATTGAGCGTCATCGATATTGTTATTTAGCTTTTTACAACTAGGACACGGATAATTCGCGTCTAATGGCACATAAAGGTTCCGACATTTTTGACATCGATATTCATGATTGATAATATTATTAAAAGGTGTACCACAAAGTAAACTCATAAAATACGACTAAAGGGATAATCTGCGCTGTGTCTTATACTTTTTACTCTTAATATAACGGGCTACATCCTTTTTATCGTAGCGCTGTTCGCCAAAGACTATCGTACAAGGAATATCCAGTATCTCCTCCTCTTTTATACCAAAGATCCGCTTTACATCAGTAGTTAGCAGTGTTTCCTTGCGAAGTTTGCTCCGCTTCTTTCTTAAGAGTGTCGTCGCCTTTTTTATTGGTAAGACAGGCACAGCTTGACCACAGGTAGGACATGTATTCATATTTTTTGGTAATTTACTCCCCCACCCCTACTCACTATACAATAAAGAAAAGTAAATAAAAATGAATTACAACTTCCAAACTTTTTAACTAAAATTGATACCTACTTTCAATCAATTCCATCTGCGAGTTTGTAACAGCTTTATAGCGGAACATACACAAATAATCTGATTCTTTTGCAAGTTCTTTAATCTTGTCTAGATAATTTACACTATCATCTTTCTCTACATACATAATCATTCTTGAACTCTCCATATACCCATTGATCTGTGTTTCTACTTCCTCGTATACTACACACTCTTGTTTATGATAAGGTGTCACTACAGCGAAACCCATAAGCTCAAACATTTCAACCATTGTGTTAAATTTTTCATCATTATCAAAAGTATTATCTACAATGTAGAATACATTGGTATTTTGATTTTGAATTGTTTTCCAAAGTGTCGATAAAACTTTTGCAACAAAGGATCTTGTGTATTTATCTACAGGATCTAATGTGGTAATAGTTCTATATGCCCTATCGATACCAAATATTGCTAAATTTCTAGCGTTTTTTCTGTTAAAATTAACTTCTTTAAAATAATCTTCAGCATATTGTGACAAAAGATTGGGTAAGGTTTCAATATCTTCGTTTTCTCTCATTGCTTCAATATAATATCTAATGTTATCTATAATGTCAGTAACAGTGCGTGGTTGTAGATTTATTTCTTCGGCCGTAATCATTTGCAATGGACTATCCAAGAGTACTCCGCCACTTTCTTTTTCTATCAAACTTTTAAGCATTATGGATTTTGCTGATTCTTCATTTTCAGCCCAAACATCACCCTCAGTTTTTTCACCTTCAACAGTTAATGACTCTGCCACAACACGGTACCTTTTTAAAAGTTTTTTAGGTTCGTTTTCATTGTTTGGACTATTTTGGATATTCATAGTAGTAGTCAGACACATCTTTGATTATCTCATCTCAACTATTTTCATCACCTCGTCACCATAATGATTGATTACTTTCACAGCAATTTTACCTGATTTTGGTTTGGGAAATGGACGAGACGTTGTTGAATATAATTCATTCCATACTTCTTCGTTTATATCTGCCTTCAGTGCTTTTTTTAGTTTTTCATACGGTTTGTCAGCTCCAAGGAAGTAGGCGTGAGTTACAAAAAATGCCTCTCCGTTGTAATTGGTATCAATAAACCAAGCTGCGATTTCGTGTTCTGGATCACCAGAACCGCTTGAACGAATCTCACTTTTTACAGGATCATAAATATCTACGCCGACAATTTCCACAGTAACACCATCTTTATTTTCTTTAACTTTGACTTCTGGTTCGCCAAAAGCAATAAATAAGTTTCCAGAACCAGTCTTCTTGAGTAAATCTCCCATAGACAAATCTGGATTGATTTTTACTTTCATTACCTGCAAACCATTAGACTGCACTCCTTCTGAAAAAGCTGACGCTTCGAAAGAGGTCGCCGCCACAATCAAAAGATCCGCAAATTTCTTGGCAACAACAATCGCATCACGAATAAAATCATCATCTATACTACCAAATTCTGGTCCAATAGAAACAGCTACTTTCTTCAAACCATCGTTAGTTTTGTATTCGCCAATAGCTTGCACTTCTGGCCCGCTAGGCAAAATATCTAGATTAACAAATTCAACACGTGCACCTTTGTCTCCCGTCTGCACACCAGATTTCAAAAGATTACTGACTACTGTTTCAGCAAATCTCTCACTAGAAAGCATTTCTTGCGCGTCAGAGACACGGTGAGGAGAAAGTGATTCAACAGTAAATGGTCCGGCGACACGAACGATGTCTTTATTTTCAATAGGTTGATCATACAAAACTTCTTGGTCAGCAGGTTCATCGTTAGCAAGAGATTTTAATGTCACATGAGGTACGGTTTTGTATTCAAAACCAGCAGAAACACTGTGTTCATCATTAAGTTTATAGTATGGGTATTTAGCTGTCATTAGACGAGTGCGCGCTAATGCTAAAGAAACTCGAGAAGTGTCAACAGTAATCCAACGCCTGCCCCATTGTTCAGCGACAAAAGCCGTTGTTCCAGAACCACAAGTGGGATCAAGGACAATGTCGCCAGGATCAGTAGTCATTAAAATACACCGTTGAATAGGTAGGGTGTGCGTTTGTACCACATATGTCTTATCTCCAAAACCTAGACCCATTGGAACATCGTCCCATAGATTTGATATTTGAGTTACAGGAAAATCATCTAGATATCTTTTATAATTAACAGTATTTCCAGATATAAGAAGCCTATTCTTTTGCCAAAGTTTTTTCATTCCGTCTACGGTAGTTTTCCATCCTCTATTTGCGGGGGTTGTATATACTTTTCCATTAATTTCTAGCTGCACTGATGGATTTCCTTCCGAGGTGCTGTTACTTGGAGCAAATATTCGAGCGCCATTTAATAATAATTTATTATCATTAATTTCATCTTTAGTTATCTTTCGGATAGTACCATCAGTGAGTTCAATGTGTGAGTAACTTTTTAGAATACTCGTATTTTTTTCTGAATAAAGGGACCTAAATTTCGTACTCTTTTTATCTTTTCCGTACCAAATAATATAATCAGCTTTAGTCGGGAGGAAATTTTGTGATAAACCTGACGTTTTAACATAAATTATTTCGGTAATAAAATTATCTGCACCAAAGATTTCATCCATTAAATTTCTAATCAAATGCACATTTTCATCGGAAATTTGCACAAAACAACTTCCGCTTTCAGTAAGAAGTTCTCGAGCAACTAAAAGACGATCTCGTAAATAAGAAAGGTAAGAATGAATCCCTAATTCCCAAGTATCACGAAAAGCTTTAACTTGTTCCGGCTGACGAATAAAATCATCCAGCTTGTTATCTTTCACATCACGCTTTCTTGTAGAGACTTGCCAGTTTGAACCAAATTTAATTCCATACGGCGGGTCAATATAGATTGTCTGCACACGACCGCGCATTCCTTCTTTTTCGAGCAAACTATTCATTACTAATAATGAATCACCGAGAATCATTCGATTTTGCCAATTATCCTCATGTTTATAAAAATCAACCGCTTTGCCAAATTGCATTTCAGCAGTTTCGCCAAAAAGTAATTGCTGCGGATTTTCTTCTGCGCCTAATTTTAACCTAGCAATAATCGCTTCGGGTGAAATTTTTTCCTGAACAAAAATAGGCACAGTTGGCACAGCAAGCTCTACACCTTGTTCTTTTTTACCAGCCCAGATGAGTTGTGGGTTAAGCGATGGGTCATAGTCGTATTTCTTTTTGACTGGCTGCTTATCGCGTGCAGAAAGCTTTACTGATTCTTCCTGAGTAGGAATTCGTACTCTTTTGCCGTCATGTTTATATGATTTTACTGGCGCGGCGGTGGTTGGTTGTATTATTTTTTTTCTTGCCATAAATTATTTTGTACTAAATAAACCGACGGGTAATAAATTATCAAAACCTCGCTCCATCCCGATACGAATAAGATTTTGAGTCTCATGAATATCTTGAACTTCCAATACTGCCCATTTACCGTATTTTCCAAAATTATTGACTGCTGGAACCCAAAACTCGCGAGCGGTTTTAACTTTCATCTTTTTCTTATCGTCTTTTTTGCCAGTAACTTCGACTAAAAGGTTGAGTTTATTCTTGTCTGGCATCTCCAAAACAGCAATAAAATCCGGGACATAGTGATGTACAACACCTTGATGTTCATAGGGAATCGTGAACCCCATATTTTGATTTTTAACATAAGCCAAGACTTCTGGCATCTGTTCAAGTTTTTTAGCAACTCCTTGTTCCCATTCTTCAGTATCAGCAACAACATAATTGATATGACTTTTAATAGTTTCTTGAACTGGTTTTGTGGTTAAAAATTCCACATAACGAGTAGAGCCGAGAGTATCATAAGGAGCGAGAATGGGTAAAAGTTGTTTATCATCCTGATGTTCTAAATTTTCAGTAATAATTGCTTGTTGTATCTTTGTCAGCGCGCCGGAAAAATATTCTCCGATTGTGAGATAACCAATCACCATTCGATCCTTCAAAACAATACAATTTTTGACATACTCTTCAGCAATTTTTTGTAATTGTGGAGCAAGCCAATATTTTTCAGTACCTTCTGCGTCGGTATAATATCTTTTTAGTAAACCTACTCGTAATCTATTTATTACATCTCCTTCTCTCCTCTCTTTTATCTTTTCCAAAGTTTCCACTGTTTCTTCACCGATAACTCCACCCAATGTTACTTCGGTTGGTTCGTTTTCAATTATTGTTTTTGATTCCTCGGTAAATTTTGCTGCTAATTTTGTTTCGTTTAATTCGTAACGATAACCCTCGACGCGAGGATAAGTAATCTCATACTGCTCTCGATCAGGTAAAGCATGGACACGATGAATAACTTTTGGTGGTTTTGGAGTTGTGTCACCACCCGCCTTCAAGAAACTAAACGGCACCCCATAAACTTCTGCGTATTCTTCTGACAAAAGACCAGTAGATTCATCAACACTATAATCCACTCGACGCAAAGCACGACCGACAACCTGTTCGCAAAGTAATTGAGTAGAAAATGCACGGATACCAAGAATATGCGTTACAGTATTCACATCCCAACCTTCGGTCAGCATAGAAACTGAGATTACACACTTTATATTTTCACCAAGCTTGCCTGGCTTACCGACTGTGTTCATGACTTCACGAAGTAGCTCTTCATCTGTTGGATCTTCTCTGCCGGGGAATCTCTTTTTGTACTCTTTATGAAAATCTTCTATTTCTGCAGAAAATATTTTCTTAAAATTTTCATCAATTTTCTCTCCACTTTCTAATTGCCTACTATCAATAATAAGTGTATTAGGTTTATCAAAAAAATTAACACCATCTTCATTTCTGAAAATTTCTAAATTTCCTTTTTCTATAATTATTTTTCCGCTTGGTGTTTCTCTCTCAAAACCAGCAATCCAGCGATAAACTAACTCAGACACAGCGGTGTTATTACAAACCACAATCATAACTGGAGGCATGACATTTTGATTTTTGTTTTTTTCTTCTAAGTAGCGCTGGTAATATTTTTTATCATAGTTTCCATAAAGAGATTCAAGCGCTTCTTGCAATTTAGTTGGCAAAACATTTGCAGCTAGATAATCTTTTCCTCCAGTTTTCAAACCTTTTTTTGGTAATTCATCTGATACATGGAGCCAAAGGTTTCGAAACTCTGGAATATCATCTTTAGAAACTGTATCGGATTCAATGGGTAGCCGTGGAATTTTAACAACTCCACACTCAAGCGCATCTAGTAAAGAAAAATCATAAATCGCCCAAGGGAACATAGTACCTTCCTGGTAACCAGAACCTCGCAAAAAATATGGTGTCGCTGAAAGATCAATAACTGCGTTTATAGATATTTTTTTAGATAGTGCCTCAAGTCCTGATAGCCATACTCTAGCAGCTTTGTTGTTTTCGTCTGCTTCTTTTCTATCCTCTCCTGCAAGTTTTTCTTCTGTTGGTTTTTCGCGATAACAGTGGTGAGCTTCGTCGTTTATTACAAGAACGCGGGGTTTACTAAGAATACTTTTGAATGCGCGAAGTACCATAGCATTTGGACTTTCTTTAACCGCCTCATCCTTTAGAAGTCCTGCTGCTTTCATAACAGCACCAACTTGAAAACGTGGATTTTGTCTTTGCTCAAGTTGATGAAAATTTGTAATAAATACCGTTGCTTGTTTCAATAAATCAAAATCCTGATACGAAACGATGTCTCTCTGTAGATAGTAATTTTTAGGGTCATTAGGAAGAAGAACATTTAATCGATCTCGAATTGTAATTCCGGGAGTAATGATAGCAAAAGTATCAGTAAATCTAGTATCCATCGGATAACGAACCTTGTTCAATGTGTTATAAGCGATAATCATTGCCATGACAACCGTTTTTCCAGATCCTGTTGCCATTTTGAAAGCTAGACGATAAAGACCAGGGTTAGCATCGGTTGATGCTTTTTTAAGATCACCAATAATCCAACTCTCTCCAGACTTTTCCGCTACCTCGTTTATATAAATTAAAGTTTCAAGCGCTTCAATTTGGCAGAAAAATAGTTTATTTTCTCTTGTATCATCACGCCAGTAAGAAAGTAGGTCGCGTGATGTTTTCGTAATTCCTGAATAGCCGTCATCTCGCCATTGTTTAATTTTCGCGCGAACTTTATTTATAAATTCATTTTCTTTCTGCAATTCTGTACCAAACGCTCCTTCACTTGTATTTAATTCTAATTGTTTTTGTTTTGTCTTGGCACGAGGTACAGGAATATAAAAACTACTTGACCGGCGACCCTCAATAATTTCATCAGTCAAACCACGATCATCTGCATTAAAATGTCGATTTGGTTCAAAGTATGGTGAATTCAAAATTGGTGATTTCATAATTTTTAGCTTACCTGCGATTATTGACGATACAATTTGTGTGCTTACTATACCCGCAGAGATGACTTTTTGCAAGATTACAAAATAGAAAGAACTCCTTTGTATACAGCCATATTTCAGATACTATTCAAAGGATGTTTAGTCATCTGACCTCTTAAATGCTCTGCGCTGGCAGCCAAATAAATAGTAGTAGTCTTTATATCGCTATGACCCATCATCTTTGATAGTGAATAAATATCACACCCGCCCTCAAGCATTAAGGTAGCAAAGGTGTGCCTGAGCTTGTGTACGCCAAAATGAAGCCCTGAAGCCTCTTTAAAGCGCTCTACGAGCCTTTTCATGCCACTATCGGTAAATCCTATATTCCTGTTCAGAGAAGTAAAGAATTCAGGGCAGGTCTTCTTGAGGCGCTTTCTCTCCTCCAGATATTTCTTAAGTATTTCAGCCAAGGTATACGAGATAGGAATCACCCGATCTTTCCCCCCTTTTCCCTCTCGAATAAATAGTGATAAGTTTTCAACATCCACATCTGCAAATTTTAAACTTAAAAGCTCTTTTCTACGTACGCCCGTAAAAATAAACATTGCAAATATGGCATGATTTCTATACCTCTGAAAACGATACTTATAAGGGTAGTTAAAAACAATTTCCAATAATCTAAGTGAATTTTGTTTGGTGAGCTTAGGCGGCAGCCTTTTATGCAGCTTAGGAAGCTCGATATCCTTGATAGGATCAATCTGCATGAACTTATTTTCCCTACACCATCGGAAAAATACTACCAAGGACTTATGGTAGGTTATAAAAGAATTCGCCGCCCAATTCCGCTCCGTACGTCCATAATACAGGTAGTTCCTTACATTATCGTCATTTACCTGCTCGATCTCCTTAATACCCGCATGCTTAGAATAAAGCTTTACTGCCCTTCTATACCGTAGGATGGTCGTCGGACTGAAACCCTTAATATAGACCGAGTAGTCACAAAACCTGTCCACCAAAACTTGAATATCCATATAAATAAAATACTGCAAATTTAAATTGCAGTATTTACTGTGAGCTGCCATCCAGGATCGAACTGGAGACCTCGGCCTTACCATGGCCGCGCTCTACCGACTGAGCTATGACAGCATGAATTGTAAGGACATTATCTCTCTCAAGCCGTCGACCTAGTTCTGGTGGGAACAGGTCGCGCAGATAGAGGTATAGTGCTAATCTTAGCTTAATATACACTCTTTTGATAGGGCCCGTTCTTTACCATGGACGCGCTCTACCAACTGAGCTATGACGGCGTGGTAATGTAAAAACGCTTTAGAAAGCGTTTCCCTATTGGTGCGCGCCGAGGGATTCGAACCCCCGACCCTCTCGGTGTAAACGAGATGCTCTAACCAACTGAGCTAGGCGCGCATGGTTTGTAAAAGGTAGTTAATATGCGGAGAGCAGTATACTCAAATTTTTTTCTCTTGTCAACAGGAAATATTAAGGTCTATACCTCTTTCCGGGCAACGAGAATTCCAGTCTCAATAGACAGTATCTCAACTGAAAAGCCTGCTAAAGAGTACATATACTCAATAAACGGCTTCATAGCCTCTTCATGAGAGTGAATATTATCAGCAATTACTACACAAGCTTGATTCATAAATGGTAGTAGAGCCGTCACATAAGAAACATGTTCATATTTTGTAGCATCGAAAAATATGAGATCAAATACTCCGGTAAGCGAGTCAAATATTTCTGGCGCATGCCCATGCACCAGAGTAATAGTATCTTCCACTTCAGCACAACGAAAATGATGTTCGGCTAATTCCCCTCTTTCTTTGTGAGACTCAATCGTAGTGAGAGTTCCGCCCACTTCGATAAGTGCAGGCACGAGTCGGAGAGCTGTGTACCCATTTGAAGTACCAACCTCAAGCGCTCGGCACTGCGGAGAATTCTTAATATAAGAAATAATAAGATCAACAGTCTTCGGACCTGCATTCCAATAAGGGTTTTCCGAAACCCTTAAATTTTCCAACTCATTACACACTCTTGTATATACTTCATTATTCATACAGCCATACGCTAACACAACACTGTACAGAAGTGCAAGTAGTGTTATACTGGAAATAGATTTATACACTAACCTACTCAGTATGATTCCTCCACTCAACTCAAAAGCTCCTGACTTTATGCTCCAAGATCAATTTGGCACCGTGCATAGTCTGGCAGAATACGCGGGCATGTATATCCTCCTCTACTTCTACCCCAAAGATGATACTGAAGGATGTACGGTCGAAGCATGTGGTTTCCGAGATCGATTAAATGAACTTAAAGAAAAAAATGTGCAAGTACTCGGAGTGAGTGCTGACGACGTTCCCTCTCACAAAAAATTTGCTGAAAAATATAATCTCAATTTCCCACTTCTTTCTGATCCTCAAAAAAAAGTGATTGAAGCATACGGTGTGTGGAGAGAAAAAGAAATGTTTGGTAAAAAAAATATGGGAATAGTGCGTGAATCATTTCTGATTAGCCCAGAGGGAACTATTCTCAAACACTACGAAAACGTAAAACCTGCCGATCACCCAGAACAAGTTCTTGAAGATATCTCAAAACAGATGTAGTTTATTCTTTATCGCGATTCCCCCACTGCCATCGTGGTTTTTCACCTTTCGCATAACAAATGCGAATGAGTGTTGCAGTCAAAAGTGCGATAGGTATACAAAAAGTAAATGCTAATTCGCGCGGGAGAGAATGTTCATCAATGGTTGCACTAAACCCGAAGATTGCAGCCATATATACCACAATTACGAGCCACCCTTCCCAGGTAGCTGGATACCATCCCCAGCCATATATTTTTCGTTTGAACCAAAGTTTTTTCATATACATTCACTATATAATAAAAAAGACGCTTGGTAAAGCGACTTTTTTATTGGTGGGCCGAGTAGGATTCCCCGCCCAAGGCGGGTGCGCCTGGGGCGCAGAACCTACGAAATTGTAGCCCAAAAGAATAATATATAGTCTAATAGTCTATTGGTGGGCCGAGTAGGATTCGAACCTACGAAGGCTGAGCCAGCAGATTTACAGTCTGCCCCCTTTGACCGCTCGGGAATCGACCCATTCTTTTTCTGAGCCATCTGCGAGAATCGAACTCGCGACCCACGGTTTACAAAACCGTTGCTCTACCAGCTGAGCTAAGATGGCATTAGTGACGTATGATGCTAGTTATCAGTGATAGTGTTCTTTAAAAGAAATAATAATCTTTCTCTTCCTTTTCCAGTTTTTAAAAAACGTTCTTCTTCCTGAGCATCTAACTTATTACAAAATGATTCATAATAAATTAATTGCCAAGGAGTACCTTTTGAAGTAAAAACTACTTTACGTTGATTATGTTGCTTGACCCTATTCTTCAAATCTTCTGTATAACCTATATACTTCTTTTTCAACTTGTTACTATAAATTATGTAGACATAATACATAGCACTGAAAGTTTACCCCGCCCAAAGCGGGTCCGCCTTGGGCGGAAAAACCGTTGCTCTACCAGCTGCCTGCCCGCCTTGGGCGGGAGCTAAGATGGTATGATACTACTAGAGAGTTTAGGCAAGCTCATCAATACGTTGTCGAAATGATTGCAGCTTTTGATTTTCAGGATTTATCATACGAAGATCATGATAACCCTTCTCTGCTAGTGCTTTTTGCTTCAATAGTATAGCTACTTCAGTGAAATTGTCAAGGTATTTTGGATTTTGTGGCTCAATCTCCAATGCCTGTTCAATAGCCTCAAGCGCAGTTTCATACTGCTTAAGCTCAAAAAGCAAATCATACAATTTTGCGAAACGAATAGGATTATGTGGATTCACCAATACCGCCTGCTCATAATACTCCACAGCTTTTTCAAGACGACCTTCTTCCTCATACATATCTCCCAGACGAAGAAGTGTCTGATCATCAGATGGATTGATCTGCAAAATAAATTGATAGGTTTCTTTCGCTTCAATTAATTGTCCCTGCTTCTGATACACTTCAGCAAGTCCTTGATATGCATCCGTATTCTTTGATTCTTGACGCAATACCGTTAAGTATTTTTTTTCAGCAGTATCGTAATCTTCGTGATCAAAATCACGTTTTGCTTCAAGCATTAATTGCTGGATATTCAATTGATGACGAGTTTCCTCTTCAGGAGTGGCATATTTTCTTTTCGATGTGTCATGCATCATTGCACGGCGTTCGACCAGACCTACCAATCTTCTAAATTTATTTTGAACACTCTTTGCAGCGCTAATAATCGGAGCCATAACAACTACTCGAACACGAGCATGCACTTGTGAACTTTTCTGCGCAGCTTTTTTCCGAATAAACTCTTCTTTTTTCTTCTCTTCACGCATATATGGCAAAGACTCAACATTGAGAAGAGTAATCTCATGATAGTGTCGATAAATAATACTGATAATGACACCAAGAGAAAATACCGCTAAAATAATAGGGATAATAAGAAGCATCATACAGAGATTACTGAACTCTCGATAATTTTTTTCAGGCGCATCGCATCAGTCGATGCAGATCCTACCAACACACCATCAATTATCCCATACGATAAGTATGATGCAGCGTTCTTCTCATCAACACTTCCTCCATAGAGTACTGGAACTATTGCCTTAAAATAAGAATGTATCTCATTTTTAATCAGCGTAATCATACGTTCTGCCTCTGCATTATCACACGCATCTCCGGTACCGATCGCCCATACAGGCTCATACGCAACAATAATCTGTTCCGTGGTGCTCAGCCCATCAAACAATTTCATAATCTGCTTTTTGACTCGATACTCAGCTTTCATGTCACTTCGATCTTCTTTAGTTTCACCAATACATACTACTGGTGTAATCTTGGCATCGAGACATGCTTCCATTTTTTTCCGAATAGCATCATCTGTTTCTCCAAAAATATATCTTCGTTCAGAATGTCCGACAAGAGCATAGTTTGCTCCCACGTGTTGAAATAATTCGGCTGACGTAGCGCCTGTATATGCACCTTTAGGCACCCATGAGACATTTTGTGCGCCTACAGAAACACTCGTGTCCTTCAAAATTTCCTGCACATGAGCAAAGGCAAGGGTATTTGGAAATACCGTGCATACTGAATCACCTGGCACAGTAATTGTATCTTTGATACGCTCTGCAAGATCAATGCTTTCAGCGTGATCGAGATACATTTTCCAATTTGCAAATATATATTTCATAGAAGAAGGAGATCAAAATTTAATCTTTGATTCGTCAGTATTTCCAATAATTGCTAGGCGTGCCTGCTTCCAATTAAATAGTTTTTTTGCAACGGCTCTAATTTCATCATGGGTAACTGTATCAATTTTTGAGAGGATTTCTTCCGGAGTTTCAATATCTTTTTGAAACAGCATGTGGCGGGCATAATAATTTGCCTGCATACTACTGTCTTCAAGCGAAAGCGTAAATGATCCTCTGATATGTGTCTTTGCATCTTCCAATTCTTTCTTGGTTACTCCTTTTTCAACCATTTTTTCAATTTCATTTTTAATAACGTCAAGCGCTTTATTAATATTTGTTGCTTCAAGTCCAGAGCGGATAAATGTATAGCCCGTGTCCCTGAATTGATCAGCTCCTGATCGAACCATATATGCCAATCCTCTGCGTTCACGAATCTGTATAAACAAACGTGAACTCATCGATCCTCCAAGAATAGTATTCATGACAGTCTGAGCATGCAATCGTTCATCAGTATGTGAAAATGAAGGAAATCCGAGCATCATCTGGACTTGATCTGTAGTCTTATGGTCAATCACGAGACGATCGGTTCGCTTAGTGGATCCATACACCACAGGTTTGTAGACATTTTTCATTTTTTTCTTGGTCGCAGGTATGCCGAAATATTTCTCTACCAACTGCTTAGTCTCCGCATTCATAGCACCCGCAATAACAATCTTCATCGCACTTGCATCATAGTATGTATCACGGTACTTCAGCACATCTTCACGTTTATATTCATGTACATGCTTTACGGTGCCTGCAATATCCCATGCAAGAGGACTGCCATTGTAGAGAGACTGTTCGAATACTGAATCAATATGCATGAGCGGGTTATCATTATACATTTTGATTTCTTCAGCAATCACTTTCTTTTCTCGCTCCATTTCTTTGGCATCAAAGAGTGAGTTGAAGAGCATATCTGAAAGAATATCAAGAGAAGTTTCCAAAAAATTTCCCGCAGCCTTGATGTAATATCCCGTATATTCTTTACTAGTAAATGCATTATACTCAGCTCCCAATCGATCGATTTCACTCGTCAATTTCAATGTTGTTGGACGCTTTTTTGTGCCTTTAAAAAAAAGATGCTCAATATAATGTGATACGCCATTCAATTTAAATGATTCATATCGCGAACCAACAGGGTACATAATTAGCACCGTTGTCGACTGTGCATCTTTGATAGGCACGAGACATACTTCTGCTCCATTATGTAATTGATATCTCTCAAACATATTCATGCGTGGTTAACTATTTATTTTCGAAGAAAAATACGCGATAAGCTCGTCAATTTTCACACGTTCTTGGGTCATTGTATCACGGTCACGAACAGTCACACAACGATCATCTTTGGTCTCATAATCCACGGTTACACAATACGGAGTCCCAATCTCATCATGTCGACGATATCGCTTTCCTACACTTCCTGATTCATCATAATCAGATCTGAAATGTTTCAAAAGTGCTTCGTGAATGGTATGCGCTTCTTCAGCAAGTCCATCCTTTTTCATCAATGGCAATACAGCGATGTGATATGGCGCAATTGCCGGCTTCAAATGCAATACTACACGTGTATCCCCTTCTTTCACTACCTGTTCTTCATACGCAGACACAAGCACTGCAAGCAGTGTTCGGTCCACTCCAAATGAAGGCTCAATCACATGCGGAATTATCTTTCGCTTGTTATCATCAGGATCAGTATATTCAAGCGACTGCTTTGAATGTGCTTCATGTTGTTTCAAATCGTAGTCTCCACGATATGCAAGACCCCATAATTCTTTTTGTCCAAAAGGAAAATCAAACATAATGTCGACCGTGCGTTTCGAATAATGGGCTCGCTCATCAGCAGGAACTTCAAAATCATGCATAGAAGCAATTTTGATTCCCAATGCTTCAGCAAAAGTATAGGTATCTTTGAGCCAGGCTTCAAACAATTTCTCCCAATCAGATTCTTCAATAAAATATTCAATTTCCATTTGCTCGAATTCAAGTGTTCGGAAAATAAAATTCCCTGGCGTAATTTCATTACGGAAGGCTTTACCGATTTGTGCAATTCCAAAAGGAAGTCTTTTTCGGCTCGTATTTGCAACGTGCTTAAAATTCACAAACATTGCCTGCGCAGTTTCTGGACGTAAGTAGACTGCATTCGCACTCTCTTCTGAAGGACCTACAAATGTTTTGAACATGAGATTAAATTGTTTTGCAGGAGTCCAATCTTTTTTACCACACGTAGGACAATTTTTTGCAGTGTCTACATGATCAGCACGAAAACGACCATGACAATTTTTACACTCAACCAAAGGATCGTTGAAGGTTGCGACATGTCCGCTTGCTTCCCACACTTTTGGATTCATGAGTATTGCTCCGTCAAAGGGAACCATATCAGGGCGGCTCTCAACAAATTTTTTCCACCACAAGTCTTTGATATTTTTCTTCATTTGAGCACCGAGTGGACCGTAATCCCACGCATTAGCAAGACCCCCGTAAATATCACTCCCAGGAAAAATAAAACCCCTGCGTTTGCATAATGATATAAGTGCTTCCATGATATCTTGAGACATAGAGAGAAAATTGAATAAAAAAAGACCACACTAATGGTCTTGGGCCCCGATGCTCGAGAGCGGCGGGGGGTTCCACCCAAGTTCTCCACTCTTTTGTAAGAGGTTAGAGCACTTTTTTACCTTATATAAGCCAAAAGTTCAAAGAGAGCCACCTCTTATCATTACCCTGACTTATGAATAGATAGTATACGTAAAAGTATCGCACTTTGTCAATAAAACAAGCAGCAAGCTAGACCTCTATTTTCTAAGTTTACCTACCCATGAGAACATATCTTCCACATTGCTAAAAATTACTTGAAACACTGATTGTTCTTTTTGAGGAGTGAGGATAGTAATTGTTTTTGAAATACCTGTATTACCTGAAGAATCAATGCTTTCCACAACAAACTGGTATACCGTGCCAGGTTCAAAATTAGTAACTACTACGACATGCTTCTTGGTATAATTTTGATCAAGAGTGGTGCTCGCACTAAATTCAGTACCATCTGCCGCAAATCCTTTGCGATAAAATAACCTACTTGTTGATAATTCATTAGTTTGCCATGAAATAATAATCTGAATTTTCTCTTTTCCACCAGGCACAATTGCAGAATCAGTTTGTATCTGGGAAATCACTGGAGCCAAATCTTCTCCTTCAGTACTAAAGCCCTTGATCATTTTACTCGAGATATTATTACCCGTATCAGTTCCAAGTAATTCCACATCATAGAGAACTCCAGCTTCAAAGCCCCCTGCTTTAAGAATATGCTGAGTAGAAAGTCCTGCATCTCTCACTGTTTGTCTTGCATCAACTTGTGGCACTCCATTTCTATAGGGCGTATACGTCAATGCTGAATCAGTAGGGACCGTAGTCGTCCACGAGAACGTAACTTCTTCTGGAGACAGTACGGTCACTTTATAATTCGTAATTTCATTGGCTTCAGGTCTAGTTCTAAAAATAAAATCTTGAGATTTTGTTTCAGAACCTGTTTGTGTGCGAGAAACAACACGGTAGTGATAAAGCGTATCAGGAAGAAGACCTTTTACTTCCACTACATGCCCCGTACGTGAAGCTGTAGGCTCTCCTACAGTCTGGCTATACGTCCGACCAGATAAAAATTCTCCTTCAGGAGCAAACTCCACGAGAGAGTTAGAATTTTTATCAGTAGTCCAAGAAACAGTCGCATAATTTGATCCAGCGTCAACGAGAGGCTGTCCACCAATAATTGGCAATGGCAAAATACTCGACAATTCTTCAATGATCTTGGCCTGTCCGAGAAGTGAAGATTCAAGTACACCCACACTAATACGTCCTGCAAGACTTTTGATAATCTGACCAGCTTTCTCAATAGTAGAGAGGAATAATTCTTCTGCAGCATCAGAGACCTCCGCAGTTGGTTCTTCGCTAATTGCCTCAGTACTCGAAGCAATTTCTTCGGCTAGAGAAATAGTCGTAAATGATCCTGTCATTCCCGTGCTTCGATTACCAGACGCATCAATCGAGCTTACTCGATAAAAATACGTAGTTTCAGGAGTTAATTCAATCAAATCAATTGAGTGTACTTGTGCATTTTCTAGATCAAGCGAACCACGGCCATAGTCAGTCGTTTTTCCAAATTCTACCAAAGTGTTTGCGCTTTCACTGGTATTCCAATTAAGCGTAGCAGCATCTGAAGTGATATTAGTGACAGTCACATTAGAAACTGTCGGAGCAGTTCGATCAATTGGAGTTCCTCCCCCACCACCACTCGATGGTACAGTAGCAGATCCTTGGGCCACGCCCTGCGCACGTGCTGTTTCTTCTCGCAGTAATACTTCACTTTCTTCAGACAGCGTTTCAAGTGTAGTAAATGTATATTCAGATGATGTAGAGGTATTTCCGCTTGAATCTGCTGATACTACAATAAAATAATATTGAGTCGAGGTTGCAAGATTGCTTAGAGTAATTGCATGTTCACGATTATACGTAGACACAAAATCACTTAATTCTGTATACACAGAAGCTGTAGTGCCAAAATGAACCCGTCCGGTAGCACCCTCATCAGTTGACCACACAATCAACGCTTCATCATCAGTCACGACAGTTGAAGTGACATTTGAAATAACAGGTACAACATTGTCAGGAGGCGGGGTACTATCAGCAACTCCTTGATTATATGCAATTTGCTCTCGTAATCTCACCTCACTTTCTTCAGATAATTGCTCAAGCGTAGTAAATGAATGTTCAGTAGAAGTACTGATATTCCCACTCACATCTGCAGATACCACAATATAAAAATACTCAGTCGAGGTGCTTAATTCACTCAAAACAATTGCATGGTTCTGGTTATAAGTAGAAACTAAATCACTGGAATCAGTATACACAGAAGTAGTGGTACCATAATACACTCGCCCTGTTGTACCTTCATCAGTCGACCACACAATCAACGCTTCATCATCAGTCACCACACTCGAAGTTACATTGGTGATGACAGGTGGAGTATAATCGGCGCTATCAGTGGTAGTAACACTGAATTGAAGAGCACTTGATATATTGCCATCAACATCAGCAACCTGCATGCTCAAATAGTAGGCAGTACCTGGAAGAAGTCCGGTGAGTGTATAATTATGGTCCGTATTCAAATTATTATTCGCCGAAATAGAGCCATACGAAAGACTCGTACCATAATTAATACTAGAAGTTGCGGTCTCATCAGTACCAAACGTAATCACAAGTGACGTATCAGATACCACAACATCATTCTCTGAATCAAAAGTAATAACTGGCGCGGCAAGATCACCTGTAGTCTGGAAACTATAATATTCATGTTGCCCTTCAATAGTATTCTTATCCGTAACTGAACCAGACTGGACATAGTAATAATACGTCGTATTTGGTGAAAGCGAAGGTAAGGTTACTTCATGTGATGATACAGTAAGAGGAGACCCCACAGTAGACGATGCAATAAAACTCGACGAAGTAGAAAAAATCACATATGAATCACTTTCCTGGTCTGTAGTCCAAGTAACTCTTGCCTGGGTATTACGAATTTGATCTGTCGAAACATCGGAAATTACTGGTCCTGACAGAGTAGTGAAGGAATATCCATTTGGCGCTTGAGTTCCAATTCCTTCATTACCATCAGGATCAAGAGATCGCACACGATAATAATATGTAGTATTCGGGAGAAGATTCGTGAGAGCCACCGTGTGGACACCAAGACCTGCGGCATTATTTCGCATAGTAGTAAGACCAACGGTATCAGCAGAACTAAAATCGCCACCTTCTTCAGTAATATAATCAACATAGGAATCAGACACCTCATCAGTCTCCCAGGTGATAGTGAGAGAGTTTGAGCCAACAGAACTCGTAGTCACATTAGAAATAGTCGGCGACGAAACATCAGTCCCACCTGTTCCATTTGGATCATCAGAGACCACTGTTGAAAATGCCGAAATATTCCCATCATCGTCTTCTGCAGTAACCTTATAATAGTACGTTGTTCCAGTATCAATATCTGTATCAAGATAATAATTAATAATACGTGATACTTGAGTGGCAATTTCAGTATAATTAGTACCATCAGACGAACGATAAATCGCATATTGTGCAAATCCAGGAGTCGGATCATCAATAATTTGCCACGCAATAAATTCTCGCCACTCCGCGGTATCAGAATTTGAAATATCCTTATAAAATAAATTTCCAGGAATCTGGGGCGTATGCGCAGATGAGATAGCGCCAGCTGCAGAAATATTTCCGTACGCATCCATTACCTGATAATAGATCGTTGTTCCTCCTGTACCCAAATTCCATGTTGAAGTTGCTGTATATGGAATCCATGTACCAGAACTTCCATTCAACCCATCAGAAGACAGATCACTATCATTTGATAACTTCATCTGTAATCCAGCCATCGTATCATCAGTAACGCTAATCGAAAGCGTATTAGTAACTGTACTTCGCCCATCAATAATGATGGTTGGTAGAGGGTCTGTAGTATCCAGCACAAACGTATTCGACTCGTCCACCCCAATATTATTTGCGGCCTCAGAGTCATTTGCCCGAAGACGGATTTTAAAATTACTACCATTATACTGATTGTTATATGAACTTGTAGGAGTCCATGTTACAGAATAACTTGTATACTGAGTTGTTGAAGCTACATTCACAGAAACACTGGGGCCAAAGGTGCCACTCAAACTTGAAGTTGCCGCCGTTGCCCACACTTCATTTCCTGCACTAGCACAACTTGCTGTGCAATACTGAAGAGTGACTCCGACAACACCAGCCGTAGCACCAGTTGCACTATCAATATCTCGCACATCATAATTCACTGTTACGGTGCCACTAGAGGTGCTAGAAACAGTATTGGTAATCGTAATTTCCGGTGGTGCATTCACGACATAGGTAAGAGTGCTCTGTGCAAGGGTTGGCGTACCTGTGCCATCAGACTCCAAAAACACTTTGTACTGAATCCAACGATCACTCACTCCATCAGTCAAAGCAGCCGGCATGGACTGCGCCCCAGTACTATCAGTAAAATAAGTAGCACTCGTTCCATCAGGACCCATCCATGAAGTAAAGCTTGAATTATCTGCACTTGTTCGCACTTGAAATTTAATTACGGTGCCAGTTGGAGTAGTACCGGTCCAAGATACTGCAGCAAGCACATTAGTATCATCTTCCGCATTAAATGCATTTGAAGCAAGTGAACCGGAAGTCAGATAGCTATGATACGTAAACGTAACACTGCTAAGCGTAGGCGTGAATGATGCATTCGCTGTAGTAAGAAATAATTTATACCGATAATATCGTTTTCCATTCAAAGATCCAGGCAATGCAGTATTAGAAGTCGTAAAATACGTAC
>DAORJA010000004.1:0-36014 GCA_035438805.1 Candidatus Magasanikiibacteriota bacterium
CAAGGAGGTCAGATTCCGTCAACGCTACCTGGACCTGATCATGAATCAGGAAACCAGGGATGTTCTCGTGGCTCGGTCGAAGATGCTGCGTGAGGTTCGACGGTTCCTCGACGAGCGCAACTATTTGGAGGTGGAAACGCCGATCATCCAAAGTTCTCCGTGCGGTGCCTCGGCTAACCCCTTCGCTACGCATCATGACGCGCTCAACATCGATGTGTACCTGAGAATTTCGCCCGAGACCTACCTCAAGCAGCTGGTCGTGGGCGGAGTGAACCGTGTCTATGAGATGGGGAAGAACTTCAGAAATGAAGGGCTTGACCCATCCCATCTTCAAGAGTTCACGATGCTCGAGTGGTACACGGCCTACTGGAGTTACGAGGAGCTCATCCCCTTCGTGACCGAGTTGATTCAGCACCTCCTACTGCAAACGGTAGGTAAGCTGAGCATCTCGTACCAGGGGGAAGTCCTTGACTTCAATGGGTCGTGGCAAAAGGTTGAGTATGTTGACCTGGTCGAAAGCGACTGCGGTATCAACGTGCTCGACTACGGCGACGCTCAGTCGCTGCTCGATGCGATCAAGACTCGAGGCATCGATCTCGGCAACGTGTCTCCGGGCATCTCGCTCGGCAACCTCATCGACAAGTTGTACAAGAAGGTTTCCCGGCCCAAGCTGATTCAGCCGACCTTCCTTCTCCACCATCCGTCTGTCCTGATTCCTCTTGCTCGCAGGAACGAGCAGGATCCTCGCGTCATCGACGCCTTTCAGGTGCTTGTGAACGGCTGGGAGATCGTCAAGGCGTACTCCGAGCTTGCCGATCCTCAACTGCAGCGCAAGCTTCTGGAAGAGCAGTCGCAGCAGCGTGAAGGTGGTGACGACGAGGCAATGTTCCTCGATGAGTCGTTCCTCAAGTCTCTCGAACATGGACTTCCGCCTGTCGCGGGAGCTGGACTCGGAATCGATCGCCTTCTTGCGATCGCGACCGACAGTCTCAGCTTGCGAGACATCGTCATGTTCCCGATGATGAGATGAACAAGTAGTGGGCGCCACCAAGCGTGGCGCCCACTACTACCTACATACTTTTAAAAAATTTGTTATACTTATTTTTCATACGCAACGAATTTCCTTTATATGCTTTCTCAAGGTATACAAAATTATATTCACACACAGCAAGCTCGTATACTTGAATCAAGCGAACAGCCTTTTTTTAAACTGCAACCTTTTTCTCCGTTGACGTATTATAAAGACATAACTAACTCTCTTTATATTGACGCGATTCTCGCAATACGTCATGCGATTAAACTCGCAACCGATGAGTATTTTACCTACCAAGTAGGCGCACAAAGTGTGGATTTATTCATGCTTACTTCAAGTGTTTCGTCTCCAATGGGGTCTGGTTCTGATTCTGAACCAGTGAGTATTCAATTCGGCGACTTACAGACATATTTAACCGATTCATCGCAGTTTGGTTTTGAGCCGCTTCTTTTTAATACCCATGATAAATTGTATTGCTACTTACCTTCAATGAGAGGCGAAGATCCTGATAAGAGACATCTCAATCAATTTTTTCATTGTGAGTTAGAAATGCGGGGAAAATTTGCTGAACTGGTTCCGATTGTGGACGGATATGTACAAACACTTGTTGAAGTAATAATGGCGTTTGACCAATTAATGCCACACATCTCAACAGATTATGAGGCTACAAAAGAAATGATGAATCGATTGGTATCACTAAATAAGTTGCCGCAATATACATTTGATGAAGTTTTTACAAAGCTTTCACAACAGCCTGATGCTAATGATTTGGTACGGGTAAGTCATTATGGAAGAGATATTACTCCCGAAGGGGAAAGAAGAATTTTTTCTCTTTTGAATATAAATACGCCGATGTGGATTACGAACTACGACAGGGATCGCGTGCCCTTTTATCAGAAACCTGATCCAAATAATTCAAATGCAGTAATTAATGGAGATTTGATAGTACCTGCAATTACAAATAATGGATTTAGTGGAGAAATAGCGGGGGCAGGGGAAAGACAAGATAATGTAGAGGAAATGTATGAATCGATACGTCGACAAAATTGTTCACCGGATCCCTATGAATGGTATATTGATCTCCGTAGGGATACTCGCTATACAGTCACTTCAGGATTTGGTCTAGGTATTGAAAGATTTTTAGCATGGACCCTAGCAAGAGATAATATCCGTGATGTCGCTATTTACCCAAGACTTAAAAATATAATAATGTATCCATAAATGTATGACATACTACGACAAAGTTCAAGACTATTTTAACGGAAAAGCCGACGCGTACGATGATGTTGATCAGCAACTGTATTGGGTTTTTTCAGATTTATTTTATAAAGAAGTTCTTAAAAAAGAGCTAGGTTCTTGGGTTAAAGAGAAAAAGAATATCCATCTTCTTGATGCCGGAGCTGGAACCGGAAGATGGACATATTTTTTCCATGAGTTATTTAATAAGGATGCGCAGATCACAGGGACACTGATTGATATCTCAGAAAAAATGATCGATGTGGCACGTGAAAAAATGAATAAATATAATGGTGCATTTGCATGTCTACATGGCAATATTGAAGACATGCGAGATATTTCTGATAACTCGTTTGATATCAGTTTGTCATTTTATAATGTGCTTAGTTTTGTAGATAATCCAAGTATTGCAGTCAAACAAATATATAATAAGCTAAAAACAGGTGGTTATCATCTTGCGGTTGTTGGAAATACATATCACGCATACTATTTTAGTCTTTTGACGAAACGACCTGAACAGCTTGCGAATGTGCGAGATAATAGTTTGATTCGATTTAATGACAGCATGCCTGACATGAAATGTTTCACCCCTCAAGAATTACGTGAACTATATGCGACTGCAGGGTTTACTGATGTAAGTGTGGTAGGTGGTCCGAACTTTCTATATCCAGGCATGGAAGAAACCTTTGTTCATGGTGCAACTGATTCATTACAAAATATGCTCAAAGAATCTGGTAGTATGAATGATTTACTTGAAATAGAATTGAAGCATTATCGAGATCAGGATATCGCAGGACGATCTAATACACTCCTTGTTATTGCAAAAAAATAACTATGAATACAAAAAAAACCATTGGCATTGTTTCACCGTCAGCTCCAATCAGCGCTTACTGTCCAAAACGGCTTGAGCGTGGTATTCGTGAACTTGAAAATTTAGGATTCACGGTTGTGCGTGGGGAGAATGTTTCAGCGCTTACTGAATTTACAGCAGGATCTCCTGAGCAGCGCGCAGCAGACATCCATTCATTATTTTCTCATCCTGATGTTGATATTATTATTGCAACGATCGGAGGATATAACGCAAATGATTTGTTGGAACTTTTAGATTATTCGTTAATTAAAAAAAACAATAAAAAGATATTCGTGGGTTACAGTGATATAAGCATATTACTTTCTGCACTACACAAAAAAGCTGGGGTACCATGTCTTCTTGGGCCGATGGTACTTCCTCAATTTGGTGAGTTTGGAGGCATACTTCCATTTTCTAAAGAAAGTTTCATGCATGTCATTTCAAATCTTGATTCTGAAAGAAACTATCTATTACCAAAATCAACTGAAAGCACCGAAGAATTTACGGCATGGGATAGTGAAGATATAAGACCGCGTGTAATGGAATCAAACCAAGGTTGGGAAATCATCCAAACTGGAAAAGCAAGCGGGCATCTTGTAGGTGGAAATCTTCGTTCATTGCTCGCAACAGCAGGTACTGAATTTTTTCCTAATACAGAAAATACGATTCTTTTTCTTGAAGATGACAATGAAGAGAACGGAGCGACGGTATGTAGGATGCTTCGCCAACTGCAGCTTATGGGTGCATTAGAAAGTGTTAAAGGAGTGGTATTTGGTCGATTTCAAAAGGGGAGTAAGATGTCTTCTGATATCTTAAAAAAGATTGTAAGTTCTATTAGCGAATTAGATAATGTACCAATCATTTCGAATGTTGATTTTGGACATACTGATCCAATACTCACACTACCGTTGGGAAAAAAAGTAGAAATTGATACAGAAAAATCATCAATTTCTATTACTCTCTAATTGAGATACAAATTCACCTCTGATCATCAACATTTGGTGATCAGTACGAGGATCTGTACAACAAGGAGAAAGCAGATGAATATCGCTCGTAGAGATAGAATTGGATTGCTGTCGCCCTCCGCATCAGTGGTGGGTGTGTGTCCTAACCGCTACCTCCGCGCAAAGCGTGAGTTGGATAGGTGCAGGTTTGAGGTGATGGATACTCCACAAGCGCATCTCATCTCTGGTTTCACTGCAGGTACCGGGAAGCAGCGTGCTACGGCATTGCATGACCTCATCGATCTGCATGGAGCTAAAATGATCGTCGCCACTATCGGTGGATACAACAGTAGTGACATGTTGCCGTACATCGATTTTGGGCGAATCCCCAAGGACTTAATCGTCATGGGATACTCAGATGCGTCGGTGCTGCTCCATGCACTGCATGCAAAGTCAGAGGCACGTTGCCTGCATGGTCCGATGGTACTGCCTCAGTTCGGGGAGTTCGGAGGTGTGGATAAATTTACCTACACGAGTCTGGTTACGGTGCTCGATAAACTGGGTACTGGTTATCAGTATTCGCTTCCCAAAGCGGATTCGTGGACCGATGAGTATCTCGAGTGGGATCACGAAGATTCTCGCAAACGAACGTATCAGAAGAACGAGGGGTGGTGGTCAATTACGCCAGGAAAGGCGGATGGTACACTGCTCCCGTCAAACCTGAACACACTTCCGATGCTTACGGGGACCCCGTATCTGGCGACGTTCATGGACCCGATACTCTTTCTCGAAGATGTCGAAACCGAAACGCCGCCGATGATTAAACGAAGTCTACAGCATATCGCGGCCGTCTACGGTGATAGTGTGCGAGGTCTCGTCTTCGGTCGATTCTCGTCTCGGTCTGCCATGACGAAGACTGTGTTGGAGGACATCGTACGAGAAGTCTTTCCTTCCGTGCCTGCTATGGCAAATGTAGACTTCGGACATACTGATCCAGTGCTTACGCTCCCTCTGGGAGCAAAGGTGGCTATTGATTCCGAGAAAGAGGAGATAGTGGTAAAACTCTGAGTCTAAGAAGCAGGAACAAAGGTGCTCTATAAAAAAAGGAGGTTCAGGACGATTCAGTTTAATGAATCGTCCAAACTAAAAAACAACTCAAGAATGGGTTGTTTTTTAGTACGGTTAGTCCACTAAATACCTATAAGTTATATTCATGTGTATTCTGTTTTTTATATTTTGAAAGAGAGACATACCTGAGTAAAACTTCATAGAAAAAAAGAAGATACTCTTTTTTATTATCAAGAAAGACAGTATAACCATATTTACTATCTGTGGAATTTTTGACGTAAATAAAATTAACTTTATTTAGCCATGGGTATCTTGTATTTGGTTCCAATGTCATTATGTGTCTGAGCATTGAGGTGATAAATATTTGGTAACCATCGACCTTATCTGCGGTGGCATCCGTATGTTTGATTTCATTGATAATTTTTTCAATTATTACTATAAAATTCTTTTCATTTTCAAAAAGAGCTATCAATAATTTCACACTGACATCAATACACTGATTATAGTTATCGTTATTGATACTATTATTATAAACACCCACTTTAAATTCTGGAAAAGAGTAGTCAATGGGCCTATAAATTTGACGTAAGTTCAATAGTTTAAATGTGAGAGCTTGAGTCAATACTTCTTGTAAAAAATATTTGATAATACCTCCATCGTTTGATATGGCCAAACTTAGCATTTGATCTTCATGTTTAATTTGCGCTAGTAGTTCTGGTAAGGCTTCTCGGACGGCTGTTTGATTATCAAATATGTGTGGTTTAATGGAGAAAAATTTATCAAAATAACCAAGAAAATCCGCACCTTGACCATATTTATGATGAAAGATACTTTTTATATTATCAATATCACCGACAATTATAATATGGTCAAAACCAAATTTATTGTCCTCCGTAGTTTCCATGTGTGCAGATAGGATATTCAAAATACGAAAGATATGTTCTGGATCTATACGATCAAAATCATCCAGTATGAGAACGCTTTTTTTCTCCTGTCTGAGTTTATTTATTTCAATTCGTAGTAAATAACTAATAGGGTCTGTTTCCATGTTAATATTACCAGTATCACGAGCTATCTTAGATAGAAATTCTTGCACAAGCTTTGAACTTTGATTTGCTTGCTCTTTCTTAAATTTTTGAAAACTTTCATCTAAGTTCAGTATATCTTTTAATGGTCTGCCGATTATGCTGAAAGGAGAAAGGATCGGGGAAAGAGATAATAAATCTTGTGTTGTATCTATGGTGTAATTTAGAATCTTTTTGACAGTGAAGGTTTCTTTAAGAAAGGCAAAAAAGGATGGTATATTCTCTGATGTAGCTAAAAATTCAGGATTTTTTTTGGCCAGCTCAACTAAAATATCATATTTAAGTAATTCAAATATATTTTCATTTTTTGAAATTTGGTATCGGACCGGGGAGAGGTGAAAAGCACAATACATATCAGAATTTTCTTCAAAGAATTTTTGCAGGAAAAAAGTTTTTCCAGTGCCAAATTTGCCTGAAAAAAATATTCGTTTATTCTTATCTATCGATAAAAAATGTTTGAATTCATTTTTTGGAGTATCTATAGATATTAAATTTGTTTGTGCTACCATAAGATGTATTCTTTATTTTTGCCCGAGACATGCACATTTAAATGGGTATCAGTATTCATAAAAGTATTTCATTTTAATAGACCCAAAAACCGATAAGATCTCTTAAGGTAAATTTTACCAAAGGGAAGCTTATTGCGGCAATGAGCGCAAGCCATATCTCATCAAACACGTCAAATCCCCATATGAGATAAGAAATAAGCAAAATAATACCGTATATAACACTATACGTTAATGAGCCGACAGCGATATTAACCGCGGGGGTGTATCCATTCGCTGAGATGTATTTGTATTTTCTATTATAGCTCATAAATTTTATAAAAAAAGACGGGGCACATGCTGTCTTCTCATCAACTCACTACTTGCCTGTTATCAGGTCATTTAGTGAATCTTTTCCATACTTCTCGAGTAATGTATCGAGATGCATGTCACCACGAACACCAAAATCTCTACCATAGAGTCTTTCTAAGGTGCTCACATGAGTATCATCACGCTTGTCTCGCAGTTGACCATCTTTGTTTCGTGAACGATACCCCTTCATTCCTACCGCGTCTTGGGCCATAGAATTAGAAGTGAGTGATTAAACGGTAATGTTGTACCGTGTAAGAAGTTTCGACTAGGTACCTCTGACTGTTTTCACAGTCTGCTGCGGCCTGTTAAGCAGTCAAAGTGTTCTAGTCCTAATATGGAAAGGGAGTGCCCCGCCTCGTCAGTTATTGTATGCCCATAAATAGCTCTATGTCAATATGACATATGATATAAAATATGTTATATATCATGGTATAACATAAAAATATGAAAAAAACTCTCAAAAATAAACCCAAAATAAAACCAGACGCACTAATACCCAAAGAAACTGTTGGCGGATTAAGAGCGTATGAAAGAGTCGTGGGGGAATTGTCGGAAATTTACTCGAAACAAAAACCATTCATTGAACAAGTCGAACAAATCGCCCGAGTGGCGCGACCGGCTGTCCTTGCGCTCAACAAACGCGCAGAACAAATTCAGGCAATACAAAAGATGATACAAGACGCTGACCAAAGACATGAGGCAGTGGTCTCTGTTCGACATTTACAATCTACGCATGACCTCTCGGATGATGCGGTCGAGCGGCTTTCAGAAAAAATGGCTGAGCAGGTTTTGCAAAAAATAAAACGAGAGGGTAGCAGAAAGAAAGATAAAAAAATAACGATTTACCTGGGGGATGATCATGTCTTGTATAGAAATCCGAAAAAACAGAATCACTGCAAATTAGAGGGGGAAATCCAGGTGGGTATTCTTAAAAATTTAAGCGGTCTCAAAGATGAGTTTACTTCTACCGGGAGAATATGCAGAATGGTTGGTTCGAAATCCGAGGAATCAATTAGGAAAGCAATTGGTATCATCAATAGAAAGGGTAGGATTGATTTACACATAAAAGACAGGATTATTGAGAGTGTCAGGGGGAGTGGTTATCGATTAAATAAAAAGTATCGGATACAGTTCTCCTAGTGCACCACATGCGGAGTTAATAAGTGCAAAACAGATGGCTCTATTGAGCCATTTTTTGTGTCTCCTTTTCCTTTTTCAGTGTAGCAGCCTGTAGGGTACTGTGAATATTATAATTTAGTAATATTTTCATGTATGACTATGCAACATCAACACATGCAGATCGTACAGGTCCCCATTGTGGATCTGAAGCCCGCAGACTATAACCCAAGAAAATGGGATATAGCTGCAGTCAAGAATTTAACGGAAAGTATGAAGAAGTTTGGCTTGGTTGATCCGATTGTCGTAAATGGATCGCCTGAGCGAAAGAATGTGGTAATCGGCGGACACTTCAGATTACACGTCGCAAAGGAATTGGGATATACGGAGATGCCGGTCGTGTACCTGGATATTCCAGATATCGAAAAAGAAAAGGAATTGAATCTGAGGCTAAACAAAAATGTCGGAGAATGGGATTGGAATTTGCTCAAAAACTTTGAAACAGATCTGTTGGTGGATATCGGGTTCACGGACACAGATTTGGGAGAAATCTGGAATGAATCCCTGACGACCGAAGATGATACATTCGATGAAGTTGAGGAGCTAAAGAAAAGCAAGGAAACGACAATCAAGCCGGGAGAAATGTATCTGCTTGGAAGACATAGGCTCATATGTGGAGACGCAACCGATCCTCGGGTAGTAGAACAGTTGATCGGTACTGACCATGCGTCAGCAATCTATACCGATCCTCCCTTTAACATCGGCCTTGATTACAACAAAGGTCTCGGAGGCAAACAAAATTATGGAGGTACGATCGACGATAAAAAATCAAATGCGGACTATCGTGAATTTTTGAAATCAGCGATCGGGAACGGACTCACATATTCCCATCCTGACCTGCATGTATTTTCCTATTGTGATCAGAGATATATTGGCATGGTACAAAGCCTGTTTCAGGAGCTGGGAATTAACAATCAGCGAGTATGCCTCTGGATCAAGAATGGGCTCAACCTCACACCCCACATTGCATTCAACAAATGCTATGAACCCTGTGTATATGGAACGATCGGCAAGCCATACCTTTCAGACATACAAAATCTGAATGAGATTATGAATAAGGAAATAGAAGGAGGAAATCAGGGGATAGAGGATATTGAGACCATGCTGGATATCTGGCTCGAGAAAAGAATGGCAGGGCAGCACTATGAACATCCCACCTCTAAGCCGCCGACACTCCATGAAAAGCCCTTGAAACGCTGCACGAAAATCGGAGATATCGTACTGGATCTCTTTGGCGGATCAGGAAGTACGCTTATTGCATGCGAACAGCTGAAGCGACGGGCGTATCTGGTAGAAAAAGAGCCGATTTTCTGCCAGGTGATTATCAATCGCTACGAGCGTATAACCGGAGAACGTGCCATTAGATATGAGCCTGCCCAGAGCTAAGTTAAAAAAGAAACTGATCGAAAAGGCATGGGATAATCCCGTGCTCAGTTCGATTTGTCATCAGGTGGGAGTTGGTCGGGCAACAGTATATCGTTGGATGAACGATGATCCTAAGTTTAAGAAAGCTCTTGAAAAAGCCTTGGAGAGGGGTAGAGAAGCAATTTGTGACTATGCGGAGTCAAGCATACTGAGGCTGTCCAAAAGCAGTAATGAAGCTGTGGCATTGAATGCATCAAAATATATTCTCAATAATAATAGTCCGGTCTACAAAGAAGCGAACAGGGGATATGTGTTGTCGCAGTTTGAAAAGAAAATGAAAAAAGCACTCGAAGATCAGCAACGAGAGATGGAGGATCGGGTAGACAGAATCCAAGTTACCATAGTTGGGGGAAAAAAGCTTGAAGATAAAAATATTGCAGATCCACCTACTGAGCCACCCGACAATTCTTCATGATCACTTGAAATAACTTGCCTGATACTGCTGAAGAAAATTATGAATCCAAAAGTTGCTTTTTCTTTGCTTGAAATTCTTTTTCACTGATAATTCCTTTTTCTTTTAATCGAGCTAATTTCTCCAATTCATCCAAGTTACTGTGTGTGGTGGAGACTGAATTAGCTGTATGTATCCGTTGCTCAATCAGTGATTTGGCTTCTGTAAATTTTTTATTAGTATCACTCCAATTGTGGAAATTGATACTATTCTCATCGGTTGTTGATTGAAAAAGGCCGCTCTTAGCCTCAGAACCACCAGATAGTGTGAGCTGTATATATCCAGCAACTAACCCAGCTTTTTTGAACTGTACCGCAACAATACTGCTATAGGGAATGGTCTTGTCGCCTCTCAACATTCCACCACCGAGTAAAAATCCTTTCACACCTCGCTTAATAATTACTCCTGTGCCAGTAAGGATCAAAGTTCCATTATATCCCTTATATTCTTTATGATCGTGGTCACTATTCATATGTTTTAACTTATGGTTATTTGGTTTTTATAAGCCAACCGCATTAGCTCCATATTCTGCTTGTTCTTGGGTAAATTTTCCAAATTTTAATTGCTCAATTAAACTGCCGCGTGAAAAAGATGAATATTCCATATACTGTTTAGCGCTTTTAGCTGCTTGTTCATTCCAGTTAGCACCAGAATTATCTGTACCATAAACCGCATCAGCATGTGAAAATTTTTCATACTCTAATTGAGCAACTAATCCATCACGAGAAAAAGCTGAGAAATTTAAATAAGATTTTGCAGATTTAACCGCATTTTTCTGGCTAACCGTTTCGCTTGGTGTTGGAGGTTTTTGTTCAGATTGAACTGGTTCTGGTGTTGTGTTTTTTTCTTCGGTTTTTGCGGTTGTTGCTGGATTATCTATTTGCTTAACTTGGGTTGGAGCTGATGTTGCCGCTGGTTTAGCGGTATCTTCGGTTGTGGTTTCTGAAGTAGCAGGAGAAATTGGTTCCGTGGTAGATGCTTTTTCCTTTGCGTCATCAAGTGCAACTGCACCAATAACATAAAAGAAAAGAACAAAAACAATAGTTGCAATCTTATGCTTCAAAACCCATTGCTTAACAGATGTCATACTCATAGGAGTAGATGGTTAAAAAATAAAGCAATTGAGAATATAGAGGACTAATTTTTGGATACAAAAAAGGTCCTCCGACGGCGACGTATCACTTACGCAATACGCCTTACACCCTTTCGAGTGTAAACCTAAGCTACAAGTACCGGTCGGAAGACCGTTCATGTAGCTTAGGTGTTTCTTAACCATACCCTATAGAGTAAATCCATAGGGGTTAGGTCAATTCGTCAATTGTAGGGCTATCTTAGCAGAGTATAGCGAAATTGTGAAGCTAAGTTACCGACAACTTACCAACAGCTCGCTCTAGGCAGTTCAATAAGAGTCCGTCATATATATAGTATATGAGGAATGAAAACCAGCTATCAAAACCGTTAGTAGAGTATTGCCTCTATGCGCGAAAATCGACTGAAGACGATGAGAAGCAAGCTCTTTCAATTGGCTCGCAAATTAGTGAAATGAAACAATTAGCTGAACGAGAAGGACTCTTTATAAAAGAGGTTCGGCAAGAAAGTCACTCAGCAAAAGAATCTAATGGTCGTCCTGTATTCAAAACATTACTTGAAGATATTCGGCTTGGTAAATTTACGGGGATTATTGCCTGGGCACCTGATCGTCTCAGTCGTAATGCAGGGGATCTTGGATCGGTAGTAGATCTTATGGACCAGGGAGTATTAAAAGAAATTAGAACACACGGTCAAAGGTTTACGAATAACCCAAATGAGAAATTTCTTTTGATGATTCTAGGATCCCAAGCAAAACTTGAGAATGACAACCGAAGTATTAATATTAAGCGAGGAATGCGTGCGCGATGTGAAATGGGACTCTGGCCTGGAGTAGCTCCTGTAGGATATTCAAATGAAAAGAGAATAGATAAGCCATGCAGCGTCATTGTCGATCCAGAAAGAATGCATACCGTTAGACAGATATTTGAGAAGGTTGCGTATGAAAGCTGGAGTGGAAGAAAGATACATGCCTGGCTTATTGAGAATAACTTTAGATCACGCACGGGAAAGTACTTAACTGTTTCTAATCTATTCACCATACTCAAAAACACCTTCTACTACGGTGTTTTTGAGTATCCGACTGGGAGCGGGAGTTGGTACACGGGTAAGTATGAACCACTCATTACAAAAGAATTATTTGATCGAGCACAACAGGTACTCAGGGAACATCTGACGAATGCAACGACAAAAAGAAATAAAGAATTCGCATTCACCAGAATGATGACCTGCGGACAATGTGGATCAGGAATTACCGCAGATGAAAAATTTAAGTATCAGCAGAATGGAAACGTCCATCGCTACGTATATTACGTATGTACTAGAAACAAAGATCAAAATTGCAGGGGAGTGAGTATGAATGAGAAGGAGATTATTAAGCAGCTCAGCGAAATGATAGATAACGTGAGTTTGGATAGATTAGGTATCAAACAGAAACTTGAATCAGAGATAGATCGATATAGTCAGTTCAGGTATGCTGTACTGGGACTTGAAGAGGAGGAATTAGAGAAAAAGAAGAATGTAGACATGAAGAAGTATGCAAAGTATATTCTTGAGAATGGGGCATTAGACGAAAAGCGTAAATTGATGCAGGCGATTAAGAATAAATTGACGATAGTGGATAGAAAAATTGCTTTAAAATAGTATTGTCTTAGTATCTAATACGTGATACTTTCTATCTATTCTATATAACAAGGATAGGGTCTATAGAAAAATTCTCATGAACCAAATTGATTCCCAGATACTAACAATAGATGAAAATATTCAGCAGAATATTGAGAAATTTTCCCCTAGAGAGAGGGGTCTTTTGTCACAGAATATACTTTCTCAGCTCAGAAATTTTGTTGAACACATTTCTCTAAAAGCTTACTGTAATGGCAAAGATATTGAGAACACCTACGAGAATATTGTTAAAGCTATTAAGTACGTAGAAACCAGAGGAGACCTAAAGGTTTTGAGTAAATTCCACTATTTCCTACAAAAGATAGCTTCTCACTATACTCTTGAACAAGACGCATCAGAACGGTTGATGCTCAAGTATTACGAGTATCTACTCAGGACAAAAGCACATGTGAAGAAGGCATACCGTCTTGATGTACTTAAAAACATTGATCAATTTCCGCTTGATACAGACTCGAACTTGAGAGAATATCGGGAAAAAATAGCTGAAAGAATTAATCGCCCAGAGTCTGATAGAGAAAGGGGTGATTACTATGATAGATATTATATACAGAAGATAAGACCGTTTTTTGTAAAGTACGAAATATATTACGAGGTTACTTTTACCACAGCTAATGATTGGTCTAGCAAGTTTGATCGGATTATTGCTTTCACTAAATTTGATATCTCTCAAAATTATGCCGTCAAGTTGTCAGTGAACTATGACACAATGGAGGTTTTGGGAAAGAAGATGCCCATTCAGATTATTGATGGTTGGGAGGTTTCAATACGACCATGCGAGCTTAACAATTTTGCAGACATATTTGGGCCGCATTCAAAAATAAGCGGTGGAAATTTAGAATATCGAAAGCTGATGAGTTTTCTCACTGAATCAGGATTTTCTTTATCGCAAATCATTGGTTTCGAAAGTAGTCTATATAACGAAATCAAAGCTCGTCTAACACAGGGTAGAAAAGTATTCAATTTCTTTGATATTTTAGATAAGTGTCGTACGATAACAAACGATAATCAGCCTGGAACTAATGTCATCAGATATTTGCTCCACAGATTAAATAACAAAGTGATAAAGCGACAATATAGGACGGAAGAATGCGGACTTTTATCAAGTTTGCGCCTAGATTATGGATGTATACCATTTGATCAAATGCCATTTAACTCTTCTCTGAAGAACCACAACCCGAAGATATCAGACCTGTTTGATTGCATAGATTTTCAAAATCGCGAACACGAATTTTTTGCTCGGCTTATTAAGAATAATACTGAGATAGAGGGAGGGCTTTATACTCCTAAGGCTGATATTTCTGGCTTTAGTGACGCGAGTGTTCTGATGGATGTGTATAACGGAAAGCTATATTACAAACATACACATAGAAGATTAGAAATTTTTAACAATCACATTTTTATAAAGGGATATGAGCAAGATACTCTTGATATTATAAAGCGATTGAGGGAGTTGTCATCGGATAATATCGATAATTACTCAAATTCAGTGACTTCATGGTTGAATTCTTCTGCATATAAGATTGATTGTGAGGATAAGAAGATAATTCTTACACAAGCTTTTGAGAATTCAAGGGTCGCCCTCATATACGGATCTGCTGGGACAGGCAAATCGACCTTGATAAATCATATATCTAATTTCTTTAGTGCCAGGAGTAAACTTTATCTGGCGAACACGAATCCTGCTGTCGATAACCTTAAAAGAAAGGTTGATGCAGCGGGCTGTGAGTTCAAGACAATAGCTAAATTTTTATCTTGGAGAAATACAGATATTGAATACGATCTATTAGTTATCGATGAGTGTAGTACTGTTAGTAACTCCGATATGGTGGAGATTTTAAAAAAAGCCAGATTTAAGCTTCTTATATTGGTTGGTGATGTGTTCCAGATCGAGTCAATAATTTTCGGTAATTGGTTTAGTGTTGCGAGATCATTTGTTCCAAAAACATCAGTATTTGAGTTGGTAAAACCCTATCGCAGTACAAATGAGAAACTGATTACCTTATGGGATAAGGTTAGAAACATAGAGGATGATATATCAGAACATATTGCGAAAAATGGATATTCAGTAGTTCTCGATCAGTCAATCTTTGAGTCGTTTGAAGAAGATGAGATAATTCTTTGTCTGAATTACGATGGGCTTTACGGTATCAATAACATCAATAGATTTTTGCAGAGCAGTAACAGTAATCCTGTGTTTCAGTGGGGTATTCAAACCTACAAGGTGAACGATCCAGTTCTATTCAATGAAACAGATAGGTTTGCGCCACTTATATACAACAATCTAAAAGGAAGGATTATTGATATCGAGAAATTTGAGGATAAGATACGATTTGATATTGAAATAGATAGAGCGTTGAATCAACTGGACGTCGAAGGATATGATTTTGAGTTAATGTCTAGCACCGAGAATGGTAATTCCGTAATTCGATTTTATGTAAATAAATTTGAGAGTTCGGATGACGATGATGATTCTTCTATCGAGACAGTGGTTCCATTTCAGATCGCATATGCTGTTTCGATTCATAAAGCACAGGGACTTGAATACGATTCAGTCAAAATTGTTATTACTAACGAAATAGAAGAAATGATAACTCACAATATCTTCTATACGGCGATAACACGAGCCAAAGAAAAATTAAAGATATACTGGAGTGCAGAAACCCAGAATACTGTGCTGAAAAGTTTAAAAAAGAGAGATGGAGGGAAGGATGTTGCTTTATTGTCAGCTAAGTTTAATCTTTAAATTAAAAAACTTCTTCTCATAAACAGGCTCTAAAAAGCCTGTTTTTTTCTGCATAATCAGTCTTAAATAATTCGAAAGTTGCATTTAATTTTTTATATGGTAGATTGCATATATTAGTATTCAGTAAGAAAAGTACCTATGGATAAAAAAATCCTCACCTTCTATAAACAATTCGGGATGTATACCAATCCTGGTCTCTATCAGGACTATCTCAAAAATGACTTACCAGACGATATTAAAGAAATAGGATTACTCATGCGTAAGAGCTTGATTCATCGATCTTCGTTAGATGAAGGGAATACAGGAACAAATACTGATTTAAGATTCGGAGACATGACTAAAGTACCGTGGTGGAGACAGACAGAAGATGATTTATTACAAACTGCACCAGCAATGCTTGCTGAATTATTTAGAAGAGACAAAAGAGGGTTAGCCCTCCAAAGAAAAGCAGAAAACAAATTAATACTTACCTGTCGATACACTGCAATTCTCGTTGCATCTATTCTAAAATCAAAAGGAATCCCATGTCGGGTGCGATCAGGACATGCTGACTATTTTGGTGCAGGAAAGGTAAGCGCAGACCATTGGATCAATCAATATTGGAATGCCAAAGAAAAACGATGGGTTACGATTGATGTAGACGGCAGTCTCTCAATGAAAAATGAAAATATTGACCCATATGAGGTAAAAGAAGGAGAATTTGATTTTCCTGCACAAACATGGCTTGCTATTCGAAAAAAGAAAATAAATCCAAAACGTTTCTATAATGCAGGAGGGGTGTATGGAGCGGTAACCGTATTGTGGGCATTATTCTATGACCTCCATTCACTCATGAATAGCGAAATCTATTATAAACATTTACCAAGAATGTCACGCTTACCTAATTTTAGAAAACTTACTGAGTCTGAATTAAAGAAAATTGATCATCTTGCAAAGTTGATGCTTGATCCTGATACAAACTTTAATGAACTACAGAGGATCTATTCAACGAATAAAGAGTACAGACTTTTGACAGGTGGATTATTGTAATCTAAAACTATCTTGTGAATTAAAAAGAACCCGGAATTCCGGGTTCTTTTTAATGGGGGATGACTAGCGGTCACCCTAGGGGTGCCCAACAGTGTGCTCAGGAGAGGACTCGAACCTCCATGCCTTTCGGCGCTACCACCTCAAGGTAGTGCGTCTACCAATTTCGCCACCTGAGCTCAATTTGCTTACATAGAATGCCACAATATTTTCGATTAGTCAAGGCTTTTTAGTTTGCTTGGAGGAGTAATTCTTGCTACACTTACCCCATATTTATCTCTATGAAACGCTCCGAAGGAATGCTCATGGTGCTTCAGGTGCCACTCGACTACACGCTCATCTTACTCGCAGCAGTCACTGCATACGGCATACGTTTTTTGCCTTTTTTTGTGCACCTCCGAACAGTGCGATTTGATCTCACACTCCCTGAATTCTTCACACGTGCTGCGATCGCAGGCTTGGGTATCATTCTTATCTTTGCGCTTGATGGATTATACAGCCCTGATCCAAATAGAAAACTTGCTGATGTATTGAAGCGAATTGTGGTAATGTCGACGGTAAGCCTCGCATTTGTAGCATTAAGTATTATATTCCTCTCTGCGCAATTCGAATCACGTTTTCTCTTGGTCGCTACCTGGTTTTTCACAATCGTATTTGTGGGAAGCGGAAGAATTCTCATGCGTGCAATTCGAGGTCTCATGTATCGTCTGGGATTGGGACTCAGAAACGTCATTATTGTGGGGGATGAGCATGTAGGTGATCGTATTGGCGAAGAACTTACGAGGAGACAAGAGCTTGGGTATCATGTACTTACGATTTCAAAAAATTTCACTGAAAGCGACGCGCGAAAATTCGACAAACGCGGCATTGATGAAATTATATTTGCCCATCCGAGAGGCCGTGAAGCTGAAGCTCTGAAAATTATTGAATATTGTACTCGTCATCATATTGTATTCAAATATTCTGCAGATATGTTTGCTGCGTACTCTGCGAATGCAACGATTACCGCACTCGCCGGAATGCCAATAGTGGAGCTCAAACGCACGCCACTCGAAGGATGGGGGAAAGTACTCAAGCGAGTGTCAGATATTGTCTTTAGTCTGTTGTTGATTGTGCTGTGTTCTCCGATATTACTCATCATAGCATTTGTTGTGTTCATTGAAACTGGCCGGCCGATTTTGTATAAAAATGAACGAGTGGGATATCGCGGCAACACATTTTTTACCTACAAATTCAGATCAATGTATCAGAAAGATAGCACGGGTCCGCAGTTTGGTAGGGCAGGGAAGTTTGCTGAAAAAAGAGAAAAACAATTAATTGAAAAACAAAATACACGAACTGGTCCCATTTATAAAATCGGAAATGATCCGCGTATTACTCCTGTAGGAAGGTTTTTGAGAAAATGGAGCCTTGATGAATTGCCTCAATTTTTCAATGTGTTGGTAGGAACCATGAGTATGGTAGGACCTCGCCCTCATCAGCCACGAGAAGTAGATCTCTATCGCGATGCATATCCGACCGTGTTTGCAGTAAAGCCAGGAATTACCGGACTCTCACAAATTTCAGGCAGATCAGACCTGGAATTCGAAGAAGAAATGAGGCTGGATGTGCTCTATATCGAGCGCTGGACCCTGTTTCTTGATGTGATTATTATCCTCAAAACTCCGTTTATTCTCTTCAAAAAAAGAAAGGCTGAATAAGCCAATAATACAGACATACATCGAGGTAGTTGATGTATATAGTAAAGAAATGATAGAGTAGGGTCTTGAATGTAAGGCTTATCGTTACGTATATATGAAAATCGCCTTAGTACATGATTATTTAGCTCAAGACGGAGGTGCAGAACGAGTACTTCTTTCTCTTCACCGCATGTGGCCTGAAGCGCCCATTTTTACGTTATTTCACCAAAAAGGATCAGTGAGTGGGTTTGATGACGCAGACATTCGCGAATCATATATTGCACGCCTGCCCTGGGGCCGAAAAAAATATCAGTGGTATTTGCCGCTCATGCCACAAGCTTTTGAGTCGTTTGATTTTACGGGATTTGATATCGTGATTTCTTCAACCAGTGCTTTTGCAAAAGGGATTATCACACCTCCTGAAACACTGCATATCTGTTACTGCCATACACCTACACGGTATCTCTGGACTGATACACAGGAATACATTGCAGATTTGAAATATCCAAAAGTAATAAAAATTTTCCTTCCCAGACTATTCCACAGGCTTCGAGTAGTGGATCAAACAGCCGCAAGCAGAGTGGATACCTTTATTGCAAATTCACGTACCGTGCAAGAACGAATCCTCAAATATTATCGACGTGAAAGTGAGGTAGTATTTCCACCGGTCGACATGACGCACACGACCATTGCAACTCCGATCGATGATTATTTTGTATCAGGAGGGCGATTGGTGCCATACAAACGATTTGATCTGATTATTGAAGCATTCAACCGGCTCAAACAAAAGTTGATTATTTTTGGTGATGGACCAAGTATGAAAGAACTGAAGAATCGTTCAAAAGAAAATATTGTATTTACTGGAAGAATTAGTGAAGAAGAAAAAATGAAATTATTATCTCGGGCAAAAGCATTTATTCATCCGCAGCTTGAAGACCTTGGTATTACACCAATTGAATCTATGGCAAATGGTCGGCCAGTGATTGCCTATGGAGCAGGTGGGGCGCTAGAAACCGTGGTTGATCGAGTAACCGGAGTATTTTTCAATACTCAATCATGGAATGCATTGTTTGAAGTAGTGGAGAAATTTGATCCAGCCGCATGGAATCCTGCAGTTATTCGCGCGCATGCAGAAAAATTTTCACAAACAGTATTTGAAAAACGCATGAAAGAGATTGTCGAGCATGCGCACAAAAGACATGAGGGGGATATACCAAACTAATATGAAGGTTGCAATCGACATCAGGAATTTGGTCGAGGAAACCTTAACCGGTATTGGGCACTATACCCAATCGCTCGTAGGCGAATTGGTAGGAGATACATCAGTCGACTGGTATCTGTTTTATAATCATGGAAAACGTGCCAAAGAGCCAGACATTATACACAAATTAGAGAATCTTTCGCATGTGCATATTATTCGTACCAGATATCCGAATAAAGTATTTAACCTACTGCTCTGCCTAAGGCTCGTGCATCTCGATACGCTGATATGTTCACGAGCAGGGATCACCGAATTGGATTGGATATTTTTCCCCAATCTTGGATTTATTTCAGTTTCAAGAAAAACAAAAATAATGCTTGCAATTCACGATCTCACATTCGCACGCTTCAAGCATTACTATACACTCAAACGTTTATGGTGGCATGCATTTCTGCGGCCAAAACTTCTTATTTCGAGAGCGCATACGATTATTACTCCATCACGCAGCACCAAAGATGACCTGGCAATGCTCTATGCAATCAATCATGCACGAGTACGTGTAGTGCCTCATGGAGGGATGGGAGACGAAGAGAGTGTAGGTGAGAGAGAAGACTCTCTTCAGTCAGCTAAGCCTTATTTTTTGGCTCTTTCAACGGTGGAACCTCGAAAAAATTTTGAAGGAATTATTGCTGCATACAAAGAAAGTAGTCTACACCAGAGAGGGATTGAGCTCATCATCTGTGGAGCCTCTGGGTGGGGGAATCGTAGTGTTTTGCAAAAATTCAAAAATACTCCAGGAGTTGTATATTTGGGGTATGTCGATCATGCACAAAAAAAGAAGTTGCTCAGTGGCGCGCTTGCATTGGTGTATCCAAGTTATTATGAAGGATTTGGTCTTCCTATTCTTGAAGCATTTGGGTATGGGGTGCCCGTTATTACCTCAGATCGCTCCTCGCTTCTCGAAGTCTGTGATGGTGCGGCGTATCTGGTACGACCACATATTACCTCAGACATTACGCATGCGATGAGAGATTTGGCCCATAGTCCGGAGCTCAGAGAATGGTATGCTAAAAAGGGTAGAGAGCGCGCAGAAAAATTTTCGTGGGTGTCGGCATCTGAAACGGTGCTCAAATTATTACAACATTTCTAGTATGAAAAAAATTGCGATTGATGCCCGAATGTATGGGAAGGGTTTTGGACTTGCGCGATATATAGAATCTCTGGTACATGGGCTTCAAAACTCTGAGTCCGAGTTTTCATATGTACTATATTTGAAACCTGAAGAAGTAAAAAATTATAGGGATAATGAGGGAAAATTCGAAGTAATTGAGGCGCCATTTCATTGGTATGGCTGGGAAGAGCAGACCTCGTTTTTATCACTTTTGAATAAGGGTACTCATGATCTGGTGCATTTTCCACATTGGAATGTGCCGGTGGGGTATCACCGTCCCTACGTCGTGACCATTCATGATCTGATCATGTTTCATTTTCCACGCTATGAAGCGACTACGAGGAGTCGCCCAGTGTTTTTGCTGAAAGACAAAGTACATCGTCTAGTAGTACGACATGCAGCGCGCCGTGCAGCACGTGTTATCACGACCAGTGAATTTACCAAGAAAGATATTGTAGAAACATTGCACATTCCTGAAGAAAAAATTTCAGTTGCTTATCAGGCTCCGTATAATAATACAAAAAGTGTTCAGGACTGGAAGTTCGTGGAATCAAAGTTACACATAGAAAAACCATATGTACTCTATGTGGGAGCTGCCTATCCACACAAAAATCTTGAACGATTGGTTGATGCATGGAGACAAGCTTCTGAACATATTCCAGATCATGAGCTTATCTTAGTGGGGACCAAAAATATGTGGTATGAAAAAATAGAAGCGCGTATTGTAGATAGGAATATTCCTCATGTGCGATTGCTTGGGTTTGTAGAAGATAATGAATTAACCGAGCTCTATCGCCATGCACGTACGGTTGTTTTCCCTAGTTTGTACGAGGGATTTGGGCTCCCAGCGCTCGAAGCTATGAGCATGGGCACACCGGTACTTGCTTCAAGCACAGGCTCTCTTCCTGAAGTACTTGGAGAAGCTGCATACTATGTTGATCCTATGAGTACTGATCAGATTGCGCATGGGCTCGTAGACATGATACAGAATCCTGACATTCAAACTGAATTGAAGATCAAAGGCAGGGAGCAGGTACAGCTTTTTTCGAGTGATGTGTTCATTAAAAAAGCGCTTAGTATATACGAGAAAGCATTTCGAAATAAAAGGTAAAAACTTGTACACAACTCGTGTTCAAAAAGTATCATAAACCATAGCTACAGAGAGAGAAAATATGTTATACTGGGTGCATGCTTGATGTGTACCCATGCAGCAACAAACTCATCCTTTATCAAATAAAAAACGTGCGCCACTTCGTCGTTGTGCAAAATGTGACAAGATAGGACATAATGCGCGCACCTGTATCGAAAATGGAGTGAAAGAATCAACTCCTTTTTCTGGTACACCGGTTAAAATTAAAAAGGGTCCGCCTACTGATTTAGCAAAAGCCATTACTAAAAAAACCAGCAAAAAAACTCGATCAATTCCAGTGAACGTAACTCCAGGCAAACCACCAGTGTCGCCTCATGTGGTGTCACTTAAAAACGAAGAATTGGAGAGTGCATGGAAAAATCTCGAAGTCTATAGCCCAAAAGTAACAAAAAAATCTATACTTCGAGCAGTAAATGTTGCGGAATTGGTGCGTCATGCAAATAGTAAGACTGCAAAAGAAAAAAAGACTGAAACAGTAGAAACATTGAAGAAACCTGCAATTGATATTCTCAAAGAAATTGCGCGTCTTGAAGGCGCGAGAGATGTGGAAATTACTATCACACCTCGAGTTGGAGCGGTGGTGCGTCGGGCACATGCAGAGTTGCCTGAAAAATCAGCAGCATTCATAATTGGATCTGAAAAACCTCGATCATTCATACTTTCTTTTAGAGATCAGGTGATAGAACGAAAAGAAAAAATAAAGCAGTCATTTCATTTTAAAAAATTTGCAATTTCACTTCTTGTTTTGGTAACTCTTGCTGCAGCTCCATTTCAGGCAATGGGCTATTATCGTGATGTTGAACAAAATACCAAAGATATTGTTGCAGAGAGTACGAATGCATTTTTATCACTACAAGCTTCGACGGTTGCAGCATTTAACCAGGATTTGCCTCAGGCTGAATCCGATTTAAACAGTGCTCTTAATTCATTTGGGACAGCGCGGACCATGGTAGACAAAGAATATAAGGCACTCGTCTATGTGCTTGATTTGTTACCTGTAGTCGGAACAAAAATCAAAAGCAGGCAAGAATTATTGGAAGCAGGACACTATTTGGCGCTAGGTAATGCCTATCTTATTAAGGGTATTAATGAAGTGAGTACTGCAACAGATGTCTCAAACATTGATCGCCTCAAAACACTTCGCGTCCATATCCGTGGGGCATTGCCACAATATACCGAAGCTCTTAATCGTCTCGATAAAGTAGAGCCAACATCTCTTCCTGCTGAATACCAGGAATCATTTGGTGAATTTCGTGAATTATTTCATACGTTAGTGGGGGACATTCAAAACGTTTCAGATGTAATTTCAGGGCTTGAACTTATGTTGGGTTCAGAAGGATTCAAGCGTTATTTAGTCGTATTCCAGAATCAATATGAGCTTCGTCCAACAGGTGGATTTATCGGAAGCTTCGGAGTAATTGATGTACAGAATGGGAAAATTTTGAATATCGATATTCCAGGCGGCGGAAGTTATGATCTGCAAGGACAATTAAGTACATTTGTATTGCCTCCTGTACCACTCCAGCCGATTAATAGTCGATGGGAATTTCAAGATGGAAATTGGTTCCCTGATTTCAAAGCTACGGGAGAAAAGCTTGCCTGGTTTTACCAGAAAAGTAGAAACACCACCGTAGATGGAGTGATTGCAATCAATGCAAGTGTGCTTGAGCGCCTCGTGCATATTATTGGTCCTATCCAAAACGAACAGTATGATCTGATGCTTACCAGTGAATCAGCAATCAAAGACTTGAGCTATGAGATTCAATCATACGATAATACTGATGGAGCGAATACTCCAAAAGCAGTGCTCTCGGTGTTGTTTGAACAAATCACTAATGTAATGAAAACTATCAAGCCAGAGCAATTAATTGGAATGGTTACTGAGCTTTCAGATGCATTAAACGAACGTGAAATTCAGGCATATTTTACTGACAATCGAGTGCAATCATTTGCGCGTTCATATGGATGGAGTGGAGAAATAATTCAGAGTGAAGAAAACCAAGATTATTTGATGGTAGTGAACGCAAATATTGGAGGGGGAAAGAGTGATGTCAATATTTCACAAACCGTAGAACATCAGGCAGTAGTCGAGAGTGATGGTTCGATTATAGACACAGTGGTAGTAACCCGGAAACATCAAGGGCGGGATGAAGCAACTTTGTTTGGACAGCCAAATAGTAGCTATATTCGCGTCTATGTGCCCGAAGGATCAGAACTCCTTGATGCAGGTGGATTTGTGTATCCGGATGAATCATCGTTTCATGTGGCGCCTGAATGGTACAAAAAAGATGCTGATCTCACAAAATACGAAGTAGAAGAAGGAATCCATAAGGGCTCAGGAACTCGAATGGTAAATGAATTTGGCAAAACATCATTTGGGAATTGGATCGTGACGTATCCTAATACTGAGACCAAAGTATACTTCACGTACCGATTGCCATTTAAAGCATTTAATGAAGAGGGAAACACAAAAGAAGATCACGGGTTATTGAAAGAATACTTGTCAAAGATTACCGAAGCTACACATGACACATCTAAATATAGCATGGTTATTCAGAAGCAATCAGGTATTAATAGCGAATATACCAATACCGTTATTTATCCAGATCACTGGCGTCCGGTGTGGAAGACTGGTGATGATATTGATCTCTCTCTCAATGGTGCATCAACTCATGGTATACTAGAGGAGGATGCAGTATTCGGAATTGTGATGAAACAAGAATAATTTTTATCCTATGTCACACGAAAAAACTCCAAAAGATATCGAAGATGTAGAAGAGCTTGAACGCGAATGGAATAATGATGTCTCTAATCATGAAGAAGGTGATACTATTAAGGCGCCTGTTCACGAGCATGGTGAATTTGTAAAACATGATTTGGAAACAGGCGAAAAAGCTGAAAAAAAAGACAAGAAAAAAGAAAAACATGCAAAAAAGAAAAAACATGCGCATGAAAAACATTCAAAAGGAGTAGCATATATTTCTCATGAAGATGTTATTGAGGATGAGGAAAAAATAGTATCAGAAGAAGAGACCGGGAGAGGGAAAGTGATTGCAGATCAGCTCTCTCAAATTTATGAAAATAGTGATGGATCGATGCCAGACATGAAAACATTTGAAAGTAGGAAGACGAGTCGATTCGTACGTGCATTAGTTATCTTCCTTATCTCATGTATATTTTTTGGAGCCGCTGCATGGGTTGGGCTTTTTGTGCTACAACCCAAGTCTCAATTTTCAGAGACCGATGTATCACTCGGAATTTCTGGAGAAGATAGTGTGCTTCCAGGGAGTGAGGTAACATACCGAATACGTTATCGAAATGCCCAAAGTATGACGCTCCATGAAGTGGTATTAGAAACACGTTTTCCTGGGGGATTCAAAATTACTACAACGACCAAAGCAGGGGATGATGAGACGCATACTCGATGGACATTGGGAGACCTTGATCCAGGTAGTGGTGGGTACATCGATATAACAGGAATATTTTTTGGAGATAGTGGATCAGAACAATCAATCCGAAGCTTTTTATCCTACAAACCAGACAATTTTACCTCTACATTCCAGGCAGTAGCTACCAAAACAATTCAAGCAAAGTCAGACGCAGCAACAATTGAAATTGGAATAGCAGATTCTGTTCCTCGTGGTGGAAAAACACCTATTACGATTACTATTACACCAGCAGCTGATGTGGTACTTGAGCATGTGCGGCTGAGTTGTGCCTCAATTGATTTTACTCCAGATATCAAGAGTACTCCTGCGTCTATTGAAGGATCTCCTTGCTCATGGAATTTTGACACTATACGTGAAAAAACCGTAATTGAGCTTGCAGGAATGTTTGCAAGCCCAACATCCTCAAGTGATTTTGAAGTGGAACTTCGTGGGTGGGAGAATGAAGATCGTGTAGGGGAAGGGTATGTGCTTGGAACAACGAAAAAAAACGTGACATTGACTGAGTCAACCACGAATGTAAGCTTGGTTATTAATGGTGGATCAGGAGATACGACTATTTCTCCAGGAGAGACGATCGCAGCAAGTATTGTGGTACAAAATAAAGGAGAGACTCCTCTGACTGATGTAGTAATTGAAGCTTTGATTGATGGTCCGTCATATAGCAATCGTAGTATTCTTGGTTGGCAGGATTTGGTGCTTACGGGGGACGCGGATGTAGGAGGGGAGCAGCTCACCCCTGATACGAGACGTGGTAAAGTCACGTGGAATAAACAGTATGTTCCAGGACTTGCGTCAATTGCTCCAGGTGAACAGGTTCGAGTAGATGTCTCGATCCCTATTCGTTCAGGTGAGCAGATAACCCTTGGTAATTTTACTACCAATAATATTGTGTTTGCTTCAAGTTTTTCGTATGGAAAAACAGCAGAACGCAAAACAATTTCATCAAACCAAATCAATTTAACCTTAGTGTCTGATTTCGCACTGAAATCGGACTATGATTTTACTTCAAGCGCTGGCATGGCAGGGACCTATGACATCTCGTGGAGTCTCACCAATTCGTTTCATGGTTTGAAAAATATCAAATTAGAAATGGATTTGTACGGAGATGTAGAAGTTGATCCAGGTAAATTTACCGTTGCTGCAGGTGAAATGAAATATGATGGAGTAAACAAGCGAATTACCTGGACCATACCTGAGATGCCAACGAGTGTTGATATTCTCTCAGCACAATTTCCCGTTATTCTAAAAGTGGATAACCCTACACAAAAAGATCTTACGTCAAAAGTGCGTATGAGTGCTGATGATCAGACCACAAATGTTACGATAAAAAAAGTAGGAGATGGAGTTACGTTGAGATAGGGTATGATCAAACTTGGAAAATACAAGCATTACAAAGGACATATGTGTAGAGTTATTGGTGTTGCGCGCCATAGCGAAGATCATGATTTAGAGCTTGTTATCTACACCCATCCTGATGAACATGGTAAAGAACAACTCTATGCACGACCAAAGGAAATGTTTGAAAGTGATGTTGAAGTAAACGGGGAAATAATGAAGCGATTTGAATATCTAGGAGAGTAAAAAAGAAATAAAAAACAGTCATGATAATCATGACTGTTTTTTGTCTGGTGCCTCCAGAGGGAATCGAACCCCCATCAACGGTTCCGAAGACCGTAGTTTTATCCATTAAACTATAGAGGCATAATGACACATTGTCGTGGGTTGCCTGGGGATCGAACCCAGGACCTTGGGCTTAAGAGGCCCCTGCTCTACCAACTGAGCTAGCAACCCGTGATGAAGTATGGCGGCTCACGATAAAAGAACGTGAGCGTGAGTATATACTAAGTTTTAGGGAAAATCAAGAGGAAAAGTGGAAGAATGTTATCCAATTGGGTCGTCAGTTTTTCGAGGCGTTACCTGTATCTTCGGTCCTTTCCAGGCCTTCACTTTGAGAGCCTCTTCAGCTGCAGCAGTCTGCGCCTCTTGTTTGCTTGTTCCAAATCCTTCGGCAATTTTTTCTTTATTAAGGAAAATGCCAACAACAAAGTTTTTTGCATGGTCAGGTCCGTCTTCACTCAACACTTTATAAGTTGGAGTGATACCCGTAATTTCCTGGGCTGCTTCTTGGAACCGTGATTTTGCATCCATCCACAGACCAAGTTCCAGTACTTCAGGAAGTTTGGTTATGATAAAGCGTGTCACAAATTGTTCTGCCATTTCCCAGCCTCGGTCAAGGTAAATTGCTCCAATCACTGCCTCAAGCGCATTCGCAAGAATGTAATCGCGAGCTTTTACATTTGTATCTTTTGATTCTCCGTGGCTCAAAAACAAAAATTGCTCAAGATTGAGTTCTCGTGCAACCCGGGCACACATAGTACCATTCACAAGTGCCGCGCGCCAGTTAGTGAGCTCTCCTTCAGGATTCAAGTAGTTTTCAAATAAAAATTCAGTCACTGCGAGTTCGAGTATGGCGTCGCCAAGAAATTCCAGCCGTTCATTATGTCCCAGGGGAAAATCACGGTTTTCATTCAGATAGGATCGGTGAACAAGAGCTTGCACCAATAATTTTTTGTCATCAAAAATCACACCAATCGTTTCTTCAATTTTGTGAAATTCTTTTTCTTCGTACACAGCAAGAGACATACAAATATAAAAATCAAAAACCACTGGTTAGGAAGTCGTTTTTTCTGGCTCTGGAGAAGTTTCTTTTACCACTCCTTTTTTTACAAGATCTTTGTAGAGTGCACCGAGGATTCCATTGACGAATTTTCCACTGGATGGCCCGCCATAATTTTTTGCAAGTTCAATAGCTTCATTGATTGCAACTTTGGGAGGAACATCCGCGGTATTATAGAGAATTTCATAAATACCAATACGTAAAATATTTCGATCGACGAGAGTCATCTGTTCGACCGACCAGTGTGTTGCGTATCCGGCAATATGTTCATCAATTTCTTTTTGATGTGTGATAACACCATCAATCAGGGTTTCAACAAAAGGTTCATGTTCTTCAAGTCCGACGCCGAATTCATGCATAGTTTCCTTGATAATTGCAGGAATTGCTGAAGTTGGGTTGCCGCGAAAATCCCATTGATACAGTGCTTGCATGGCGATTGATCGGGCAAGATGGCGTTTGGACATACCGTAGGTATTATTTAGCACTCTTGTGCGCTCGGGCGTATCGTGCTTTTCGTTTGGTCGTGTTTACTACAGTCTTACCTTTGTATTTACCAGTTGCTTTATTTGCGCGGTGAGGAAGCTGAGGATTACCATCTGCATCATAGGTAACATGAACTTTTGCTAAACCATGGTGCGCGCGGCGTTCTCGTTGTGAACGTTTTGTACGTTTCTTTGAGGGAAGTCCCATATACTAGTTAGTATATTAAAAAATAAGTGCCATCGTATAAATCGATGAAATATAGCTGAAGTATAGCTTAATTCAGAAAAAAAATCAAGCCCTTTCTATATATTGCATCTACCCTCTAACTACGCTATGCTTAGGACATATGTTACAAATCATATCAATTCATGATCCAAAGGCATTTGATAGCGCTCTTGAGGCCCTAAGTAGTGGCTCTACTCTCATATATCCTACGGAAACATGCTATGGCCTTGGCTGCGATGCAAGGAATACTATGGCCGTTGAGCGTATTTTTAAAATTAAGGTACGAGAGCCTCATAAGCCTGTATTAGTAATTGTGCAGGACGTATCAAGTATTATGAAGTATGTAGAATGGAATGAGACGATTGATGAATTAGCTCGAACATATTGGCCTGGGCCTTTGACTATCGTAGCTACACTTAAAGCATCAGCTGTGCCTGAATTAGCAGAAGGAGTAGTGGGTGCTGACAATACTCTTGCGTTCAGGGTGACTAATCATCCATTTGTAGCGTCTCTCGCAGGCAGTTTAGGAGCTCCTATTGTTTCAACATCAGCAAATATTAGTTCATACGCAAATCCGTATGATATTGAGTATATTACAAACATGTTCGATGGACATGAGTATACACCTGACCTTATTATTGATGCAGGTAACCTGCCTCATCATAGTCCTTCTACTATTGTAAAGGTTGAAGTTGATGGCACAAAGACCATTTTGAGACAGGGAGAAATTATTATATGAGCCTGCTTACACCTACAGAAATAAAACGCTTGTGTGCTGAGTATTCGCTTACTCCAAGCAAAAAATATGGGCAGAATTATTTAATATCAGAGCTGCCAGTACAGAAAATGATTGAAGCTGCACAGATTAAACCAGGAGATGCGGTATATGAGATTGGACCAGGTTTTGGTATTTTAACATTCGAATTATTAAAAGCAGGGGCAATTGTCAGAGCATTTGAAATTGAACAAAAGCTAAAGTCTTATTGGGAAGCACATATGGTCGAATATCCGGGTTTAGAAATAGTGTGGGGAAATGTATTGCGACAATGGAATGAATATATTCAGAATGAGTTGCGTCCATATAAAGTAATTGCAAATCTCCCATATCAAATTACATCTGAAGTTTTGGAAACCATACTTGAGTCTACTAATCAGCCGACACAGGTAATCTGCATGGTGCAAAAAGAAGTGGCAGAGCGTATTGTCGCTCGACCAGGGGATATGAGTATTCTCGCAGTATCAATTCAGTATTTTGGGGTACCAAAAATAGTCGCAAAAGTATCCCGAGGCTCATTTTGGCCAAGCCCAAAAGTAGATTCAGCAGTTCTTTCAATTACTAATATCCAGTCTAGGGGAGAGAGTGTTGATTTCTTTAGGCTCGTGAAAGCAGGCTTTCATCATAGAAGAAAAAAACTGCTGAATAATATTGTTGAAGCGTATAATATTTCAAAAATCGAGGTTGAAGATATATTTGAAAAACTGAATTTGAATAAGAATATCCGGGCAGAAGAACTGTCGATTGAAGAGTGGGAAAAATTTTCAAAGTTACTCACAAGATAATTTTGTGGGGGACATGTTTTTTTGCTATACTTAGGCTTGAATATATTTAAGCTCTGATTTCATGAATTCGTCGGAGCCCCGACAATTGGATTCTGCACAAAAGGCTGGATTTATTTCTTTGCTTGTTTTTGCTTTAGTGACTTTCTCATTCAGTTTTTTGCATTTGAGAAATACAGTGTACGGGCGATTTACTTCTGCAAGACAAACTTCTGCTGGATTGCAGCTTGGAGAATATAGCGAAACAGTGCGTTTACAGAGCATTGATACAGACAAGGATACACTGAATGATTACGATGAATTATATATGTATAGCACCAGTCCTTATTTGCCTGATAGTGACAGTGATCATAGGACTGATGCAACAGAGATTGCTGAAGGGACCGACCCGCTGTGCCCCGAAGGTGAAAAGTGTAGCGAAGGAGAGTATGGTTCAGGAACAGGGGATTCAATGTCACCTGAGTCACCGCTTCTAGGAGAAAGTGCTACAGCAAGTGACATAGTGTTGGGGAGTCAGCTAGGCGGAGCTGCGAGCGGAGGAGCGATTGACCCTGAGGCAGTTGCTGCAATTCTGAAAGACCCGGTACAATTAAGGCAACTCATTCTGAATACAGGAAAAATTTCCAAAGAAGATTTAGATAAAATTGATGACGCAACACTCAAGCAATTAGCAGAAGAAATGATCAAAGAATATAGTGGATCAGAAAATAATTCCTCAACCTCGACTGCTCAATAACGTATGTTTTTTCTCTCCAAAAGAACAAAGAAGCATTCAATACTCACCTTAATCGTAGTTGTAGTAGCAGTAAATGTGCTCGGCTTTAACTTATTCCGTCCGACTCCAGTACGAGCCCAATTTGTGGACGTAAATCAAGGACTTCGAAACGTTACTGATAATATTGGTGATTCATTGTTGGCAGCAGGGCTCGGCGCTCTCGTCAATGGTGCATCATACTTTATGCGAAAAATTGCCTATGATACTGCAAAATATATTGCAGCAGGAGGAAAAGGGCAGGGCGCACTTGCATTCCAGGATGGGTTTGGTAGTTATTTGGGAGATGTTGCAGCAGACAGTGCGTTTGATGCTATCGACGAATTGGGGAAGCCATTTGGTTTAAATATTTGTCAGCCCCCAGATGTTCGGCTACAGATTGGTTTTCAGGTAAGTATTTCAAATATTTATGAAAATGAATTAGGTGGCGGTGGTCCGAAGCCAAGTTGTACTTATAATCAATTCAAAGAAAATTGGGACAATGCGCGTGATACCATGGTAGGTGATCGAAATTTACTTGAAAATTTCAATACGTCACTCAAAACTTCGCAAGGAGATCTTGGATTAGCGCTAGGAATTTTGGGAAAAGTAGATTCTATTGTTGCTGAGAAAGAGGTTGCGGCGCAGCTACAAAGACTCGAAGGGGGCGGATTCAAACCAGTGTCTAGCCTTATTTCTGATGACATCAAAACTCCCGCACAGATAACGCGTGAAGAAGCAACGGGACAATTGACTGCCACAGCTCAAACCAAATCACAGGCTGAACAAATCGCCGGACTCTATGGAGCCGACGCGCTTCAGATTTTCCCTATGGCGCTTTCAGTGTTTGCAAACACATTGGTGAATTCATTACTTCAAAATGTGCTTGAGAGAGGGTTGTTCCCAAGTAAGGGGGATCCATCATCAGTGATTGATTTTTATGCATCTGCAACAAATAATAATCGCCAAATTGCAGAGACTGCTTTTTCGTATCTCGTTGCAGGTATTCCCCAAAGACCGTTGACTGCATATGATGTAGTAACCGAATACAGCACCTGTGGGGACAATCCAGGACTTAATAACTGTGTCATGGATTCAGGCTTGGTACAGGCACTTGATCGTGCTCGTGTAGGATCACCACTGACGATCGGAGAAGCAATATCAGATCAAAATAATCTCCTGCATGGCGACTGGCTACTTATTCCGGATCATCTTGAAGGTATTGATCCATCAATCAGTAAAACAAATCTTACCAATACTAATCTGGAGTACTGCCACAGTTCAGCTTACTGTATTTCTAATATTGAAAAATTGCGAAAAGCGCGCATCTTGCCGCTTGGATTTGAGATTGCAGTAATGAAATCTCCTCCAGATACCCCATGGAAATTAGGTGATGTGGTAAATGGATTCAACGCGTGCGACCCAAGTGGTAAACCAAGCGCTGCGTTTCCTTATTGCAAACTCATTGATCCTAATTGGATACTCAAAGCTCCTGAAGCTCGCTGTGAAGCGCGTGTGTCTGGACCTGAACTCTTGACTGAATCAACACCAAACAGACGCGAGGAGTGCGTAGATTTTTCTACCTGTCTTGAGACTGATGAGAATGGTCAGTGTAAAGGTTTTGGATATTGCACCAAAGAAGAAAATATCTGGAATATGCCAGGTCAATCGTGTGCTCCAGAATTTAATACCTGTAAAACATACGTTGCTGCAGAAAGTGGGCAAATCGCATCATATCTTTCACGAACACTTGATGTAGAATCATGTCGTGCTGATTCTATTGGATGCCGCGCATACAGCATGGATAAGGCAGGTACGAGTAGTGCGTGGATATCATCAGCTGCGGCTAATCCTACGGTTGCTTTTTCAGGACGTACACAAGCAATTCATTTTACCAACACTGCACAGTGTCCAGCGTCAGCTGAAGGCTGTTCACTTTTTATGGATCCAACCGTGAGTGATAGTTCGAGCGATGAAGCACAGGTATATCTAAAAAAAGCTCCGGATTATTTACAATGTTATGACACTGATCTTACAACGCCAGATACAGTAGAATGGCCGAAGACTCAGGCTGAAATCGTGAAGCTGGGTACACAGAAGGCCGGAGCATGTTCGAGCTTTGCTGCAGCGTGTACCGCAGAAGAAGTAGGGTGTGAAGAATATAATCCTAAAAATGGGGGCACTTCTGTCACGGGCATTATCGGAGGAAATAGCTGTCCTACACAATGTGTTGGATATGAGACGTTTAAACAAGAAGCAACATCATTTGAATCTGCAAAATTCCCATTACATTTTATTGCATCTAATGCGCAAACCTGTTCTGCTTTGCAAGTAGGATGTGACGAGTTTACCAATATTGGTGTAGCAGGCGAAGGTGGGGAAGCGCTCGAATACTATACAAGCCTCAAGCGTTGCGAACGTCCAAATGGTGATAATAGTGAAGTATTTTACTCTTGGGAAGGATCAGAAAGTCAGGGTTACCAATTGAGACGTAATACCTTGTTGCCTGTCACACAGTCTGATGCAAACTACATTAGTAGTCTCCAGCTACAGTATAAGTCAGGTGACTCAATCGAGTCAGTGTTCCCGGTAGGATCACCTGCATATGTGGAAGATACTCGATCAGTCATGCAGTCAAACTATGATCAGTGTAACCAGGAATCATATAATTTGTTGTTGAATAATGTATTGAATGATTCGAGAGTGGCTGATGATGATTGTCGAGCTTTGTATAATTCAGATGGAGAAATTTTTTATCGAATATTCAGAAGTACGGTGACCGTATCAAATGCGTGCACCTCTCTTCGAAAGACTAATTCAGAATTGGTTGCAGATACGAATATCACCGCGCAAAATGGCGGCGCTTCTCTCTGTGAAGCTAAAGGTGGGTTGTGGGAAGGTGGAAGCTGTAAACGCTGTGCGTCAGGCGGAAGGTACGAAATAAATAATGAAGGAATCGGTTCATGTATTTATCAGTCAATCAAAGCAGAAGCAACAAGCTGTCCTGCGGTTGCAAATGGATGTCGTTCATACATTGGAAACACAGGAAATAATCTGCAAACAGTACAGACATTTGGATTTGAGCCTTCAGGAACTTCAGTTGATGCGCTCAATGAAGCAAAACAAGGTTGGAGCGGAAATACGTCAATTCAAGCTGAGGCATTGCAGGTAGGACTACATTCTCTCCGAGTAAACGGAGCAAGTACAGACTATACATTTGCTACGGGAAAATTACAGGCAGGTGCGTGGTATGAGCTTCGTTTCTGGGCACGCGCAAATGCACCATTTGGACTCTCCGCTGGATTTAGTCAAAATGGTCAGGCTGTAGGAAAAGGATTTACATTTGACCCATTACTGAATAGTAATACACCTGCGCAAGTAGGGGTGCAGTGGCAGGAGTATCGAGTGGGGCCGGGACAGTTTGCTGGGGATAGTTTACAGGCTGTACAGCTATACTTTAGTGCGCAAAATGGTTCTGCTAACCAATTCTATTTCCTTGATAATATTGAATTAGTACAAATTGGTGGCGGAGCAAGCGATCATATTTTCCTTATAAAAAATTCTTGGAGAACTCCTGAAGGATATGAGGTGCCACTTGCGTGTGATTCAAAACAAGCAAATGGTCCATTGCCTGATGACGGACTTCCTGGAGAGTACCTTGGTTGTCGCGAATATACGAGAACTGACGGACAAAGTTTTGCATTGACTGGATTTGATCGACTCTGCCGGGCTGAAGCAGTAGGCTGTCGCGCTCTTGTAGATACACAAAACACAGTTACCGGAGTACGACCTGAAGAAAAACAGGCGTATGGTGTAGTATGTAGAAAATTCGCTACAGCAACTACTCCAATGCCATGTTCAGTCACATTGACTGAATCTTCGAATGTTTCTGCAACCTATACTTGTATAGTCGCTAAAGGCGAGCGAGAATGTAGAGTGCAGACTGCAGTGGTGATTCCTGAAGGTGCGACTGATGCTGCAACTGTATTCGCAAATCTTCAGGAGACTCCAGGTCGATGTATTTCAGTGAATGGTTCATGTGCAACTAATAATAATGATAAATTAGTAGTTGATGGGTCAACAGTAATCGTAAAAGAAGATTCTGGTTTGATTTATCTCGCAGCCGCAGGACATTTGTGCCAGGAGGAAAATCTTGCGTGTACGCGTGTAGGATTGGAGACAAAAAATACCAGTGCAAACGCACCAAGTGCATATAGTTATACGGACACCTTCATCAAAAATGATCCACGTATTTACGATGATATTTTATGTTCAGGTGATGAGGTAGGTTGTGCTGCATTCAAAAATGATAATTCTCTCGTGTATTTCAAAGATCCAAAAGTGAGTGGGGATAGTCAGTGTGTATATAAAGATAAAGTCACCTTGGGTGAAGGACAGGCAGCACATACATATAGTGGATGGTTCAAAGATACAGGGAAATGTGCTGAAAGCAATCAGGAATGTCGAGCAGATGCCGATTGCGGTGGCAATGATCAATGTATTGATATTGGAGTCATACCATGTTACGAGGATTATCTCGATTCCGGTAATGAATATGGCATCTGGTCACAAGGAAGTCAGCCATACGAGGGTAAGGTAGGTGTCTGTGACGCAAGCAATAATGGGTGTACTGAGCTTATTGATCGCGCGGCAACGACAACAGCAAATCCAAATGGAAAGTCCTACTATGTACTCATGAATGATCGATTAAAAGAAAATATTGGTCAATGTCAGGGTAAGGTAAGTCAGAAAGAAGGATGTGTATTATTTGATATCACTGAGAATCCAGATAAGGTTTACAATACGTTTGAGTCATATCAAGCAAGCAGATCTGCAACACCGATTGATGCTTTGGTAAATCCAGTTCGAACAGGAACCAAAGATGCTAATTTTATTTTGAAAGTTGAACGCGACAGACAATGTAGTGAATGGCTTGCGTGCGGTAGTTCAATCACTGTGACTGATGAAAGCGGTAATGAACAGGTCTTGTGTCAGCAATACATAGCTT
>DAORJA010000005.1:0-35745 GCA_035438805.1 Candidatus Magasanikiibacteriota bacterium
GGCCAATACGTCAATTTCGATATTTACCATATCACCACTTTGCTTAGTCGACAAGTTGGTATGTTCCCAGGTGTAGGGGATGATTTTAAATTTGAAATTATTTTTACCCGTTGCAGTTATCGTAAGACTGATCCCATCAATCGCAATTGAGCCTTTTTCTGCAATCATTTTGAGGTATTTTTTGTCACGAGGTTCAATTGTAAAAATGTATGAATTTCCTTCAGGTGTGATTGTAATAATTTTTCCAACAGTATCAACATGCCCTTGGACAATGTGCCCATCGAGTCGGTCGTCAGCTCTCATGGATTGTTCCAAATTCACTAGAGATCCTACCGTAAGGTCTGAAAGAGTAGACCGTTTCAAACTTTCGGGCATGTATTCGAATGTAAGTCCTTTTTGAGTTTTTTTGAGAGTGGAACATACGCCGTTTATCGTAATACTTGCGCCAATTTTAACTTTCCATTTTTTTGGTTGTGTAATTACCAAAACCATTCCGCTTGTATTCAGATTTTTTTTAATAACTTTTGCTGTTGCAGTGATAATGCCGGTAAACATATTAAAATAGTTCAATATTTTTTTCTACATATTCCCACACATATCGTGCCACATGGTTTGGCTTGCCTTCAATAGGGTAGTGATGGAGATTAATAAACGGGACCCCATTGCATTCTATAATACCCCAGATTTGTTCATGAGGCGAGCGAGTTATGTCTTCGATAATAAAGTCGAATCCAATCATCGGATCTTTTACTATCGCTGCGGCTTGCTCAAGTATCGGCTTAATTTCAGGGTGTGTGATATCGGTAACCTCGGCACTATAGCCACCATATGAAATTCCCACTTTTTCAAGAAGGTCAATTGTTTCGCCAGCTGGGATAATATCATCAATTTTTTTTCCTGTTCTTTTGAGAAACTCTTTGTGTCCGTCATGTAGGCGCACTTCACTTACTTGCGGATTACGATTTTTATTTTTTTCTACAACTAATTCTTCAATCGTGTGAATTCCATCACCTGTCACTCGTGGAGGATCCCCCCGAAGATTTCCAGTGAATGATCCGTCTATCATGGTGCCACGGTACACACTTCCTACTAAATGCTCTTCCATAACTACCCAATAGCACAGTTTTTTTGCCTGATCAAATGCTTTTTTCAATTCTTCTTCAGTAGAAATTCGAGTTGTGGTATGTCGACCTCTTGAGCCGATGCGTGGCTTGATAATCACCGGCTTCCGTAATGTGTCAAATTTTTTTCGCAAAGGTGTATAGTGTGAAAATGATCCACCATCAGCAACAGGAATTCTAGCTTGTTGTAATTTCTTTTTTAGTGTAGCTTTGTCGTCGAGCCACCAGTCTGCCCCGCTTTCATTGTGTGGGGGTCGAGGAAGACCATTGAATCTTATTTTTTTACCTTTAATAATCACTTCATAAATATCTACTGGCTTTTTCCATACGATAAAGCTTTTCATAGGGATTCCACGGCGCTCAGCCTCATCCCATAATGCTTTGCCTCGCCAGCTTACTACCTTGTTTTTATCTGTGTTTTCTTCGATGGCGCCAAAAAGATCAAGAATTGCAAATGTTGCCTGAAAGAACCAGTGTGAAAAATGTGATAATGCACGTGATAGAAAACTACTGGAAATAAATTTTCCAACCGGATTCATGACAATAACAAATGACTGAGATAGCCATGCGAGTCGATGTGGAGTTGGATTATTGCCGCAGTGTATGCATTTTTTAGACATAGTCTATAATAGGAGCAGAAATACGATATTTTTCGCCTGTATTAATAATTATTTTTTCACCACTTGGTTGTGTTACTTCTGTTATGCCGGAAAATAAACTAAATGCTAAACTTCCAGAACCACATGCAGTTTCTTTTACAAACGAATGAATAGCTGCAACGTATATATATGGTTCAATACTATCGTTATCGTATATAATTCCTCCAAACGCAGGAAGGTTGTATGTTTCACACAGTTTGGAAAGTGTTTGTTTCGTTATATCGTGTCCTTTTTTTGCATCATGTAAAATGAAGCCGATTCCGTCGAACAAGACAATATTTTCTTGCTGACTACATGTTAAAGAAATTTCTGCTGTCGCGATATTGTTTTTATTTGAGTAGTAGATTGGATTACTAGAACCACTACTATATAAGACCCCTTGTTCGTCTAGTGTAGAAGCAAATGCGAGTATAGAATTGATGCACAGTTCATCTCCCATCATGGTAAGTGTAGGAACTGTCGTATCTGTGGATATAAATCCAATTTGTTCAACATGGGTGAGAAGCTCATGGATAATTCGATCTTTCTCTGTATTTTTACTATTGTACACTAGAGCTGTGGAATTTCCACCAGCAATAAGAAATTTTTTAACTTCCATAACTTACGACATATCTATCACAGGTGCTATATTTGTTTTTTTCGAATCACCCTCTATGATCGGATACGTTTTAATGAGTATTCTATATAATTCAGGTATCATATGATCCACCGCTTGACCCAGTGTACATACTTCAGTCAATTCTTGCAATCGTATCCCTGTATCTGTTTTTTGATGTATGATTAGATCAATACTTGATGCATGTGTTGCTGTTTTTTTATTCTCCATTGTTGCGAATACCAAATCACTACAAAAGTAGTCAGTTATTATAGATGATACAAATTTTTCTTCTTTTTCTTTATTAACCAGTTTCAAGAACTGTGCATACGCCATCTTCATTTGTGTTAGATAGTTTACCTGCATGAACCCACCCCCACAAGTAAGACCGTAGTAGAAGCTTAGTATGATAAATGACAACACCATACTTGGCATTAATTCTCCCTTTTTAATCGCAGTCTTTATTTCTTGTGGGGTCAATGAAACTTTGTATGAGCCATCAGGAGATGTAAGCACTGTACCTTCACGTTTTAATTGTATTCTTTTTCCTTTATGAATTGCCCAAAAGAGTATAGTTCCCGTGTGTATTTTGGAAGAAAATGCTCCTTGAATACCATCAAAACATTCTTCAAAAATGTGTAATACTGATTCGTCGGTGAGTAGGTGGGTGAGGAAGGTTTGGTTATCTAGATGGTATCTCAGGAGAAGCTCATTTACGATTTTTTCTTGCTCCAGATAGATGAGATTCATGTTTTGTTGCCCAGGAATTTTTTTCCAGAGAAGATAATTGGAATACGTAATTTGATCAGAATATGTGGAATAGGTAAATATGGTTTCATTCGAATATAGCTCCGTTATTAATTCAGCTAATTTTTTCGGCAATGTTATCTTTGATGGGTTAATAGTGTCATCTTTTTTGGTGTATGCAGGAAATGAAAAAACTGGATGGTGGCGATGCTTGAGACTTACAAGATTAAATTGTTTTTTATTTAGTTCGGCATCATGAAACAGTATTCCTCGAGGGACAGAAGAATTGTTGAGAGAAACCCCTCCACACGAGAATACAAAAATATTTTTGAGTTGATGTTTTTGGTTTGCTAGCGATTGCGCTAGATGGCTATTTACAAAAAAAGGGTGTGTAATCGGTCCATGATGATCTGCTGTGGAAACATAGTAATGTTTCCGTAATTGCTCGATCGCATGATGTGCTATTTCGTGGCTGATTACGTTTTCTATCATTTCTTTTACTACCTGTAAAAGTTCTTCTTGTCTTTCAGAAGGAATGGGATTTGAAAATTGTAGACTTTCTTCAAAATAATTAAGGAGTGTGGTGTCTCCTTTGTGTTCAAGGGTTTGTTTGAGATAGGGTGTGCGTTCAAGTACCTTTTTTTTGATTTCAGCAAAGCTCATAGTCCGGTATCAATCGTTATCTTTTCTCAACAGATATTATTCATCATCTTTTATATCAACTTTTTCGTCCTCATATAGATCAGATAGCACTGACCCATCTACAATTTTAGCAATATCTTGGATTGTTTGAAGCATTTCTTTAATATCGTTTCCACTAGTCATGATGCATATGATATAGGGGTTGTTTGGGTTATATACAATACCGCAGTCATGGAGGACTCGTGTTTCAACAGTACTATCTGGATTGAGTAGAGCTGCTTCTCCAAATTTATGCGCAACTTTGATATTTTTTGGAATTACTGCGCGTATTCCGTCATTAAATTTTGATTCAGTAAGATAGCTAAGTAATTGTTGCGAATATGCAGGGGTAAGATAAGACGTAATATACAGAGTTCGGAGAATACCAGCGTATAGCCGTACTGTCATGTTCCAATTGCTTTTTCCGTTATACATTTCTGGCTCAGGAAGTCCTAAATCTCTAAGTACATTGTAACTATATTCTGCAGGTAGATTTTGATTGAGTACTTGGATAGGATTATTGTCCGAATACTCAATCCTATTTTTTAAGAGTGTTTCAATGGTGTATTCTCCTCCTGGTTGTATATTACTTTTTACCGCAAAGTATTGTTTTGCGTTTTGGTCGGTCTGGTTTTCGGGAATGGTGACTTTTTTATTTAGAATTTCAGGATTTGCTTCGGCTAATTTGTAATATGCGATTGAGATGGGTAGCTTTAATAAGCTTGCTGGGTAGAAATGCTCATCAGCATTGATTCCAAACCATCTACGACTATCAAGATCACGATAAAATACTGAAGCACGTAGGATTTTATTATGTTGTTTTTTTTGTTCAATCAGTCTGCTCACTTCGATTTCCAAGTTTTTAACTCTCACTATTTTTTCGTTAATCGTTTCGCAGTCGATATATTGATCAAGGAGCGGGTAGTCCTTACTACAGCTTTCATTTTCTGTACGTTTTTGGTGTGAAGTGAAGCATGCGCCACTAACCCCAATTGCAATAATAATTGTACTTATCGCTATCCATTTATACATAGGTTGTCGTTCTGATTGAGTAGCAGGTGAGTGTGTGTCTTGCATAGAAATTTGGGTTTATTTTCCTTGCCTTTGCACGTCTAGTGTACCTTCAAGAATATACTAAAATTGTGTTTTTGGAAAGCATGTATTATTGGTTTTAAAAGTCCTCCGGTTTGGAGGACTTTTTATTATTATTTTATGAATTGCGCAGAGACCCACTCTGACTCTCCAATACGTACCCAACCATTTTTTTCTTCATATACTTTGATTTTCGTGCTAATCGGAAGTTTTCTTGTGACTGTGAAAGTGGTACCAGCTCCACCCCGTACGTTTAATTGGTTAATGGTTGTCGTAGCATCATAGGGGAGAGCGACTGATTTTTTAACATAGCCTGCAGACACCCATTCATCTCCAGTTTCACTGATTCGATACCATCCACCTTTTTCTTCGTAAATCGTAACGGAAGTGCCAACGGGAAGATTTTTTATAGCCTTATTACTGGTTGCAGGACCACTTCGAACATTCAGTTTATCAATCGTTGTTATTCCTTTTGGAAGTTTTGGAAGTACTCCCATGACGTGAGGAAGTGTTCGCCCTGGTTCTACGAAATATTGTCCAGGTAGATTATACGCGCAGGTTGCACTTCCACCTCCATCTGCTTGCATCTGATTTTCAAGCGGTACTCCAGCATTGAGAAGCGCCTCGCTTGCCCATTCATGTGAAGCGCTCTTGCTGCAAAATACCAATAATTCTTTTCCTTCTGAACGAACGCCTAGATATACACGAGATGTCTGTTCGGACTTTACACTTGGGCTTCCTAATGGATGAAATCCTTCGACTGCCTGGTCTCCTTCTTTGACAAATATATTTTCATCGAAGTCAGTTATTTTTGCTACTCCAAGTGCGTTATCAATAATAAGCATTCGTCTTGGCTGTTCAATATCACTTGTGGGCCTGGACCCGCTCGTAATATACGCGCCTTCTGCATCAGAGGATTTGAGTCCCAGACTTAGTTCGGTTACAGGAATATTGATGTTAAAAAACGGCGCATTCCATAAGAATTTTACTTGAGGATTTTCTGCTTTGAATGTTTCTACAATTGATTTTGCAAAAGACCAATTCTCTGCGGTATCTTCGGGAAATGGAGCGGTCGCTGGTCCTTTCAATGTTCGAGGAGTGTCTGAGGTAATTAATTTTACTTCTGCACTTGGAAGATGAATGATTGTGAGATAATCAATATATCCAGAATTTTCTGGCACATTGATAAAGCTTTTAATCCCGGTGCCTGATACCCAGTTGATTGGTACATATTCTGGTGGAGCACTAGGGTTCCAGGTTTCTGCGTGTGCTTGAAAAGGTGAAAGTAGAGATATAACCGCCGCAACATATAAGAGAGGTATTTTTTTCATAGCACTAACAGTTTAAAATTAATGAGAGGTATTCTCTAGTGTACTAAAAAAAAGACACAACGCCAAATTGCGTCGTGTCTTTTTTAACTCTCTTGCGGAGAGGGCGAGATTCGAACTCGCGAGACCCTTTCGGATCCGGCAGTTTAGTAAACTGCTGTTTTCAACCACTCAACCACCTCTCCATTGCTGGAACCTTTTTATTATGTCGATCTCCGTATAGCGGAGAGGGAGGGATTCGAACCCTCGGTCCGATATAACTCGGACACAGCTTTAGCAAAGCTGCACGATAGACCACTCTGACACCTCTCCATTGCCAATAGCTAACTTTTTCGTTCACATAGATACCCTGGATAAGTATCATGCCTGATATCTCTTGCGGAGAGGGCGAGATTCGAACTCGCGGTAGACCGAAGCCTACAACAGTTTTCAAGACTGCCGCCTTCAACCACTCAGCCACCTCTCCAGTTTTAATTTTTGAAATACCCGAATAGTGTAGCTTAAAAAAATATAAAAGTCAACCTGTCTTCCGCCTCTTGTTTAATTGACCTATAGTTTGTATACTTCCTTCTAGTATGAAGCGAAACCAACCTTCGCCCTCGTTTGCAATGATTCTCGAGCATGTCTCGAATAGTGAAGCGGAAGCTACGGCAGTTCCGACTGCTTTTCGTACGGAAACAAACGATTGGCATGAAAATTTGGAAGAAGGTAAGCTTTCGGTAGATGTTGCGCATGATGAAGTGAATGTGTATATTGTGTCTACGGTAGCTGGTGCGTCACCTGATCGTCTTGAAATTTATATTCACAATGATTTACTTACTCTGAGAGGAGAGCGTATTAACCCGATCAAGGAAAAACCGCCAATTGAATTTTATCACACTGAGTGTTTTTGGGGGCATTTTTCTCGTACGATTGTCTTGCCTGTTGAAGTAAATGGTGACTTGGCACGAGCACAGTATAAGAATGGTATTCTTGAAATCACCGTTCCAAAACGCACTAAAGATAGAAAAATTTCAGTCGAGATTGTTGAAGACTAATTATGACAGAAACACATACACCAGAAGTTAATATACTTGATTCTCAAACCAAATCAAATAAGAGAAAGATAATTATTTTTTCGATTGTTATTGCTCTTGTGTGCGGTACGGTAGGAATCAGTATTGCATATGGTCAGTCGTTTACAGATCGGGTATTACCAGGCACACGCATTGGTTCTTTTGAAGTTGGTGGTATGACCGAGAGTGAGCTTAGTGCCTTTATTGGAGATATGCATGGCAAACTTCTTGCGCAGGGTATTCCTGTGACTTTTGATGTTGGAACCAGTACTAAAGATTTTGTAATCTTTCCTCCACAGTCTATCAGTGAAGAATCAGTAGTAGAATTTGTGGAAATCGACCCACCAGCCGCAGCTCGTACTCTTGTTCTCCAAGGTAAGACAGGAAATATTTTTATTGATTCTTTCCGAGCGCTGCATTCATTGATTTTTCACCCTTCTTATGAAGTTGGTTCCATTACCTATTCTGAAGATAAGCTTTTTCTCGAAATTAATAAGAATATTGAGCCTTATGTGACCCCCATGGTGAATGCGGGAGTACGTATTAACTCAGTATCACCCTTGAAATATCAAATCACTTCTTCATCTCGAGGTACGGCGCTTAATTATGACTATATTTCAGATACTGTCATACAGAGCTGGGCTCATTTGGAACAACCAAAAATTCATCTTGAAACCGAAGAAACTGACCCTGTTGTTACTGAATCTGATGTGGAGAGTATTATAGAAACATTACCTGATGCTTTTGATGAAGGGGCTATTTCATTAGAATATTTTAATTCTTCTACCAAACGTCAGTATTCATGGAATATTACTCCAACTTTGCTTTCTCGCATGATCGAAGTTGAAAAAACTTCTGAAAATCAATATATATTCCAACTTTCATCTTCATCTACATACGCATATTTGCGAAATGTAATCGCGCCTACAGTTGATGTATTACCACAGAATGCTAAATTTGCTATTAGTGATGATAAAAAGGTTACTGAATTTAAGGGTTCACATCCGGGTGTTACTGTGGATGTAGATAAAATGTACGAGTTATTGCAACAGACATTTGCTGAACGGTTTGATGCGACGACTAGTAGCCAGACTATTGTTGTTCAGACTAAAGAAGTTGCACCTGAGATTAAAACAGGGGATGTAAATGATCTTGGTATTACTGAAGTTTTGGGCGTAGGAAAATCTATTTTTAAAGGCAGTCCGGGAAATCGATATAAAAATATTCGACATGCTGCTTTTGATAAACTAGATGGTCTTATCATAAAACCAGGTGAAGAGTTTTCTCTGCTTGAAGCTTTGAAACCTTTTACCTTAGCAGGTGGCTATTTGCCTGAGCTTGCAATTAAGGGGGACAGATTGGTCCCTGAAATTGGCGGGGGATTATGCCAGATTGGTACCACCATGTTCCGAGCTGCAATGAATGCAGGTCTTGAGATCACTGAGAGACGGAATCATTCACTTATGATTTCTTACTATAATGATCTTACAAATAATAATCCGGGTACTGATGCAACCATTTATGATCCTGGAACTGATTTTAAATTTATCAACGATACGGGGCACCATATCTTGATTACTTCTGAGCTGGTCGATTCAACTGGAGACTTGTATTTCACACTTTGGGGAACGAGTGATGGTCGCAAAGGATATTATATTCCTCCGACATTGGTTCGAAGAATTCCTGTGGGACCTGCAAAAACAATTGAAACTACTGAATTGCCTCCAGGGAAAAAAGAGTGCCAGCATGCGTATCCTGGAGCTGAAGCATATTTTACCTATGTTCGTGAAATGCCTGATGGAGAGAAAAAAGAAGTCGTATACTCAAGTTACTATCGCCCCTTAGCTGAAACATGCTTAGTCGGCAAAGCACTTCCTGAAGTTGTAGTAGAAGATACTAATACTAACGAAGATTTATCTGGTACCGAGAGTGGTCAAGAGGTACCTCCGCCAAGTAGTGAAGAAAGCATACCATTAGGAGGGTAATTGAGATGTTATACACTATAAAAATGGCTTAAATAAGCCATTTTTATGTATTTATGCCCTGTAGCTCTTGACAAAAAAGCTACTATATGGTATTATATGACGTCACGTAAATTGCGACAGCATTTCCAGTAGATTGTCTACAGGTAGTAGTAATTGGTCTCGGCCAAATATTACTACCTGTACCACGACAAGCATGGGGATGTGTCGAAGGAAAGTTCAGGCTTCGGCTCGTCTTCTCCTTTAACACATCTTCTTGGTACGGGTAAGGTTTCAACCCTTAACTATAAAAAATCTCCCCTTCGGGGGAGATTTTTATTTTGTTTAATTTATTCAATCACTTTATCTACCAATCCATATTTCACTGCTTCGTGCGAACTCATGAAGTAATCTCGGTCTGCATCTTTTTCCACTTTTTCAAGCGCTTGTCCTGAATGTTTTGCAAGGATTTCATTCAAGTGTTTTTTCATTTTTACGATGCGTTCAGCGTGGATCTGGATATCACTTGCTTGTCCCTGTGCTCCGCCCATCACTTGATGGATCATGACTTCGCTATTTGGTAGGCAGAATCGCTTGCCTTTTGCACCGGCAGCAAGAAGTACTGAGCCCATACTTGCAGCCATCCCAATACAGATCGTAGAAACGTCTGGCTGGATAAATTGCATGGTGTCGTAGATTGCAAGTCCTGCAGTCACTGATCCGCCTGGAGAATTGATGTACAATTTGATATCTCGTTCAGGATCTTGATTCGCAAGAAAGAGTAGCTGAGCTACGACGATATTTGCGACATGATCATCAATCGCTGTCCCTAGAAAAATAATACGGTCTTTGAGCAGGCGTGAGTAGATATCGTAGGCACGCTCACCATACGTTGTTTTTTCAATGACCGTAGGGATAAGAATTTGTGAAGTAACTGGCTCTAGCTCTGAGAATTGGTTATTCATAATATGCATTATATGAGACTAATTATCTTTTTTCCTGTGCACTTTTTCTTTTCTTATTATACCTGCTTTAAGCATTTATTCAAGGTCGGTAAAATTTTTTCGTATACAGACTTAATAGGTGATTCAATGGTAAATCCTGCAGCTTTTTTGTGTCCGCCACCTCCAAATGCTTTTGCAATTTGTGATACGTCTACATCATCTTTGGTGGTACGCATACTTACCTTTACCAAATTGTTTGGTTTTTCTCGGAATACCATGTGCACTTTTCCATCTTTGAGTGCATTCATAAAATTTGCAATTCCATCTGCACCTTCTTCATCAACGCCGCATGACAACATATCTTCTATTGAGATCGTCATGGATACAATATCTAGTTCAGTATCATAGGCTAAGCCACTCAATGCTTTACCCCACAGTTTGAGTGTGTTCATGTGTTTGTTTTTGTATAGAGACCGTACGACGTCCTTCATGGATCCTCCTTTTTTTACTAGTGATCCTGCAATACTTAAACTTTTTTTGGATGTTGCTGAATTGCTGAATGATCCAGTGTCATAGATAATCCCGCACAAAAGTGCGGTCGCCATGTCTGGAGTGATATTGATTCTGTTATACGTAAAATATTCGTATAATATTTCGCAGGTAGAAGAATTGGTGAGTGATACCAAATTTAAATCTCCAAAGTAGGTATTAGTAGGATGGTGATCGACTACGACTACTTTTGCTGTACTGTTTTTTTGTAAGTACGAATTCACTCCTGCATATTCAGGATTTCCTGAGTCACAGACGATAATTGCATCATAGGGAGTTTCCCATGTCGCAGGATTACTCGTAACGATATCCATGAGGGGCAGGATTTGTAGCTCCTTTGGCACTGCTGTTGCACAAAAAATATCTGCTTTCTTTTGTAGATTTTGTAGGTAGAGACCGAGCGCTGATACAGCGCCGCATGCGTCTCCGTCTGGATTTTTGTGCGGTACCAAGAGTACACGTTCACAATTCATGAGTAGCTCATGTATTTGTTTTCCTATTCGCTGTGGCATATATTCATAAGAACAGGGGAGTATAGGGGAAGTCGGAGCTATTGTCAAGAGAGGGATAGATGTGAGAAAATATGGTTCAGTTGAACAATAGCGAATTGTTGAACAAAGTTCAAAGTTCAAAACCCAAAGTTCAAAAATAGTATATGGAATGCACGTTATTTGAACTTTGAAATTGGGATTTTGAACTTCCTCCCTTATGTTTGTTACCCGGATTGAAATTAATGGCTTTAAATCGTTTGCTGAACAGACGGTTATTGAGTTTCCAAAACCTTTTGCTGATGGACGCCAAGGAGTGACTGGAATTGTTGGGCCTAATGGAAGTGGAAAGAGTAATGTGGCTGATGCCATCAGATGGGTACTAGGGGAACAGAGCATGAAAAATCTCCGTGGGAAAAAAAGTGAAGATATTATTTTTGCAGGAGGCGATGGCAAAGGAAAAATGAGTCTTGCATCAGTCACCATGGTTCTTGATAATTCGGACAAGCGGGCTGATGTGCCTTATGATGAATTGGCAATTTCTCGTAGATTATATCGATCAGGCGAGAGCGAATATCTATTGAATGGGAATAAAGTTCGATTGATCGATTTACAACTTCTCCTGGCGCGTGCACAATTTGGACAGGGATCGTATTCGGTTATTGGACAAGGGACTATTGATCGATTACTTCTGCAATCACCAGCTGAGCGTAAAGAGTTTTTCGATGAAGCTGTGGGAATTAAAGAATTTCAGATCAAACGACATCATGCATCCTTGAAACTCGCGCGAACTGAAGAAAATATTACTCAGGCTGACGCGATCATGGTTGAAATTGAGCCACGATTAAAACTACTCAAACGACAGGTTGCTAAACTCGAACAGCGACAAGAAGTGGAACATACACTACGTGAATTACAGGAAGCATATTTTGGTTCTCAGTATTTATCACTTCATAGAGAAATTACTCGAGTGGAAGAGGAATTGAAACTGGTAGATGCTTCTTATACGCGCGAACTTCATGAATTACAAAGTATACAGTCTGAGCTTGCACAGTTTGCTCAAGAAAAATCACGAAGTGATGTATTTGAAACATTGCAGAAAGAATTATACGAGATTCAGCAGAAGAAAAATAAACAAGAAAAAGAACGAGCTATTCTGCAGGCAAAACTTGAAGGTGAATATGGTAAAGCAGGAAAACAAAATGTCGCATGGATTGAAGGAAAACTTTCTGAATTTAGACAGGTAGAGACTGAGCTCGCACTGAATAAAGCAGAACAAGAAAAAAAATTGATTTCACTTCGCGCCAGTCTTCAGGAAAGAAATTATGAGATTGAAGAAAAACAACGCAAAAAAATTCACTTGCAACAAGAATTAACTCGCCTTGAAAATTCAATGCGCGACATTGTGCGCGAACGTGATTCTTTTTCTCTTGAAGGGTTGCGAGCAGTGAATGCAATACTCAATGAACCTGTACGCACCTTTGGTGGAAAAGTGTATGGAATTTTGGCAGAACTTGCTCAAGTGGAAGACAAACATCGTGTAGCGCTCGAAGTTGCGGCAAGCGCGCATATGGCATCAGTGGTGGTAGAAAATGATCGTGTGGCTGAAGCGTGTATTGATTTTCTCAAACGAAACCATTTGGGATTTGCAACATTTTTGCCTTTAAATACAATCAAGCCTCGGTATCTTCCGCATGATATTGAATCACTCCGCACACGCGCAGGTGTACATGGGCTTGCGGCTGACTTGGTTACTCATGATTCATTGTTTGATCATATTTTTTCGTACGTATTTGGATCAACTTTGATCGTTGAATCTATTGATACTGCCAGGCACATTGGTATTGGAAAAGTACGCATGGTAACAAGCGATGGGGATGTCATGGAAACGAGTGGATCTATGAAAGGTGGTTTCCGACATAAACGTACAAACGGGCTTACTTTTGCTGCAAAAGCAGACCAATTACCTGTTGTTTCTCTCGATGATGTTACTGAAGAGACAGCGGAAATTCGAAAGCAGTTAGCAGAACTTGAAGGAGATATTGAACAGATTCGAATTGCTGCAACTGCATTTCATACTGAATCAGAAATTTTATCGCACTCAATTGCAGCGCTTGACCAACGTATTTTAGAGAATGCTTCAGAAATTTCCCGTTTAACGAGCGAACAGAAAATTCATACCATGACTAAAGAAGAGTATGGTGGCATGATGGAAAGTTTCCTCACTGACCGTGAAACGCTTGAAGCGGAAATTCACACCGTAGACCAAGAAATTACTCGTATTCAGGAGAAGATACAAGCTTTTAATCATGAAGAAGAAGAGAAGCGCAAACGAGTATTTGCTCTCCAGGATAGCATGCAGCAAAAACAACAATCATTGAATCGTGTTGCTGATCAGAAACATGCTCTTGAGGTCGAAAAAACAAAACATACCACACACCGTGATGGACTTGAGGAAGAAATTTATTCTGAACTCAAACAGTCTTTTGTCTCAATTCAGGAAAAAGGCATTCCTCCGCTTACTATGACGCTCGAGCATGCAAAAGCTGAGATTGAGAAACTTAAGTATACGCTTAGTTTGATTGGTGGAATTGATGAAGAAGTGCTCAAAGAATATCAGGAAACTAATGCGCGCTATGAACAATTGAAAGTTCAATTACAGGATCTGAAAAAAGCTGCGACTGATTTGTATGTCATGATTGAAGAACTTGATCAGCTCATGAAAAAGAAACATTCAACTGCGTTTAAAAAAATTAAAAAAGAATTTTCACGATATTTTGAAATTTTATTTGGAGGTGGTAAAGCTGAATTATCCGAAGTGTATGGAGCTATTACTGAAGAAGAAAAAGATGAATCCATTCTTTCTTCAGCTGGTGCAGTCGAAGAAATTGCTGAAGATGTAGAAGAGTCTAAAATACCGAAGAAAAAAAATATGCTTGCCGGTATTGAGGTTACTGCGTGCCCTCCTGGTAAGAAAATCAATAATCTTGCTGCATTGTCTGGAGGTGAACGCACACTCACTTCTATTGCACTATTGTGCGCAATCCTTCACACAAACCCTTCTCCTTTTGTATTACTTGATGAGGTGGAAGCAGCACTTGATGAGGCTAATACGCTCCGATTCACCAAAATCCTCCATGAACTCGCGCACCAGTCCCAGTTTATTATCATTACACACAATCGAGTGACCATGCATGCAACAGACGTGCTCTACGGGGTTACTATGGGTAATGGGGGAATGAGTAAGCTCGTAAGCGTGAAGATGTAAGCCTTCTTTGTTCAGGGTCTATCCCACTATTGACAGAGCCTCTCAGTCATGGTACACTCGAAGCCGAAACTAAACCGTCCTAACGCTCTAATTAAGACAGTTTTATCTCACTTAATACTTATGTTGACTATTCGATTACAAAGAATCGGAAAGAATAAGCGACCATCATATCGCGTAATTGTTTCTGAAAAGGGACGAGATCCTCATGCACGAAGCCTTGAAATTTTGGGTTCATACAATCCATTAGATCCTACCAAGAAACTTGCTGTAGACGTGGCGCGTGTGCAATACTGGCTTTCAAAAGGAGCACAGACTTCTGACACTATCTTCAATCTTTTTGTCAAAAATGAGATTGTAAAAGGAAAGAAAAAAATGTCAGTGAGTGTTACCAAAAAGAGACAGGCGAAAATTGCTGCAAAGAAAGCTGAAGAGGCTAAGAGCGCTCCTGAAGCCGCTCCTGCTGTATAAGCGTCGATTGTTCCAAAAATACAAAAATAAACCCGGTCGTCCGACCGGGTTTATTGTGGACAGGCATGCACATTCTCATTGACGATTGTTTTTAGTTTTGATAAAGTATTTTCTAGAACTTGCCCTTTCAATACGGAAGGGAGTCGACAGTTCTTACATTTATTTATTTGTAATTCTATTCATGATATGGCAGAACATCAGGATGAAATTTTTACTGAGTTCGTTATTAGAGCGATCGTTAACCATCCAGATAAAGTAAAAGTAACCCGCACCGTAGATGAACGAGGAGTACTTATTACACTTGACGTAGAACCAACTGATATTGGATATGTTATCGGTCGACGCGGTAATACTGTTCGTGCAATCCGTACCCTACTTAAGGTGGTAGGTGCAAAGAACAATGCATTGGTAAACCTTAAAATTAATGAACCAGAAGGTGGACGAAGAAGTCCAATGAGAGAAGAGTCTGATCAGCCAAGTCACACTAGTTCATTGGGTGATGTAGACACGAGCGCGATTGATGATCTTGGAATCTAGCTTGAGTTATTTTAATCTCTATATAAAACTCCCCAAAATAGGGGAGTTTTATTATTGACTTTCTCTGTTTTTTTAGGTATTATTTGGTGTACTACAACGTTTTTAAGGGTTTATAGCTCAGTTGGTTAGAGCGCTACATTGACATTGTAGAGGTCAGAGGTTCGACTCCTCTTAAACCCACGGGTATAGAGAATCTTGCAAAAAATCAATTTTCTGTTATACTCTTCTCACACATTTTGTTTTTCATGGGCATGTAGCTCAGTTGGCTAGAGCGCGTCACTGATAATGACGAGGTCCCCGGTTCGATTCCAGGCATGCCCACAGTTAAAAATCCTTCGGATAGAGTATCCGAAGGATTTTTTATACTTAAAGCATATGGCGTCTATATTTGCAATTTTCCCCAGGAAACGCTATAGTATCCTCTACTTTAAGCATTAGCTATTAGCGTATGTCGGATTTGAATAAAGAGCCACATAATATTGATAATTCAAACGATGAAGTATACGAACGAGGTGCCTTGAGTAAAGTGGCGCTTTTTTTCCTTGAAATCATCAAGATTTCTATTTTGGCCGCGATTACCATTATATCGGTTCGATATTTTTTGTTTAAACCTTTTTATGTAAAAGGCCAGTCAATGGAGCCTACCTTCCATGAGCGCGACTATCTGATTATTGATGAAATTTCGTATCGTTTTCGAACTCCTGAGCGCGGTGAGATTGTAGTTTTTAAATCTCCTATCAATACTGATTTTTATCTCAAACGCATTATTGCTCTTCCGGGTGAACGCGTGAAAGTAGAGAATAATACCGTGATTGTCTACAACGAAGAAAATCCGCGAGGTTGGGTATTACCCGAAGTGTATCTTGAAGAAGAAACACCAGGATCAGTTTCGCTTACTCTTGGTGAGAATGAATATTTTGTATTAGGAGACAATCGCGATTCTAGTTTTGATTCACGAAGATTTGGTGCTATAAAGAAAGACGTAATTGTCGGACGTGTCTGGTTTCGAGGATGGCCTTTTAGTCGGCTGTCGACATTCTCTTTGCCTGAATACACTTCTGAATCAACTGCATCGATGCAAAATTCCTAATATAGACATTTGACTCATCAATGATTAATTTTATTACCTATGCCCTCGAAAAATACGAAGAAAAAGAATGTTGCTCCACGACCTAAACAAAAAGTTACTTCAAAACCAGCTCGCCCAGCAGCTGTGAAAAAAGTTGTTGCTGCTCCAAAGCCAAAAACTGAAGAAAAGGAAACACAGAAAAATATGCCTTACGCTACCCTTCGAGGAATGAAGGATCTATTTGGTCGTGAAGCGTATACGTTCCAACGGGCGTATCATACAGCAGAGAATATTGCTGCATCATATGGATTTTCATATATTGAAACTCCTATTGTGGAACAAGCAAGTCTTTTTATTCGATCTATCGGAAAGGGAACTGATGTGGTGGATAAGGAAATGTATACATTTGATGATAAGGATGGAAGTAAAGTTTCACTTCGACCTGAAGGCACTGCATCAGTTGCACGTGCGTATGTAAATCATGGCATGCATACAATTCCTCAGCCGGTAAAAGCGTGGTACTGGGGACCAATGTTTCGTCATGACCGCCCACAAGCTGGACGATTCCGTATGTTTCACCAGTTTGGATGTGAAACAATGGGTGAGCACTCACCAGTGATTGATGCTGAATTAATTTCTGTTTCGTATAATTTTCTCAAAGATTTAGGTATTGATGTGCAGGTACGCGTAAACAGTATCGGTACCAAAGAAGACCGTGATAACTATTTAGTGGAATTAGTGGGATATTTGCGAAGTAAACGAAGTTATTTGAGTGAAGAGTCAAAAAAGAGATTGCTCAAAAACCCTCTTCGAGTTCTTGATTCAAAAGATGAACATGATCGTGCAGTGATTGAAGAAGCTCCACAGATTGTAGACTGGCTTTCTGAACCATCAAAAAAGTTTTTCATGTCCGTACTTGAGTATTTGGATGAAGCAGAAATACCATATGTGCTTACTCCGACATTAGTTCGTGGACTTGATTATTATACTGATACGGTATTTGAGTTTGTTGAAGAAGGTGTTGAAGAATCTCAGCAAGGAGCTCTTGGAGGTGGTGGACGATTCAATGGTCTTATCGAGTATCTCGGTGGTCCTGCAACTCCTGCAGCTGGATTTTCTATTGGAGTCGAGCGAGTCATTGCGTCTATCAAGCGCAAAGAAGATGAAGCTAGAAAAGAGGGTAAAGTTCTCGAAGAGATGAAGCAGCCTACAGTTTTCTTTGCACAGCTTGGAGAACAGGCTCGCAAACGCTCTCTCTTGCTTATTGAGCGACTTCGAAGATCAGGTGTTCAGGTTGCTCATAACCTTGCAAAGTCATCAATCAAAGCTCAACTTGAAATCGCTAATAAAATTGGTGCGACCCATACGCTTATCCTCGGGCAGAAAGAAGTACAGGATGGTACTATTATTACCCGTAATATGGAGTCTGGAATCCAAGAAATTGTAGATCAGAAAAAGATCGAAGCTGTGGTCCGCAAATTGTTATCCACCTAATTTGACTTTTCTTTGATTTTTGTGTATATTTAGCATACTTACTTATTTAATCCACCTTGAGGAGGTGAATTACTGTGTCAGAATTGAAACGTAAAAAAAATGAATCTTTTGAAGGATTCATGCGCCGTGTAAAACAACAGTGGCAACGTTCAGGTACGATTCTCCAAGCTCGAAAAACACAATATTTTGAGCCAAAGAAGAGTAAGAACGTGCAGAGAAAATCAGCAATCAAATATGCAAAGAAATTGGCTAAAACCGAATTTTTGCGAAAGATTGGTAAATTGCCTCAGGAAGAAATGAAAAAACGTACTCCTAAGCGTTAATTTTTGCTATGCCACTTATTGAACAATTGCAGAAGGCGCAGCTCGCTGCACGAAAAGAGCGAGATCAGGATACCCTCGGAACTCTTCAGATGCTTCTTTCTCAGATTAAAAACGAAAAGATTAATCTCATGAAGAAAGAAGATCTGACAGATGAGGAAGTATTACAAGTCTTGCGAAAGTATATCAAGCAGCTCAAAGACGCTTTAGCTGACTTTGAGAAGGCTGGACGTGAAGAGCTCATTGAAAATGCAAAACGTGAGATAGCGCTGGTAAGCCAGTATCTGCCCCAACAGTTGAGTGAGGCAGAAGTCGAAGCTATCGTGGACGAAGCACTGGTTGAAACAGGCGCTTCGACTGCGAAAGATTTCGGACGTGTAATGGGTAGTGTAGTCAAAAAAGTTGCCGGGCGTGCTGATGGATCGCTTGTGCAAACAATCGTGAAGAGAAAATTACCATCAACTTAATTTATTTGAGTATTCGGTTTTCCCATGCTCCCGAAGACTCGACTGACAATTGATAGAAAATTAAAAGTTACCGTATTGACCCTTCGTGCGGTTGCTTTTGTTTTTTTATTTTTATTTTCTTTCTGTAATTTTGTCGACATAACTCGCGCTGTATCTCCAGAAGTTACTAATGGAGCTACCACTTCAGACCAATTCGGAATTCAAGAAGTAGGAGAAAATATTGTTATTCCTGCCAATCCAAATTCTGACATTAGAGTTATTATTGTTCGTATCCTCAATGTTGTTCTTGGTTTCCTTGGACTTGTCGCTGTGTGCATTATTCTGTATGCAGGATATCTTTGGATGACTTCTGCCGGAAATGAAGAGCAGGTAGCCCAAGCCAAAAAGATGCTAATTAATGGAGTTGTGGGAATGGTCATTATACTTTCCGCATTTGGAATCACAAGTTATATCTTGCGATCACTTATTGCGGCAATTAATGGTACTGGAGCGACTAACAACACCAGACCTCCAATTTCAACGTATTCTTTCTCAGGCTCTCTTGGTAGTGTGATTAAGGATCACTATCCAAAACGAGATCAGCAAGAAATTCCTAGAAACACGAGTATTGTAGTAACTTTTGGAGTACCGATTGCTCCTGCCTCCCTCATTGAAAATAGCAATCGAACATGTTGGGGTGCTGATGGGTCTGGTCCAACTCTCACATGTAAAACTACTTCAGGGGCAGATGTGGCGTCAGATACGCCGCTGGATCAGATTGCAAATCCTTATTACGGAGATTGTATTGATGCTAACAATGACACGATTGTTTCTATACAAGGTGAGTGTGACCGTCTCAATACTGCTCAGGTAGTAATTGATGAGCGTGTTAAATTTTCAGGCACACTCCCTGAAGGACAAACACTTGGTCGCAGTGCTGCTGCACTTACCACATATGACGCAGAAAGAAATGCATTTACTTTCGTGTTTAGACCTTACGAATATTTAGGCTCACCTAATGAAGATGTTCAGTATCGCGTACGATTGAACCCAGGGATTATGCGTGCTGACAATGGTAGAAGCGTATTTGAAAATCAATTCTCAGATGGATATGCGTGGGACTTTACGACCGGCAATATATTGGATTTGACTCCACCACACGTGGTTGATACGTACCCTGAAGCAGGAACAACTGTTCCAAAAAATTCTATTATTCAAATTATTTTTGATGAACCGATTGATCCGACTACTGTTGAAGGTATCATTCTTGATGGATCAACTGATTTTTCGTCTACACTCCTTAATCAATTGATTGGTAGTGGTACACAGCGTTCAGTTGCTGGAGCATGGAGATTATCAAACGGGTATACCACACTTGAATTTACTCCAAGCCAGGAATGCGGCACTAATAGCTGTGGAGAAAAAATGTTTTGTCTCGCTGTCGAATGTACAGGTACTAGCTGTACTAATTCCTACGACGCACTTCTTCGAACTGCTGAATGGACCAGAAATAACCAGGCACCATTTGAAGCTATTCCTTTTTCAGGAGTATATGACCTTGCGTTTAATGGACTTGATAATGAGAGTAACAATGCTGTCAGTGAAAATGATCATCTTATTAAACCTGATCCAAACACTTCTCCTCTTATCGCTGTTTCTGAAAAGAATCCTGATAATTACTGGTGGAGTTTCGAGGTTGCAAATACGATTGACCGTACAGCGCCTTATATTCAAGAAATTGCTCCTGGAGTTGACGTTGAGGATGTTCTCGGGAATGCACCAGTTTCTATACGCTTTAGTAAACGAATGATTGCATCGAGTATTCAGGGTGCTGCTGAGGGTGCCGGTATATCTCTTGAAGAATATCCAAAGAATGTATGTGCTGATGCGGTAATTGATACGGCGACTCCAAATGAATGTTCTGGTGATGTCCGACTTGATGATTTATGGTTTAGAGTGGGAAGTATGACAGTAGGTGAACAAACCAAAGCAATGTTTGAACATCGAGAATTTGGACCTAACAGTCTAGACTTATATTACATGCCAACTGTACCAAGTACTGTTAAAAGTGTGACACAGAATTGTGTATACCCTGGAGTCGGTCCATGGGCTCAAACTCCAGCGCTTCCAGATGCTCCGTCTGCGTGTACATTGACGTATGATCCAGAAGGCAATGTAGTGAGCGGCGCTGGGTGTGTTGAGGTGACTCAAGATTCAGCAGGGGATACAGGTTGTGTGTATACACTTGGCTCTGGCTATACCGGAGGAAGTGCGAGTGATCCCATGTTCCGAGCAAGCACTATTGGAGAATGTATTGATCGACTACATACTCAGTCTCCTAGTTCCTATCAATAATTATGAAACGATTGCTTCGTTCAATTTTTAACATATCAATCGGAATCAGTATTCTTTTATTGTGCCTCAGCTTTGCTGGCCATGTTTCTGCCCAGACAAATACTTCTGATACATTTGGACTTGAAACTGTAGGTGAGCAAATTTCTGTTTCAACTGAAACGACTGATTTGCGCGTTACCATTGTGCGGATTATTAACATATTTTTAGGCTTTTTGGGATTCATTGCAGTATGTATTGTCCTGTATGGAGGATATTTGTACATGACCTCAGGGGGGGATGAGGAAAAAATTGGAAGCGCAAAGAAACTACTTATTAATGGTGCGATTGGTTTGGTCATAATACTTTCTGCTTTTGGAATAACCACTTTTATCTTGTCTCGATTACAAGAGGCTATTTCTGACACACCCGGGGATGAAGATCCAGATCTGTGGGGATCATGTGATGATGTAACTTCTCCTTATTATGCGCGATATGCAAATACTCGCTGTGCGCAATTTTGTAACGATCATCCTGCACAGTGTGCATCTTCTCAATATTTTATTGTAAAAAGTATTACGCCGCATACACCAGTTGCGAGTGATGCAACGGGCATGAATAACTCTGTTATACGTGTATTGTTTAGTAAACAACCTGAAGGAAATGCAAATGAAGTATTTAAAATATATCGCAAAGAAAATGGACAGACGACTGATGTGAGTAATCGATTTGATTTTTCTTTTGAAGAAGATGGAGCTATTGTTTCTGCAACCTACAGCCAGGGTGCTGAATGTGCTGCAGGAGTCCGATGTATCCCTAATGGTGAATACGAAGTTCAGGTAAATGAGGATTTACATGACATTCTTGATCGTGCATTGACTCTTGAAGTGTCATCTCAAACATATCCCCGAATTGCAACTTTTCGTACGGGTATTGCCGGAGACGCTACAGTTATTGATAGTGAGTTTTCTTCACTTAGTCCTATTTCTATTGGTGGATACAATGGAGATGATGTACATCGTGTTGTTCGTGGAGAAACATATGCGGTCAAAGGAAAACTGGAGGATACTCATGGAAACTCATACGCATATTTGAAAGTTTATCGTGATGGAGCATCTGGATCTATTATTTCTCAATATCTTGACGGTCCACGAGTGCGTGCAAACAGTGGATCGACTCAATCATTTGATTTTGAATATGGCCTACGCATTGAATCAAACAAATTTTCACCAGGAGTTGTATACATAGCTGAAATTACTGTGCACGATATTGATGGAAATGTTGATAGTGATACTGTTCAGTTTATGGTTGTTCCTGCAAGTTGTACAAATGGGGTATTGGATCCAAACGAAACGACTCCTGATCAGGGAGGAGTATGCGGAGGTGGAGAAGGAAATAGCTGCACCTCTCAGACTGACTGCGCGTACTGGCTCCAATGTCTTGATAACTCCAATAACACATGCGCTGGCTCAAATTGTACGTGTAAGGCAGTGCCCTATATTTCCAGTGTTGAGTATATGGATGGCGCTGCAGGAAACTGGATTACTATACTTGGAAAAAACTTTGGAGCAGCTGCTGGAGAGGTGAGTTTTGAATATGATTTTGACCACGATGGCAACACTGATTCAGATGTCACTGCAGCTCTTGCTCAATGTCGTGAAGGATCGGTATGGAATAATTCGTGGATTATTGCTGAAGTACCGCAACAAGCTGAATTTGTTTCAGGGAATGAGGTAGTTGCACCTTCAATTTCAGTGACGGCAGTATCAGGATTAACTGATTCTACTATTGATGATTTTGGTCCAAGCATTGGTACCTTTACTTACAATACTACACAAAGACCAAATTTATGTTCAGTAACTGTTGATGGAGATCACACGGTGACACTTGAAGATGGTACCAGTGTGACTGTACATGCAGGAGACCGTAAGGCACCTCAGAATACTCCAGTTATTCTTCAGGGAAGTGGTTTTGGAAATACACAAGGTGAAGTAGTATTTGGAACATCAGGTGCAAGCATTACTTCATGGTCAGGAGAGGTCATTAATTCTGTTGTACCATTCACAGGTGAAGGAGAGACTTCTGTGTATGTTACGTCAGACGCCGGTGAAAGAAGTAATCCAGTTCCTTTTGAAATTTCATCACCAGAAAATTTTCGTCCACCAACGATTACTTCAATTGATCCCGCGGTGGCGACTAGAGGAAGCTACATTACCATTTCGGGTAATCGTTTTGGAGTGAGCGGATATGTATATTTTACCGCGACTGAAGGTGGTGCATGTCCTGGAGCTGGCTGTATTCTCGGTGGGATACTACCCCAAACATGTGGAAATACCTGGAGTGATACTCAAGTAATTGCAAAAGTTCCTAATGATCCTCAGTTTGAGCTCGGCAAATATTTTGTTGTTGTCGCACGTGAAGATGGGGTAGTAACTGGTGGACGAGAAAGTGTTCAGATCATTGCAGGACCTCCTCACCCTAGTATTTGTCGTATTGATCCTGCACGTGGGCCAGCACCTATTCTTAATGATTCATCTGCTGTTACTATTTATGGTGAAAATTTTATCACTGAGTCAGAGGTGAAATTTTGGTATCCATTTGCTGAAGCAGGGAATCCTGATAGCTGGCTTACGACGGTGCTTGGTTCGACCGAAGGTGGAGCGTCTATTGTGAATTTTGCAGGACAGAAAATTGAAACTACTATTCCGTATGACACTCAATCTGGTCTTTCAATGTCGAGCGGACCTATTAAAATTAAAAATGCTGCAGGATTATTTAGTAATAGTGTAAATTACGACGTGCTTGATTGTCGTCTACCAGGAAGTCCTGAGATTCCAGGATTCCAGTGCTGTAGCGAAGGTCCAGAAGCGGGAAGATGGAAACAAGGAAATTTTGCTTGTGAAAATTCTACTCGCGATGGTGGATATGTATGGAGATTTACGAGCGGAAAAATGCCTCAGAAGTTTTTTGTAAATGAACTTTGTTCAGAGAATGGATTACCTTCTCCAAGTCCTTCAACACTGTGGAATGACGGAAAGAATGTGTGTGTAAATGCCGAGCTTACCATCAGCTTTAATTTGCCTATCAATATATCTACTGCTCTCGATCAATCAGGTAGTCTGACAAATATTGCTATTGCACAGTGCGCTGGTACTGACACGGTGATTAACTGTGGTGAAGATGAACGAATCGTCACAGCTGATTTTTCTGGTGAAGAAATGGGAGATACTGCAGTAACCTTTAAGAAAAAAGATGGATCAGATTTATCTGCACAAACATGGTATCGAGTAGGATTGTCATCTGCAGTTTCTTCTCTGAGATTTGAAAATCAATTGGGAGGATCGACTGAGAAATCAGAAAATTTGGAATCAACTCGAGAATGTGAAATTGATGGCGTTTTGTATGCATATTGTTTTGACTTTAGAACGGGATCAGAAAATTTCCAATGTTCTTTGATTGGTGCCGGAATTCATCCTGCAGACCATACTACGACACTCTTGGGTATTGTGCAGGATTCTCGTGGAAAACCTGTGTATGATATCAATCGTGTGTTTAATATTTCTGCTCTTCGTCCGCTGGTGTATGGAGTATATGGAAAAAGTAATTCAGCATGTACGATTATTAATGTTGACGATAAGCCATGGGCATGGGGACCAGGCACTAATGCACCTGCTACCTCAAAACAATTGGTAGGACAAGCTAATTCAAAAGGATATGCTCTTGCATGGGAACATAACCCAGCAGGCTCTCAAATTAGTGCTACTATTACTGAGAACGATGAAGAGATTAAAGCTGTAAGTACACTACGAATTAATCTTGGAGATCCATACGCGAAAAATGTGTGGCCATCATGTATTGAAGCATGTGTGAACGCTGAGATTGGTGTTGAGTTTAATCAGATTATGGATCTTCGCACTTTTGATACATCTAAATTAGTACTCCATGAGTGTACTAATGAGACGTGTAATTCTCAGCGTCAGCCTGCTATTTCATTGGTTATTACTTCTGATTTGCAGAGTGAAACTATTCTCCGAGCCTACCCAGCAACGCCACTCAAAAAAGATACGTGGTATGTTGTTGATTTGGAAGAAGGTATCCGAGCTGTTGGCGGAGTGACTGAAACAGGGGATATAAAATTAGGAAGCAGTATTGTGTCTAAACAATGGAAATTTAGAACCAAAGATTCTTCACAGCTGTGTCTTGCTGACAGTGTTCGCGTATCACCTGATCCATTTTATTCGACTTTTATTGGAGAAGCGCAATTGTATCGAGCGTTACCTGTAGGATCACCTGACTCTTGCAGTGCGTATGGTCAACAGCTTAATCCATGGGATTATGGCTGGAGTTGGAATGTAGAAGATACGAGTATTGCAAAAGTCAGCAATTTTAGTTTTGGTGGGGCTTTAAAATCTGTATGCACGGTCGGATGCACACCGCTTGGAAGTGATATTTCTCGTGAACAAACTAATTATCCAGTATGTGGAAATGGAGTTAAAGAATCAGGTGAAGATTGTGATATCGCAGCAGCCGGTGAGATTCCAGGAATGAGTTGCACCTTCTCATGTCTTCGACCTGGAAATACAGCTGCAACTTGTGGAAACGGTACTGTAGAGACAAATCTTGGAGAAGAGTGTGACCCTAATCAATCAGGTGCAATTGCGGGTTATTGCACTAATGCGTGCGTGAATGCCGGATCAGGTCCACAACCCTTAGTCGTAGGAGATGTAAATGCTGCAGTGTGCGGTGGTGGCACTGTTGGATTTGGTGAAGACTGTGATATTGATAATCAAGCTTCTCAAAATGGCTGTTCCAATAAATGTTTGAATCTTGGCACACAAACTGCTCAAGCGTGGTGCGATGGATGGCTCGCCTATTCTAAAGATCCAAATAGTGTACCTATAAACGCACGAGTTCAATATGCAGAAGTGAGTTTGTCTGAGTATACTGCTGCGTGCAGTAGTGCTGCCAGTGTGTGTGGTAATGGAATAATTGAACAAGGAGAAGAATGTGAAAGCACTGATCCACAATGTTCTAATGTATGTTTGGTACAAAATGCATGTAATACATCATACGAACAATGCAGCGCAGGTGAACAGGGTTGTTTGTCTGATTGTACTTTCGCAGGTTCTTCAATTACACACTCTAGTCCTTCAGTATGTGGAGATGGAGTTATTGGTATTGGGGAGTACTCATCAGAAGTAAATGAAATTCGTTCATGTGAATTGCCTGCAGGAACTGCTGCTAATATTCTTGGGGGAAATCCCGTACAAGTAGTTACTGCTGTTGGGGGACCGAGCAACGTTCCAAGTACCGGACCAATAAGTGACATGGAAACCAAAGTGAATGCGGGTACCAATGTAGGCCGTGATCAGTCAACAGGAAATTCTACCTCTATTGCTCCGATCACTGGTTCAGGTGAGTATCATTTGCAGTGTGGATATACTGAATATACAACACCCGCGAGTGATAATTCGTATAATAATTGTCCAGCTAATTCCACGAATAAGTTTGGTGTTGCTTCTAATTCTTGCTGTATCGAACGCCCTCAAAGAGTTGAAGAGTATCCAACATCTAACGCGGGTATTGGAGTCGGTAGTACGCCTGTATGTCGCAATACCTATATTAGTGTGACGTTTAACCAAAATATTCCAGCTGAATATCTGCAGAGCAATGTTCAGTTGGTGCAAGGATTTGCTCAAGGTTATTCCTGTGCCGAGCATGGTGGAAAGGATGTTACGAGTGAATTGAGTAATGTACTTGCTGCCAATGTTCCTGAGAATCAGCATCTGTGGGCGCGTGTGTGGAATTCAATCAAAACCTTCTTTGCGTCTATTATCCGAATACGCGTACTTGCTGTATCTCAGCCAAATGAATCAATTCCTTCGAACCTTGTATTATGTTCTGGTATTACGCCTTTTACGGTAAAACCGACATATGAGACTAATACTGAAGGAGTGATCACAAAGACAGTGGTTTCAGTATATCCAACTCAGGTGCTTGAATTGAATCAATATGTATTAGTACTTTTGAAAGGCGGACAGGGTGGAATCAAGAATGCTGCGGGAGTCAGTATTAAATCACCTTTTAATTCTGAACTTTCTGATTATTGGGTATTTAAAACTGGTGCTCAGATTTGTAAAATTCAAGAAGTTAGTATAGAGCCTGCATCTGCTCTCTACACTATTCCTAATAGTTCAAAACAATTCATTGCACAAGCAATGTCTAATGATGCATCAGGAAATCAAAAGATTGTATCTATCCCTAATGTATATTCGTGGGATTGGAATTGGGGACCACAAGGTGATAATATTTTCGATATCCCCACTACGGCAACTGCTGAAAATTCAATTACATCTAAAGGAGTGCGAGGTCACACTGATGCAGTGGTGAGTGCGACAACGAATGTTACTACTGATAATCCACAATCAGAATCATTTTCCTCGATTGCGAGTCTTGAGGCTCTATTCTGCCAGAGACCATGGCCGCTCACGGCAAACCAAGTTCTTGAAGATGATGTGTTGACTGATGTTATTTTTAAGGACACAACCTATAATTTTTCAATGTATTATTGCGCAGATAGTGGAAGCCCACTTTCAACAATTGATGATTTGCCATACTTTAACCAGATCGAGGTTATTACTGATCCAACACAGCTCGGAGTTATTGCTGCAGGTGACTTACCAGATGCTCTTCGACGATATCTCTTGTTTGCTGATAAAACACAGGATGCAATCGGTGTACAAATTTTTGCTAATCCAGTAAAAATTGATGGTACAAGACAAACATTGAATGAGTGGTATGTGAGTAAGTTTGGTGATTTGAGCAGTGTAAAACAGGCAAGTATTGCTGGCTATAATGCGCTTATCAATGATTTCAACCTGTATGTAAATGCGTTTAATCTTGATGGAGATACGATTTATAATAATGTATATCTCTTTAGTATTGATACCAACGCAACTCCTGAAACCAAACAAGTGTTCCAGCAGCTTATTGCATCTCTCAGATTTAATACCAATCTAACTAACCATAATCGTTGTCTTCGAGAAAGTGCCCTTGGAGTGAGAGAAACACCAAACGCTTTATTCTCTCCTACTATTTCTTGTACGACTGATTTTGAGTGTAGGGACAGTGTGGGACTTCCTAAAGCTGGCACGAATGGAATATGCTCGAATGCGCTCACAAAATTTATGCGAGATATCACACGTCTTGAACAGTTGCACACCATACAAATAAAAACTGATTCATATCTCGATTCTATTGATTGATATTTTATGTTCTATCGTATCCATTCGTATCTTTTCTTTGCACTTATCGTAGTTGCTTTGTGTTTCGGATTTGGTGCCAGATCAAATGTATCTGTTGCAGCTGACTCTCAACTTGATTTTTCAAGTGGTACATACATTCCAGGCTATACTAATTCCAAATGGTCTTCGTGGGGAAAGCTCGGTGGTATTATTGGGGGAGCTCCTATTGATCCAGTAAATCAGTGGGTTGGGTGTGATCCTCATAATCCTGATTTGGGATGCTGGAGTGCAGTATCAACAACATTTAGATGTCCGGAATATTCTCAGGTGTATGAATATGCATATGACACGGTGACTAAGGATTACCGATATTATGCTCCTTTTGAATTCATCAATTCAGCTGACGCATTTTTTGCTTCACAATATCTCGATCTTCAGAAAGTTAGCTTTGATCGTTGGGAAAAATGTACGGTATCTGGATCAGTGGTGAGTCCATTCGGAGGACAGTGCGGTGATGGGAATGTAAATATTGGTGAAGATTGTGATCCCCCTGGACGAACAGTAGTATATGATAATTCATGCCCTGTTGGCTCATACGCCACTGCTACCTGTAACAGTTCTTGTAAGTATACATACGGCGCGTGTAGCGCGAGCACCTCGGTCTGTGGTAATGGTCGTGTAGATTCAGGAGAGGCATGTGATGCTGGTAGTGAGAATGGTCAATATGGAAGTCGATGTACTAAACCAATCCCAGGTGTTGAAGGATCAGGATGTCAAATTGCAACTGCTGATAATGGTGGGCAATTTTGTGGAAATAAAAAATTGGATAAAAATGCTCAAGGTAATTATGCAGAATTTTGTGATGAAGAAGATGGAGCATGTGTGCATATTGATGAAACTGGTCAAGTACTCAAACCCGAGGTGCATATCCTGCTTGATAATTCATCATCAATGTCTGGTGCCAAATGGGCCAGCGCAAAGGCAGGTATTCAAAATATCTATTCCTCACTTTCAGATAATATAAATCTCAGTTTAAGCATTTTTTCTTCTGTTAATACTCTCATTTCTCCAACAACCTGTTCTCAAGTTATAGGACTTTCTAATTTACCAGCTGTTCCAAACGCAAATACACCAACCAAGAGTGCGCTTGCAGAAATTTATGCCATGAAAGATACTTTATTTGGTACTAATGATAAAGTGGCAAAAAAACTTATTATCATTACCGACGGGGAGCCAACAAATTATGATTATCGCAATCAGTCTAATCAGGTAACCGCAAGTTGTCAGGGCAACACGGTTTCAAACGTGATTACTGAAATCAGCAAGTTTAATGAAGCACATATTCAAACGTATATAGTTGGCTTTGGTAATTTAACGGAGGGTTTGAAACATAATTTGAATTTGTTTGCTGAAGCTGGTGGTACAAGTAATCCAGATTCTCAGTCGAATGATTTATTTTTCACTGCTGAAAATTCATCACAACTTGTGACATCATTTTCGGGTATCCTCGGATGTTTTGAATATAGTCAATATAAACAAAATTCATGTTCATGGGATTGTCAGAGTTATGGGGAATATTGCGGAGATGGAATTGTACAGCAGGGTTCTGGTGAAGAGTGTGAAGCTTCTTTGAGTGCGCCTGGAGCATGTAATTCATATTGTAAATTGGTGAATGGTCCTGCTCCTGTATGTGGAAATACTCAGGTTGAAGGAGGGGAACAGTGCGATGACGGGAATTTGGCGAATAATGATGGATGTTCTGCGACATGTTCCTTTGAGTCAAGTGCTGCAGCCTGTGGGAACCTTAAAGTTGAAACTGTAAATGGCGTCATGGAACAGTGTGATCTTGGTCCTCAGAATGGACGCGTGTGTAATCCTCAATATGATAATTCATGCACATATTGCAGTAATAGCTGTACTACTATTACAGTTGAGGCCACCGCTTTCTGTGGCAATGGTATTGTTGACCAAATTAACCCGACCACTAAAGAAGCATGCGATTATGTGGGTGAGAATGCTATTGCAAGTGCAGGAACTGTTACACAATGTCCTGATAAAGGAAATTATTCTTGCGATAATTCCTGCCTGCAATTAACGCCTAATTGCGCTTCGTGCGGTATTACTACTGCAACATTTACAAATCCAAAAATTTCAATTTTGAATCCGCTTACGCAGGCTGGATACTCCCCATATACTCCGACTGTTGGATATGTAGATATTTACCGAAAAAATCCTCCTGGCAGTACTTCCTTAACACTTCAGTGGCTTGGATATCGGAAAATTAATTATAAAACAGCAAATTCAAATAGTTATATTGATCCGTTTGAACCTTATACGCTATTTATCGATGCATTTTTTCAACCAGTTACCAACAAAGGTATTGAAACCAATCTATTATGCAATGGTGAATATGCGTTATTATTTAATAAAAATCATATTAGCCAAGTAAAAACCAATAGTATCAATGGTTTAACTCCTGTGCAGGTTGTAGAGCAAAAACTCGGAGATTTATTTGAGTATCCAGTAAATGGTGAGGCGGGGCAGGTAACTAATGAAGTCGTGATGTCTCCAGCTATTCCTGAAGATGCAATCCGAATTGTTACTCGATGGAAGAAAAAAATGGGTAGCACATTATTCTTGGGAGAATTCTATCAAGACAAGACCAATCAATCTCCGAGTGAGGATGGAAATACATTTTCCTATTTTAAAAATGTAATTACTTCTACTGCACCAGGAGGACAGAATACAATAGTCGAGGACGGTAATTTTGGTCTTATGGGATTAGTAAACGGGTATTGGCGCCCGATCAGCGATCAAGTCCCACCCACAGCTCCAGGTGTATATATGAATAAGTTTTTGAATCCTGTAACGTCAAAAACTGCTGTGCAAGGAGTCACTTTGTACGCTAGCTCTCTTTCTTCGAATAAACCACTTGGCTTCTATGTAACATCACCTAATGGTCCTATCAATCAATTTAAAGATTACGAACTTTGGGTTGATGTATACACCTATCATGCGGGTCAAGTACCTGAACACTCTATTTATCAGCCGACCGATTCTTTTTCTCTTAGTGAAGCTGTACCAAGTATGAATCCTGTGGCTCGATATTGGCATGTGTTTAATTTGGGGGTTACTGGCACTGGTTCTGCTAGAAAAATTACCGTGCAGAAAATAAGTAGCGCAAATTCTGGTTTAATTGTAACAAATCAGTGTGAAGTGCGACGAAATATGCCTGATACTACTCAATGTGGTGGATTGGTGCCTTTTTCAGGTGGCAGTAATGTACCTATTATCTCTCTTAGTGTACCCTCGACTATCAGTATTGGTGCAGCACAGAATAGTACGGCGTCAGCTCCTGTTACATCAAATGCTAGTTCATGGACCGTGAGTGAGAATATTGGTTGGCTTACAGCCACACCTGCAAGTGGGTCAAATAACGGAAATATAACATTCACTGCAACACAACCTAATATTACAGGTGCACCTCGTAGTGGGGATGTTACGGTGAGCACTCTGGGTGCAACATCTCAGACTATTACTGTGACTCAATTAGCTGCAGCACAAGCTGCATCTCTAGTAGTGTCTCCTTCAACTGTAAATGTGACTGCTGGCTCAGTGAGCAATAGTTCGATTACAGTTACCTCAAATATTAATTGGACTGCGGCCGATGATCAGTCATGGCTCACTGTAACACCAGCAAGTGGATCAAATAATGGAACACTCACACTTTCTTATAGTCCTAATACTTCAGCTACAGACCGAACGGCAACTATTACTATTACTGGAGGAGGGATCACGAGAACTGCGACTATTACTCAAGCAGGTACTGCTCCAGCACCAAGCTCTCTCAGTGTGTCTCCTGCATCGGTCAGTCTTCTTGCGGCCGCTAATAGCACGAGTAACAATTCAGTTACAATCACTTCAAATGTCGCATGGTCTGTTAGTGACAATCAGTCATGGCTCACTGTAACACCAGCAAGTGGATCAAACAATGCAACACTTTCATTCACTGCAACGAGTGCAAACACGTCAGCCAATGCACGAACAGCAACTGTGACGGTAAGTGGTCCAGGAGTAACCTCTCAAACGATTACTGTCACTCAAGCGGGGACTGCTGCGGTTAATTCTCTTACTTTATCTACTTCGGCACTAAATCCGAGCGCAAGTAGTGGTGGTACTCAGGTGGGAGTAACATCGAATGTTACTTGGACAGCTTCGAGTGATCAATCATGGCTTACAATCACTCCAGCAAGTGGATCAAATAATGGAACTATTAGCGTCACCTATCCTGCGAATAGTGGATCCACTCGAGTTGCAACAATTACTGTTACTGGCGGTGGAATCACCAGGACCGTTACTGTAACTCAATTAGGCACAAACGCTTCACTTGCTGTATCTCCTGCATCAGTAGCCCTTGGAACAGCTATCAATAGTAATGGTACGTTTACTATTACTTCAAATGTGAACTGGACTGTAGCTGATGATCAATCATGGTTGACTATCAATCAGACTAGTGGTTCAAACAATGCTACCATTACTGTTAGTGCGCTTACTGCAAACACGTCTGCCAATGCTCGAACAGCAACAGTGACGGTAAGTGGTCCAGGAGTACCATCTCAAACGATTACCGTAACTCAAGCAGGTACTGCTCCAGCACCAAGCTCTCTTAGCGTCTCTCCTGGAGCTGTGAGTCTTGCGTCAGCAGCTAATAGTGCAAGTAATAATTCAGTTGCGATCACTTCTAATGTGAACTGGACTGTAGCTGATGATCAAACCTGGCTCACCGTAACGCCAGCAAGTGGGTCAAATAATGGAACACTCTCATTCACTGCTACCACTGCAAATACGTCTGCCAATGCTCGAACAGCAACAGTGACGGTAAGTGGTCCAGGAGTACCATCTCAAACGATTACGGTCACTCAAGCAGGGACTGCTGCAGTACTCACTGTGCCTTCAACTGCAAGTGTTGGGGCAGCATTGAATAGTAATGCGTCAGTTGCAGTAACCTCAAATGTGACTTGGACTGTAAGTGATAATGAAACATGGCTCACCGTTTCACCAATTAGTGGTTCAAATAATGGAAGCTTTACCATTACTGCGTCTCAAGCAAACACTTCTGCTTCCGCTCGAACGGGAACAGTTACTGTTACTGGCGGAAGTTTGGTTCGAATCATTACGGTAACACAAGCAGCGGCTGATTCTCTTACTGTGACACCGGCAATAAGTAATGTGGGAACTGGTGCAGGTACTATCAATGTAGCGGTCACTTCAAATGTGAGCTGGACAGTGAGTGATGATGCTCCATGGCTTACTGTTTCACCTGCGAGCGGTTCAAATAATGGAAACTTTACTATTTCCTATCAGTCAAACACTTCTGCATCTGCTCGAACGGGAACAGTCACTATTACTGGCGGAGGGATTACGAGAACAGTTACGGTAAATCAAGGATTTATTACGGTAACCCCAGCTACTGTAAATGTTTCGCCGGGTGCTGGCACTGGCCAGACATTCACCGTATCGTCAAACGTTAGTTGGTCGGTGAGTGATGATGCTCCATGGCTCGCTGCATCAGTTACCAATGGTTCAAATAATCAAACTGTTACCATTTCATATAATGCTAATAGTGGAGCTGCAAGATCTGGAATTATCACTATTACCGATGGAGGAATTAGTCGAACAGTGACTGTAAATCAAGGATTTCTTATTGCCACACCTACGCCATTAAATGTGAGTGTTGTCTGTGACTCTGGTGATATACTTTCAATAACATCAAATGTCAGCTGGACTATAACTGAAAATTTGAGTTGGATTAGCTTTAACCCTACCACTGGTTCAAACAGCGCAAATACTGCTGCTTACTGTACTGACAACACTACGAATGCAATCCGTAGTGGAACTGTCACCATTACTGGTGGCGGAGTTAGTCAGGTGGTCACTGTAAATCAAGATTTTCTTCAGATATCTGCTACATCTGCCAATGTCGGATCTGGTGCGGGTACTGTTTCATTTACGGTATCCTCCAATTTAGATTGGGGTATGGGGAATAGTGTTGGTTGGCTGACTCCTTCTGCCCCCGGAACTATTAATAATCAAACCGTAACTGTTGGCTATCCTGCTAATCCGGCTGGGTCACCCGCTCGAAGTGGTAATATTATGATTACCGGAGGTGGCGTTACTCGAACATTTACGATAAATCAAGCAGGTGGTTAGTAATATTCAAACTGTCTCGAATATTCATTCGATTTCGAATATGGTATACTTGAGGTCAATATAGCCTATGTCCAAGAAGTCTTTTATTATCGTTGGTGTATCTGTATTTCTTGCTGTTTTTGCATATGGGATATGGTGGTATTTTTTTCGTACCACACCTACACCTACGCCAGTAATTGAGATTCCTGAGTGGTATAAGACTGATAAAGATGGAGATGGAATGTCTGATACCCAGGAGAAAGATTTGGGGACAAATCCTGAAGAAACTGATACTGATGGAGATACGATTCCAGATCGATTAGAGATAGAGGTCTATCATACTGACCCGAAAAATTCAGACACTGATGGAGATGGATTTTTGGATGGACTTGAACTACTTCAAGGGTTTAATCCGCTTGAGAAATCAGTAACAAATCAATAATTTTTATTAGATGTATATGTTTGATGATGTACAGCCACCAAAATCAGGAAACACTCCACCAAATCTTCCAATAGGGGAGCCTGAAGATATTTTTGAGGCTGCTGATTCTACTCTTCAACCAACAGAGACTGCATTGCCAGAGAATTCACTATCTGTGCCTCGAGAACCAATAACCACTATAAACACCGCATTGGATGCAGGTGTTTTGAGGCCAAAAATTGAGAGTGCAGAAACATCTCCGTCTACCGTCCAACCTCTTTCCTCATCCATACCTTCTTCATCTTTGAAAGCACTGGAACCTTCGGAATCATATACTATCCACACTCCTTCAGCACCATTTTTGGCAGAAGAGCGTGGGGTTATGCAGAATCAGGCAGGAGTTCCACAAGAGGCTCCATTTAGTGGTAGAAAAATTCTTATGATTATTATTACTTTGGTAATATTGATCGTAATTGGTTTTGGAAGCTTGTGGATTTATACTTCATTTATCAAAAAAAATATTACTGAGAATAATTTTATTCCAACTGATACATCGTCTGATGGTACTTCGTCTAATCCGGTAGACACTACACCAGATTCAACAGTCATCATTCCTACATCAACTAATCCTGAAGATAGTATTCTTTTTGGTGAGCCTGTGGATACTGATAGTGATGGAATTCTTGATACTGACGAAGCAGGGTATGGAACAAATACGTTGAGTTGGGATACTGACCT
>DAORJA010000006.1:0-30703 GCA_035438805.1 Candidatus Magasanikiibacteriota bacterium
CGGGCATGCACCTGTGCATCGTCGGCGGATTCGTCGACCCTGGTGAGACTCACAATCAGGCGCAGGCTCGTGAGGCAGACGAAGAGGCGGGGATTGGTCACCTCGAGACTATGGAGTTGGAGGGCTTGCCATACAACTCCAATCGTCTCCTGTTCGTGGCCGATGTGTCTCAGGGTGAAGGTGTTCACGCGTGGGGAATGCACATCCCCTTCGGCTGGCTCGTCCCGAATGACGACCAGAAGAGCTACCGTCTCGCGATCATCGAGGGGCAGAACCCGGATCGTCTCGGGAAGGCGAAGAACGTCGTCTTCTTCCCGTGGCACCTTGCTGCGCAGATGACGGCCGACGCGCTCGCGCACGCTGCGATCCTGCAGCTCCTCGCGATGCAGAAGGAGAACGGGCGCATCTAGCCAGTCTCTCCATCCGTCCCACCTACGCTTTATGCTAGGTGGGACTCATTCAAAAAAGCCTTTAAAATAAGGGCTTTTTTGTTTTACAAAACCAGCATTTCTTGCTAAGCTTTGCTTATCCTTCTATATTAAGTTTTATAGCCATTTTATGCTTGATTCACTTACAGCGATTAAAAAAATTGATACTGAAAACATGCTTGGCAGTCTTCAGATGCTTCATAAGCAAGTAGACGAAATTGTGGGTACTGCTGAGAAATTAACCGTAGCCTCATCATATAAGAAATTTGATCGGATTGTGGTTGTTGGTATGGGAGGATCGGCATTGGGAAGCCATGTGATTCAATCTTTGTATCATGGTGAGCTTAAGTATCCGCTTGAAATTATTAATGGTTACCACATTCCTGGATATGTGAATTCGAAGACACTGGTGATTGCTTCCAGTTATTCAGGAACCACTGAAGAAGTATTATCTGCTGCAGAGCTCGCTCGAGCACGAAAAGCGAAAATTGTTGTTATTTCAGCTGGAGGTGAACTTGCAGAGTTTGCAAAGAAACACAGCTACCCTGCACTTATATTTTCTACTACCAATAATCCCTGTGGCTCTCCACGGATGGGACTTGGATATTCTATTATTGGCCAATTAATTTTGTTTTCAAAGCTTGGAGTTTTGAAAATTTCAAAAAAACAAATCCAGGAAGTCGTCAAAACTATTGCGGCATATGATACTGCTTATGGCGTACTTACTCCTGAAAAAGAAAATCCTGCAAAACAAATCGCACGAAAAACGATTGACCGAAGCATATGGTTTGTTGGAAGTGAACATTTGCTAGGCAGTGCGCATATTGCTGCAAATCAAATGAATGAAAATGGAAAACGTTTCGCTGGTTATTTTGCATTGCCGGAACTCAATCATCATTTGATGGAAGGAATGATGTATCCGAAGATCAATAAAAATAGTGTATTGTTTGTCTTGCTTGAATCATCTCTCTACTATGATCGAGTACAAAAGCGACATAAGGTGACCAAGAAAATATTGGAAAAAAATAAGATTGCTTACGAGGCTTTTTCTTCACAAGAGGGTGATCGCTTGCTTCAGGTATGTGAGTGCTTGGTATTCTTTAGCTATGTGAGCTATTACTCGGGCTTGCTCAAAAAAATTGATCCAACGGCAATTCCATATGTTGACCTCTTTAAGAAAGAGATGAGTAAGTAAGTGAAAAAAAGAAAAGATATGAATGTGTCTGTAATAACCGTAACGTGGAATAGTAAGGACTTTATTATTCAGCAGATTCAGTCTGTAAAAGACGCAGCAAAACATATTACTGTTGAACAGATCATTGTAGATAATGGATCTGCTGATGGAACAGTCGAAGTAATAGAAAAAACATTTCCTGAGATTTCAGTAATTCAAAACTCAGAAAATAAAGGATTTGGAGTCGCAAATAATCAGGGTGTCATAATTTCAAAAGGGGAATATGTGCTGTTTCTCAACCCTGATATGAAACTTGAGCCAGGCTCACTTGATACATTTGTCTCGTGGATGGATAAGAATGAACGAGTGGGTATTGCAAGCCCTCGATTGCTCAATATGCAAGGGGGTTTTAATGAAAATACATCACCACGTCGATTCCCTAGAGTGTGGGAACAGATAGCGATTATTTTGAAATTACCGCACCTATTTCCTTCTGTACTTGACGCATACCGTATGAAAGGGTTTGATAGTAATAGGGAACAGGTAGTCGATTCTGTACAAGGTTCCTGTATGCTGGTTCGAAGAGAATTGATTGAAACATTAGGACATGCATTTGATCCACGATATTTTATCTGGTTTGAAGACGTGGATTTGTGTAGGGAAGCGCATAGATTAGGATACTCGGTCATGTACACACCAATCATTAGTGCAATCGACTATAGTGGACAGAGTTTTAAAAAACGAACAACGTGGTGGAAACAAAAACAATTCATCACATCGATGTGTATATATTTTAGAAAGTGGGGGATTCAAAAAGTATAAAGATAAACACGTGGTACTCTTATGCAAAAATTGGTTATACAATTGGTCACATGGAATGGGAAAAAGTATATCCCATATCTTTTTGATTCTTTGCGTAAACAAACATTTGCTGATTTTCATCTTTCAATTTTTGATAATAGCTCTACTGACGGAACTGTCGAAGCAATTGTGCATGAGCTTTCGAATTTTCAATCCACACATACTTTTACACAAAACAAAGAAAATCTAGGTTTTGCTGGTGGACATAACCAACTTTTTAAAGATACGTCAAATAGTAACTATATCTTGTTATTGAATCAGGATATCTATCTCACACCAGACTGTATAGAAAAAATGGTACTATTTTTGGATACTCACCAAAATGCAGCAGCGGTAACTCCGAGATTAATGCGATGGAATTTTGAGGAAGCACATGAGGGTGTAGAAAAAAGTTTTAGTTTTTTTATTGACACATTGGGACTCCGTGTATTTCGAAATCGCCGGGTGATCGAAAAGTATGCAGGAAAACCATGGGAAGACAAAAAATCACGACTTGAACTGTCATTTCGAACACATGATGATGCTATGGAAGTTTTTGGGGTTTCAGGAGCACTACCAATGTTTCGGCGGACTTGCCTTGAAATAGTAAGCTTTGAAGATCATACTTTTTTTGATACGAGTTATCAATCATACAAAGAAGACGTGGATCTTGCATATCGATTGAGAATTGCTGGATTTCAGTCATACATACTTCTTGATACTGTTGCGTACCATGACCGCTCAGCTCCGGGTGCTCCACGCATGGGAGACCGAATTTCCTTTCAAAATAAGAAAACGCAGTCTGAATGGGTAAAATACCATAGTTACAAAAATCATCTGATCACTCTGTACAAGAATGAATATTGGCAGAATACGACCCTTGATTTTCCATGGATTTTATGGTATGAGTTAAAGAAGTTCATCTATTTTTTATGTTTCGATCGCCATGTATTGAAGGGGCTAGGCGAAGTATGGAAAGCACGTCATGAGCTGCGTAAAAAAAGAGCATTAATTAAACATTTACGAAAAGTGTCCTGGCAAGACATGCGAGAGTGGTGGAAATAATATATGAAAGATATTGCAATTATCGTGGTAAATTATAAGATGAAAGCGCATATTGAAAAATGCCTCTCTTCTTTGTTCCCAGAAATTGCTTCATCGAATCTTCAGATTGAGGTCGTGATTGTTGATAATGCCTCTGGCGACAGTATAGAATTCTTCTTAAAAGAAAAATATCCAAGCGTGAAATGTATTTTGCTTGAAGAAAATTTTGGATTTGGTCGTGCACAAAATATTGGCATGCAAAGTGTTCCCGCAAAATATTATTTTGTGTTGAATCCCGATACGAACTTTCCATCAGGAGGACAGACACTTGAAAAAATGTTTCGATTTATGGAGTCTCATCCGAATGTAGGTATGGCTGGACCTAAGCTTTTGAATGAGGATGGTACTCTCCAATCATCGTGTTGGAGATTTCCAACATTTTTTCAGCCAGTACTCAGTCGTACAATATTGGGACAAAAGGGGAGAGGAAAAAAAATTTCTGATCATTACTTCATGAAAGATTTCGACCATAATTCTACTCGTCCTGTTGATGTGGTAATGGGTTCTGCCATGTTTGTGCGAGCAGAAGCTATACAGCAAGTTGGTATGTTTGATGAGAAATTTAAAATGTATTTTGAAGATACTGATTGGTGTCTGCGTATGTGGGAGAAAAAGTGGGCCGTCTACTATGTTCATGATAGTGTGCTCACTCACGCACATCGTCGCGGATCTGCAGAAATACCAGGCATTATACGAGGATTTTTTAGAAATAAATTAGCACGTATTCACTTTATAAGCTGGCTCACGTATATGTGGAAATGGCATCGAACCTATAAGTATTACGTTGAAAAATATTAAGTATGCTTGCTCACTATCCAAAAATTGGTATTGTCTATCTACTCTACTATCACAATGAATCGTATATTGATGATGTTGTTTCAGCTTTAAAAAAAATAACGTACCCCAAAGATCGACTTGAATTAATTATTGTTGCAAATGAGCATCCTACCAATGGTTCTTTTGTTCATTATATTGACGCGACAGTGGTGCCTTTATCAGGTAAAGAATTCCCACGTGTAACCGTATTGCCTCAAAAAGAAAATTTAGGATTTGCTGGGGGAAATAATGCAGGCTCGAAATGGGCCATCCAAAATGGATGTGAGTATATCTTTTTTCATAATAATGATGGTTTTGTTGCATCAAATGCATTTGAACCATTAGTCCAGGCTCTTGAAGCTGATAAGACTATTGGACTTGCGCAGTCGCTTGTCATGCTCCATCCGGAGACCAATTTGCTTAATAGTGCGGGTAATTCTTTTCATTATTTGGGTTTTGGATATTGTGATCAGTATCGTGTAGACATTGCACAGCTGTCTTTCCCAGCGATCAAAGACGTGGATTATACCAGCGGGGCAGCATTATTTGTACGCAGTGATTTAATTGAGAAACATGGTGGATGGGATAGTGACTTTTTTATGTACCACGAGGATTTAGAATGGTCATTCCGTCTTCGGACACTCGGATATCGATCGGTATTAGTGCGTGATTCATTGTTTTACCATAAATACCAATTTGGCAGAAGCATGGAAAAATTATTTTTTATGGAGCGGAATCGGGTTGCTGTCATGATTATGTTTTTCAAGATTCCGACGTTACTATTACTTCTCCCGATTAGCCTCGTTCTTGAAGTTGGGCTTTGGATTTTTGCAATCAAGGCAAAGAATGGTCGTAAGCGTCTGGAAATGTACCGATATTGGACTAAGAAAAAACACTGGAGTATATGGCTTGCAAAACGAAGAAAAATTCAGCGTGAGCGAGTGGTTGGCGATCGAGAATTACTTCGACACTCAGTTCCAGGTATTTACTTCCAAGATTCTCAAATGGACAATCCACTTTTGGTATATGTCGGTAATCCTATTATGAAGTTGTATTGGTGGGTTGTGGTGAAGGGGCTTATCTGGTGGTAAGCTTGAAAAATTTTAGAACATATGGTAAGGTTCTATGTCTTCCAAATAACAATATATGCGTATTAGAAAAGCGATTTTGACCGGGGGTGGACGTGCAACACGTCTTCAACCGATCACGACTACAATAAATAAACACTTGCTTCCTCTTGCAAACAAGCCGATGATTTTTCATGCAATCGAAAAAGCTATTGAAGCTGGTGTTACTGAGATTTTTATCAATACTAATCCAGGAGAAACTCAATTGCAGCAAATGATCGGCGATGGTGGTCATTGGGGAGTACAGATTACGTATTTTGAACAAACTGGAGGTCCGCAGGGAATTGCGCATGTGGTTAATGAAGCTAAGAAATTTATTGGAGATGAGCCTTTTATGTTTTATCTCTCCGACAATGTATTATTAGGTGATTTGACTGGAATGTTTGAGGAATTTAGTACCGGAGCATATGATTGCATGCTTGCATTATCAAAGGTGCAGGATCCTGAACGCTTTGGAGTGCCTGTATTCAATGATAAGGCAGAATTGATTGATGTTATTGAAAAGCCTGAGAAGGCACCGAATAATTTTGCAGTCACTGGAATTTATCTGTATGGGCCGCGTGTTTTTTTTGACACATTCGAGAAAATTGAAAAAAGTGCTCGTGGAGAATATGAAATTTCAACTATCCACTCGCTTTTTTTGAAAGAGGGAAAACGTGTGGGATACAAAGAGATTACTGGATGGTGGAAAGATACAGGGAAAATGGATGATTTGCTTGTGGCAAATAAACTGTTGCTTGATCAAGCAAATAAAGATCATTTTACCTATTCTCCTGAAGTAGCAACACAAGCGAAGATTAGCGGACCTGTACACATCGGCAATGGATCTCAAATTGGCCAGGGCGTTGTATTGCAAGGGCCGGTCATTATTGGAGAAAACGTTGTTTTGGAACAGTGTACTATTGGTCCGTACGTCACGATTAGTTCAGGTAGTGAAATTCGAAGGGCTCGGATTGATGATTCAATTATTCTCGATAACGCGAACATTAATATTGATATGCATATTACGCACAGTATTATTGGAAAACATGTAACATTGACCAAAAAAGATACCGAGGGTGGTCGATCAATGATTGTGGGGGATAAAACGAGAGTGGAGTTGTAATTTTTTGAAATGAAATTGAAAACTGGAGCCATGCTCCAGTTTTTTAATACTCCAAAGAATACACTCCAGTTCGGCCTGCGAACGTGCCAAAGAAATAGAGGGTCCGTCGTGTTATATTAGTCGAAACAATGGTATATGAATTTGTTGACATAAGGGTATGGCGGACATAGTAGCCTGGATTGAATGCTGATAATTCTTTCTCAGTAGCGAGTAGTAATACCCCATTTTGATCTAGAAGAGAAACCTGCTTAATTCGATCACCGCTTCGATTGAGGAGACTAATACCGCCATCGACATAGATGCTTGAGAGTTCCCATGGTGACCAGACCAACCATTCTTCGGTTCTGCGATTATAGTATCTGTCAATTCCATTGATCATCTGAATTGATTCGATCTCGTCATTTTTTAATTTTGCAACAATAGTTTTATCTTTGTGTGTCAGGATAATTCGTGAATTGTTTGCATGAACAATTGAATCTATTTCATCGCTCAAGGTGTACACTGTTTGTGTGTGAGGGTTTTTAATAGTATGACCTGCTGCCTCCCAAATCCCGCCTTCTTCATCCCGATACCAGATACTACTTGATACTATGCCCGCAATTCGGTCTGATCGTGTCAGTGAACGTATGTGTATATTTTTATCCTGGTAGATATAGAGCGGTTCAGTGGGGTTTGTCGGATTCCACTTGAGCATCGCATCTGCAGTAATCGGAGTGATGTCAGTATTTTCTGGATTGGTTAGAGAGATGAGATATAATGTGTCTCCACTAGTTCCTTTTATACGGCTGTAGGCGAGTGATGCGTAGGGGGAAACTTCAACGATTGGTTCACTTGAATTAAGTGTGCGGTACACGAGTGAATCGCTGTTCGTTGTGGCATTAATTATGTGCAATTCGTAAAGTTCATTTATTTTTTTTAAAACCAGCAAGCTGTCATTGTACCCCTTTACACTAAGCACTGTTGCGTCTGTTTCAAATAAACGCACTGGTAGAGCATCTTTTATTAGTGTCACTCCTTTTATATATGTTGTATTATTGCTCTCAATAGTAATATCACGTTCCCAGGTTTTGTACCCAGGCCGTTCAATTTTAAGTAAATAGGTCCCAGGCACACGGTTGGTAAGCTTGATTGGGATGTCCCTCTCAATCAGAATTCCATTGAGACTTACGAGGGAATCGTTTGGTTCCACATCAACACTTAATACACCTGTTTGTTTGATCTGGTTTTTTGCAAAATCATACCGATAGCCCGCAGTATACAAGATGACTGATGGTGCGATAATAAAAAATGCGATCCATAGGCCAAACATGAAGGCTCTTCTCACTGGACGAGTGAAAATGTGGCCTATTTTATGGGTTTTCGGGTATTTATTCACAAATTGCTAAAATTACGTTTATTTGCTATCATTATAAGCGAAAATTGGTTTAAATTCAATTATTGTATGGCAACGTACGTAATCAATGGCGGCAAGAAGCTTCATGGCTCAATCGCTGTTCGAAACGCAAAAAATTCAGCATTAGCGCTTTTATCAGCATCTGTCATGGTTGCAGGTAAGGTGACTCTCAAAGATATGCCTCGAATTGAAGAGGTATATCGTTTTATTGAAATTCTTAAGAGCATTAATGTGTCGTGCGAGTGGAGTGATGACCATACTCTTGTTATTGATAGTTCACAAAAATTACAGTTAGAAAAAATTGATAAAACAGCATCCTCGAAAATTCGTTCATCGCTTTTGTTACTTGGTTCACTTGCTTCACGAGTGCCCTCATACCGATTGTACCGATCTGGTGGATGTAAACTTGGTGAACGTACTGTACGTCCACACTTGTATGCGCTTGAAAAATTTGGCATACAGATTTCCACTACCGAAGAACATTACGAAGTTGTCACGAGTAAGAAATTAAAGGCAGCGTATGTTGTAATGTATGAGGCAGGGGATACTCCCACAGAAAACGCAATCATGGCTGCAGCATGTGCTGAAGGTACAACAACTATCAAATTTGCTTCGGCAAATTATATGGTTCAGGATTTATGCTATTTCCTTGTCAAAGCTGGTGTGAAGATTTCTGGAATTGGCACTCAAACCTTGATCATCCAAGGAGTGAAGCATTTCAAAGCAAAAGTTGAATACCATGTGATGCCTGATCCGCTTGAGGGAATGGGATTTATTGCAGCTGCAATTACTACTGGATCCACGCTTACCATAGAAAATTGTCCGATTGATTTTCTTGAACTTGAGCTTGAGAAATTATCAGTCATGGGTCAGAAATTCACTATTTCACATGAGCGAATGTCGAAAAATGGTAAGTTTAGAATAGTTGATATTGAAATTATCCCATCAAAACTCACTGCTCTTCCTGACAAAATTCATGGAATGCCATTCCCTGGAATTAATATTGATAATGTTCCGCTATTTATTCCGATTGTCACTCAGGCAAAGGGTCGAACATTGATCCATGACTGGGTGTTTGAAAACCGAACATTTTATTATCTCGAATTTCAGAAATTAGGTGCAAAAGTGACTCTCCTTGATCCTCACCGTGTATTTGTAGAAGGTGTTACTCCGCTTGTCGCACGAGAAATTATTGCTCCAGATGGAATACGCCCAGCAATGGCTCTTTTGGTTGGAATGCTTGCTGCAAAAGGAACTTCAAAATTGCGTGATATTTACGTGATTGAGCGAGGATACGAAGACCTTGAAACAAGACTTCGAAGTATTGGTGCTGACATTACTCGTAACGATTAATATCTATTATGGAAGAAGGTAAAAAAACAACATTTTCTAGATTTCTCGTTACCGGGGCACTTATTCTCGGTGTTTTTGTTTCAGGAGTTCTTACAGGTACCTCGTATGGTATGCGCGCATTGTTACACGGTGATAATGTTGCTGCAGTTAATAGTGTTACCAATTTATTTTCACCGGCACAGAATACGAGTGTATCTTTTGATCAATTCTGGACAGTGTGGAAAAAAATTCAGGAAAAGTATGTGTACAAGCCTGTAACCAGTACTGATCTTTTTTATGGATCGATGGTTGGGCTTGTTCAATCACTTGGCGATCCTTATTCGGTCTACATGCCTCCTGCAAAAGCAGAGGAATTCAGACAGGATTTATCGGGTGAATTTTTTGGCATCGGTGCTGAAGTAGGCCTTAAAGATGGTAAAGTAACGGTAATTGCACCACTGCCTAAATCTCCTGCAGAAAAGGCAGGACTCCGAACTGGAGACGTCATTATTATGGTAGATGGTAAGGATGTAACAGGAAAAGGCATTGATGAGGTTATTAGCCAGATCAGAGGACCCAAAGGAACGGTAGTTACACTTACGATTCTCAAATCAGGAGCTGGAAACGCTACTGAAATAAAAATCACACGTGATGTGATTACGGTACCTACAGTCACCTGGAGTATGAAGGATAAAAATATTGCGTATCTTCGCATTAGTTATTTCAATGATACGACGTGGGGAGAATTTGATAAAATAGCAAAAGAAATTACTGATAAGAATCCTAAAGGAATTGTGCTTGATCTTCGAAGTAATCCAGGTGGATATCTTGATACATCGGTCAAAGTTGCAAGTGAATGGGTAAATTCTGGAGTGATTGTGTATGAGAAATTAAATGATGGATATCGCGATCAATACACTGCTGACGCAGGTAAGCATCGTTTTGTGGGTATTCCAACTATCATTCTTGTAGATGAAGGCACTGCATCAGGAGCAGAAATTGTATCGGGTGCGCTCCAGGACTATGGCGTTGCACAGCTGGTTGGGAACAAAACATTTGGAAAAGGATCGGTACAGGATTTTGAATATTTTCCTGATGGATCAGCCTTGAAACTTACGATTGCAGAATGGCTTACTCCTCATGAGCGCCATATTAATAAAAAAGGAATTGAACCTGATGTGAAGATTGAAAAAATGTTTGTACAAAAAGAAGGAACTGATGGAACTTCTCCAGATCATTTTGATGATGTTGGACTTGAAAAAGCTTTAGAGCTTTTGCACAAAAAATAAGTTTTTACTTCCTATGCTTCATATTACCGGTGTAGTCGTCCAAGGAGAACAGCGTGGGCGTATTTTGGGTTTTCCTACCGCGAATATTGATATCAAAAAGAAAAAACTGTATGTAACACCTGGAATTTTTGCTGGCTGGGCAGTGGTTGGAAAAAAGAGATATATGGCAGGAGTGTTTATTCCTCATACACTTGATCGGGTTGAAGCTCATCTGCTCGACTATCCAGGAGAATCCTTATATGGGAAACATATCGAAGTTGAAGTATTGCAAAAGGTAAGTGAGATTGAACGATATGACACCATTGATGAATTGATCGCAAAAATTAAGAGTGATTTGGAGCTTGTAAGGGAAGTCTTGGAAAAGTAAGAGTGGAAAAGGTAAAAGAAAAATCCGCGATGAGCGGATTTTTTTGATGCTGATTATAGTCTTTCTACCCAATGCTTATCCACTACTACTTCAAGTTCGAGATATACTTTTTTTGCAAGAGCCTGCTCGAGTTCACGGCGAGCCATCTGTCCAATTTCTTTGATTCGTTTTCCACCAGACCCGATAATTAATTTTTTGTACCGTTCTTCATCAGTCAAAATTCTCGCAGTAATTACAAAGATATCTTCTTTTTCCTCTACATTATCTACCTCGACTGTCATGGAGTAGGGGATTTCTTTATCAAATACTGAAAATACTTTTTCACGGATTAATTCTGCGATAAAGAAGTATTCATGTACATTGGTCAGCTGACCATCAGTATACATGGGCTCACCCTCAGGCAATAATTCCATTACCTTTTCTTTCAAAGGCTGAATATGGCTTGCGCGAAGTGCTGACAGTGAGAATATCGCATTGAAATCTTTACCCAAAAGCTCGTAGTCCCGTTGGTGCCTTCGATCGCGTTCCGGAAGGTCACTTTTGTTGATCACTAGAATTTTTGGAAGGTCTATATGACGGATGAGTCCGAATGCATACCGCTCTTCGTCACCAATTTCACGGCTAGGATCGACAACGTAGATAATCATATCTACTCCTTCGAGGGCTTCTTTTGCGCGCTGGATGAGCTTGCTTGTAAGAGAACTCTTACGGTCCTTGAAGATACCTGGAGTGTCAACGAAGGTCATCTGACCCTCAGGAGTATTCACTACCCCGTGTATTACGTTTCGGGTCATCTGTGCACGAAAGCTCGTAGCTGAAACTTTGGTTCCTACGAGGGTGTTTAAGAGGGTGGATTTTCCTACATTTGAGCGACCAATAAGGATCGCAAAGCCTGATTTCATAAGGGATGTCTAGGTGTTTTAGTAACTGGTTTTTTGGCTAATAAAAGGAATATATCAGGTTATTGCCTAAAAAACAAGGATACTGTATTATATTCCCATATGAAAGTACTTCTTTTGAGCGATATTAAGACGCTTGGAAAAAAGGGAGAGATCAAAGAAGTGTCCGAAGGCTATGCCCGGAATTTTCTCATCCGCCAAGGACTTGCGGAGATTGCGACCTCAAAAACGCTTTCTATGATTGATTCTCGTAAGAGAAAAGCTGAGAAAGCAAAAGCAGAGGAAGAGAAAATTCATCGGAAGGTATTTTCAGGACTCAATGGTAGAAATATTACAGTGGCTGCCAAAGTTGCTGGAGGAACGACGCTATATTCAGCAGTATCTCCTGCGACGATTGCAGAAGAGCTTGAAGAAGTATACAAAGTTGAAATTGATCCTGCAGATATTGTAATTGAGAAACCAATCAAAATCGTGGGAACGCACCAGATTTTTATTGAATGTAGTAAAGATCTCAAAGCAAAAATGAATGTTATCGTCGAAGCGCTTGATTAATGATCTTCCTCCTTTTTCGGAGGATTTTACTTTTTATTTTTTGAATATTTAGTTTTTATGAAAAAACCTGTCAAACGTAAATTTATATTTGTAGTTGGAGGTGTATTATCTGGCGTAGGAAAAGGAGTAACGTCAGCATCGCTCGGTGCCATCCTTAAAGCAAAAGGGTTTTCAGTTACGGCTCTCAAAATTGATCCTTATGTGAATGTGGATGCGGGAACTATGAATCCTGTAGAGCATGGTGAAGTATTCGTGACTGATGATGGAGACGAAACTGATCAGGATATGGGAAATTATGAACGTTTCCTTGATCGTGATTTATCAAGTTTGAATTACATGACCACGGGGCGTGTATACCTCAGCGTGATTGAAGCTGAACGCGCGATGAAATACAAAGGTAAATGTGTACAAGTAGTACCTCATATTCCAGAACATATTATCGATCGAATTGAGAGAGCTGCTGATGTCGCAAATGCACAAATCAGTATTATTGAAGTGGGAGGGACGGTGGGAGAGTACGAAAATATTTTGTTTCTTGAAGCTGCTCGTATGATGAAATTACGAGATCCTGAAAGTATCGCGATTGTACTTGTAAGTTATTTGCCTGTTCCATCCCATCTTGGGGAGATGAAGACTAAGCCTACTCAGCACGCGTCACGGGCACTCAATAGTGCTGGACTTCAGGCAGACATGATTGTTGCTCGCGGACCTTCTGATTTGGATGCACCACGGCGCGAGAAGCTCGCCATATTTTGTGGGGTGAGAAAAGATTATTGTATTTCCGCTCCTGACGTACAGAGTATTTATGAGATTCCATTGAAAATGGAAGAGCAGGATATTGGAAATAAATTGCTTTCAATTTTGAAAATAAATAAACGAAAAACGTCGTTGAGTCCTTGGAATACACTGATTACGCATGTTCGTAATGGAAAGCGTGAGATAAAGATTGCGGTAGTCGGGAAATATTTTGGTACGGGTAATTTCACGCTCGCTGATTCATATATTTCAGTAATTGAAGCAATTAAACATGCATCATGGAGTCAATCAGTGCGACCAGTTTTGGAGTGGGTAGATTCAGAAGAATTTGAGAGTGATCCAAAATCAATTAAAAATTTAAGTAATTTTGACGCAGTGATTGTTCCTGGTGGATTTGGAACTAGAGGAGTGGAAGGAATCATTTCCGCAATTGAATACGTGCGAAAAAATAATATTCCATATTTGGGATTGTGTTATGGTATGCAGCTTGCATGTATTGAGTTTGCAAGACATATCTTGAAAAAAACTGATGCACATACGGTAGAAGTAAATTCAAAAACAAAAAATCCAATTATTCATATCAATCCAATGCAGGCAACCAATGTGCGCGAACAAAAGTATGGTGGAACGATGCGATTGGGGGCATATGATTGTGCGCTCCGAAAAGATACCAAAGTGTATAAGGCGTATGGGGCTGATGTTATTTCAGAGCGCCATCGCCATCGCTATGAGTTTAATAATGACTACCGAGAAGAAATGGATGCTGCTGGATTACAGGTGGTGGGTATTAACCCCGAGACTGATCTGGTCGAAATTGTGGAACTTGCGAACCATCCATATTTTGTAGGAGTTCAATTTCATCCTGAATTTAAATCTCGTCCCATGCGCCCACATCCGCTGTTTGTAGGGCTTGTCAAAGCTGCTCTTCACATGTAGGAATCCTGGTGCTATAGTGGATTTACTATGGATCAGGCAAATTACAACATTTATCACACCACGAGAGAAGCATGGGAAGCCATGCTTCTCTCTATTGGTGAAGCGAAACACTCTATTTATTGGGAGATGTATATTTTGGTTGATGATGATGCGGGCAATCGTTTTTTTGATCTTTTGGTGAAGAAAGCACAAGAGGGTGTACGTATCAAAATCATCATTGATTATTGGGGTAGCTTTTGGTTATCAAATAAAAAAATCCAAGAACTTCGGGCAGTTGGTATTGATATTAGAATGTTTCACCCGAGCAAGAATCCTTTGTTTGAATTCAAGGACTGGCTCATGCGCCGCACGCATCGTAAAATTTTGATTATTGATGAAAAGATCGGGTTTGTTGGCGGGGTGAATATACATAAGAGTTTCGAACAGTGGGATGATCTAGTAGTAAAATTACAAGGAAAACCAGTTCGTTCGCTTCTTCGATCATTTGCAAAATTTTATATTAGATGTGGGGGAAACAAAGATGAGGTCAGACATATGTTTAAATTTCGGTATCGAGTACGCCGTGATACGTTTGATTTTGTGTATGATGATATTGATCGGAAGCAGTCGAAAATAAAACGCAGATATCTTGATGCGATTTATAAAGCGCGTGAACGGGTAATTTTATTTTCTCCATATTATTTTCCTGATCGGCATTTTCTTGCAGCACTTTGGGCTGCACGCAAACGAAATGTTCGGATTGATCTTCTCATTCCATTTCGTACTGATGTGCGATTAGCAACCTATGCTGCATATGGATGGTTTGCGCTTATGACCAAACGAGGAGTGAAAGTGCATCTTACAAAGAACATGATGCATGGGAAAGGTGTCGTTGTTGATGATGATTTGGCGTTTGTCGGAACGAGTAATCTGGAGCATTCAAGTTTTGATTATAATCAAGAGGTAAACGTATCCATGACTGATAAAAATGCAGTCGCAGAAGTAAAAGGAGTGGTTGAAAAATGGATTGAGGATGCTGATGAACTTGATCGTGATGAATGGAGAAAACGTGGGAAATGGGCACGATTCAAGGAGAAGGTGGCTCAAAAATTGTATGCGTATTGGTTTGATGTGAAATAATGTTTTATGGCTGTATGTATAACCAACAAAAACAATCAATTCGTGAGCCTCTGGCGTACCGCATGCGACCGAGGAATTTTGATGAGTATGTAGGGCAAGTGAAACTTACCGGCAATAAGTCTTCTTTGCGCAGCATGATTGAGAAGGGGGTAGTGCCTCCGATGATGCTTTGGGGTCCACCAGGAGTGGGGAAGACAAGTCTCGCCTCACTCATTTCAGAAGTTGCAGGACTACCATTTGTTACGCTCTCTGCAGTTGAGAGTGGTAAGAAAATGTTAACCGAAGTTGTTCACGAAGCAGAACAACTGTTTCAGAAAGAAGGCAAACGTACTATTCTTTTTGTAGATGAAATTCATCGTTGGAATAAGGCTCAACAGGATGCATTATTGCCTTATGTAGAGCGGGGAACAGTGATTCTTATTGGCGCAACGACTGAGAATCCATCATTTGAAATTATCTCTCCATTATTATCTCGTACGCGAGTGTTTATATTGGAACGTTTGGAAAGTGAACATATTATTGAGATTGTTAATCGAGCTTTGAAAGATGAAGAAAGGGGACTCGGAAAAATGAATATCAAGCTCGAAGATGGCGTGCTCGAATATATTGCGGTTGTTTCAGGAGGGGATGCACGGGTTGCGTTGAATGCGCTTGAACTTGCGTGTGTTTCAAAATCTACAACCAAAAAGAAAGCAGGTGAAATTATTATTACTGAGAGTGATATTAAAGAAGCTTTGCAGCGTACGCATGTTATTTTCGATAAAAAAGGTGAAGAATTTTACAATCTTATTTCGGCATTACATAAATCGATGCGGGGAAGTGATCCGAATGCTTCTCTCTATTGGCTCGCCCGTATGCTTGAAGGTGGGGCTGATCCGCTCTATATCGCTCGTCGGGTACTTCGATTTGCGAGCGAAGATATTGGTATGGCAAATAGTGAGGCTATGATCCAGGCGAACGCTGCGTATGATGCTGTTCATAAAATCGGTATGCCCGAATGTACGGTGCATCTTGCGCAAGCTGTGGTGTATTGCGCTAAATCCAAAAAATCCAATGCATTGTACCGAGCGTATGGATTAGCCGCAGAAGATGCAAAGCAAACGTCTCATCTCGGAGTTCCAATCCACCTGCGCAATGCTCCGACAAAGCTTATGAAGGATATTGGATATGGCAAAGAGTATAAATATAATCCTGCTTATACCGAACCAGTGGATCAAGAATATTTTCCTACTGAATTAAAAAAAAGAGACTATTTTGGAAACTAGAATGAATTATGATGAATCAAAGAGTTTCTTTAAGAGTTGGTGAAAAAATTAAAGATATCTTTAGTATTGGATACACCTCAGATGGAGGATTTTTCTTTCAAGATAAGGTGCGAATTAATTTTGAAGAAAGAAAATGTGCAGTTATAAAAACAAAAACTGATGTTAATCATCATGGTATAGCGAGCAGAAAATGTGATTATTTTGTGTCTACATCTGGCGATGTAAAAATGGCTCATCATTTGGATGGGCGAGCGCATATATCTGGTAAAGGTGTAAATTCTGGTTATATATCTGGAAATCCTAAGGGTGCAGCTATAGAATCTTTCAGACTTACAGAAACGAATGATGGAGGTGCGGTCTGGACTATGTTGTTATGGGGTATTGATTTATTTAGAGACGCTGTTAAAAAAAGTATAGTTCTTGTTCCGGATGATCGATTTATCCATTCAGCTCATAGGGTAGAAGAATTAAATGCCTATGAAATAAAAGCGCTTTATTTTTTAAAAAATTGGTTTACTTCAGAACAGCTTTTACAAACCAAATTTTTATGTCAAAGTCCAATTGAAGGTCTAGTTGAGGTTACATTAGTCCCTTCGCCACCAAAATGTCCAGGGATTATTGGGTTATTTGCCACAAGAGGTATACATGGGTTTAATTCAAATTTTGGATTTTCCATGTCAGGAGCTCCTAGTAAAGTAGATAGTCTTGGTTTTTGCCAAGGCCTAGGCATCCTTTATCCATATATTGATGATAAAGTAAAAATAGATACCTTGGATTTTGTTTAGTCCCTAGTCTCAATCGTAATCGTTCGTTCAGTTGTTGTCCCTGCGGTTAGTGTAACGACGGTCATTTTTTTATTTTCAAGTAACTTCTCTACTTTTTCCGGCCATTCAATAATGGTGAGCGTGTTTGATTTTCCTAAATAATCTTCAATTCCAATTTCTATTAGATCTTCATAAGTTTCAAGCCGATATGTATCTACGTGCACTAATTCTTTGATTGTCTCATGGTCTACGGGGTAGACGCTCATGAGTGTGAACGTAGGGCTCATTACTTCTTTTTCAATTCCCAATCCTTCCGCAATACCTTTGGTAAACGCAGTTTTTCCTGCACCTAATTCTCCTTTGAGAATTATAATATCTCCACCAGTGAGCGTTCGGGCAAGCTCGGTACCAATTTCCTTGGTTTCGTGTGCTGAGTGTGAGATATAGGTTTGCATATGAGTTATATATTATTGGTTATGTAACTCAGGATACAGGGGAAATTTTTCGTTGAGTTTTTTCACCTCAGCTTTTATTTCGCTGAGCACTGCTTCATTTTTTGAATTCGTAAGTGCACGGTCAATAAATTCTGCAACAAGTTTCATTTCTTCTTCTTTGAATCCTCTGGTAGTGAGCGCTGGAGTTCCGAGGCGAATTCCACTTGGGTCCATAGCTGAACGAGCATCATCTGGGATCATGTTTTTGTTTACCGTGATTCCTGCAGTATCTAGTGCTTTTTCTGCCTCAGCACCACTAATTCCTTTACTGGTTACTGCGTCGATGAGGAGTAGGTGATTATCAGTTCCACCAAACATGAGCTTGTAACTTCGGGTATTGAATTCACTTTCTAGTACTTTTGCATTTTTTCTAATTTGTTTTGCATACTCTTTGAACGCTGGCTCAAGCGCTTCTTTGAACGCAATTGCTTTTGCTGCAATATTATTTTCATGCGGACCACCCTGAAATCCAGGGAATACTGATTTATCAATTGCTTTTGCGATTTCTTTTTTGCACATAATCATTCCACCACGTGGACCACGAAGTGTTTTGTGTGTGGTTGTTGTCACTACGTCAAATAGGGGAACCGGATTATTCATTTCTCCTCCAGCAATGAGTCCTGCAATGTGCGCAATGTCAGCCATAGTGAGTGCTCCTACTTCGTCCGCAATCTTTTTGATTTCAGCATATTCGATTTCTCGTGAATAGGCGCTGTAACCGACTAAAATTAATTTTGGTTTGTGTTCAATCGCCATTGCACGAAGATTATCAAGATCGATTTTTCCTTCGGCATTAGTTTTGTATCTAATAAAATTGAATACCTTGGTCATGTGAGTGACTGGGTGTCCGTGAGTCAGGTGTCCACCATGTGACAAATCCATACCAAGAATGGTGTCACCAGGATTCAATAATCCAAAATACACTGCAATATTTGCAGGCGCTCCAGATAGTGGTTGTACATTCACGTGCTCTGCTCCGAATAATTGTTTTGCACGATCAATGGCAAGCGTTTCAATTTCATCAATAAACTCACATCCGCCATAATAACGTTTTCCGGGATATCCTTCAGAATATTTATTGGTAGCGATTGATCCGAGAGCTTCGAGCACGGGAAGTGAAACAAAGTTTTCAGATGGAATCATCTCTAGTCCTGTTTCTTGTCGGTTTCGTTCACGTTCGAGCGCTGCGTATAGGGAAGGGTCGAATTCTTTAATTTTTTGTTTGTTCATAGAATAAGCTAATAAGTTCTAATCAGAATAAGTTTGAGCAATAGGCCTGTCTTATAACATAGGATACAAGGGTTTATTAGCATTTCAGGGGTATTGTAGCCAAGAAGCAGAAATATCTCAAGTAATCGTTGACTTTTTTGCCTAATATATGCTATTTTTTACCGAGCTTGTTTCTGCAAAGAAATAGGCACAACCCGTCACAACAGGAGCTCGCAATGAACTCGTATTGGATTTTGTGGTACTTCTGCAACCTCGGACCTTCCATGCCTATGGAGCATCCATTGCTCCCTGAGCATTCGGAGATCAGGGCCGAGAAGCCCGCCAACATCACGAAGAACGCTGGAGCCGCCATCCTCCCCAATGGGAACCCACGCCAGAACGGTCGACCGTCCAAGCGCCGGTCGAAGTCTCGGCAGCTGGACCAGACTGTGTGTGTCGTGGATGGCTCGATCGGCACCAAGGCCGATCAGTCCTACCAGACGTCTCGTACGCCGAAGCACCAGCAGCGGGGCCGCGGCAAGTGGCAGTGACGTTTCTGATGGGGCTTGTGCGAACGCACAGGTCCCATCGGTTCATCTCATAACATCTATATGCTTGTAATAGAGCTTATTTTTTTATACACAGCCTTGACAAAATGACATTTTTCCTGTATCCTGTTTCGGTGCTCGGTTCGATTTTCAAAAAGTGCTAAGTGTTTCGAACCTAGCCGTTACTGGAGGAATGATGTCTGTAGAGTGGAATGCAAAAGAAGCCCTGCCCAAGCCTACTCCGAGCTCCAAGAGCATGGAAGAACGATTCAAAGAGTCGTACCCCCATCAGCTGAGCAGGGTGATAGAAGCAAATCGTGCAGTCAATTCGCCGCACGATAGTTCGCCTCCCATCAATTCGCGGTCTGACCGCAACCCCTGACGTCTACACTATGCGGAGAATGTCATGTCAGAGCTAGAAGGAAAGTGCCGCGACCGAAGCGCCAACAAGCTTCGAGTCGCTACTCGCGGTCGTTCGAACGTGATGGTGCAAAGCGCTGAAGCGCGGTCGGAGAATCTGAACCTCATGTCTGACGTCCCGAACTTCGGTGCGCCGAGCGAAGTCGCCGGTCCGCACCAGTCGGAGTCGAACATGCGAGTCTAGAGACTTCCCACCTCCGGTTGCCGGGGGCTGCACACACGTTGTGCAGTTCCTGGTCCCCGTTCTCAAATCAAAAGAAGCTCCGAATAGGAGCTTCTTATGTTATTTCTTTAATCATGTACGTTCCTTCTTTTTTGTAACCAAGCTTTTCATAATACCCACGCACACCGACTCCTGAAATTACTGCAAGTTTGTGTACGTTATTTTCTCTGGTAATACGCTCAGCTTCAGCCATTAATTTTTTCCCGTATCCTTTGTGCTGACTGCCGATGGTTTTTGTTTTTCCGATTCCAATCATCTGACCGTACACATGCAATTCGCGCACAAATGCAGCGTCTTGCAATTCGGGAAGTATTTTTTTTAATGCTACGACCGGCGATGAATCTGGAATTCCATTAGAGTGGGGGATACGAAGGCGAAGAAAACCATACACCGCAATTCGATCTTTGTCTTCCATTGAAATGAAGTATTCCGTTCCACCAATGGTTTCATAGGTATCTACAAAAAGTTGTGGCTCAATATCTGGATCTATCTTGTCTTTTTGTCGATAAATTTCTCGACAACGCAAACATTCACAATGCTTTCCTTCTTTTTTGAGTTGATATTCAAGCATTTCGCGTAAGTTGGTGATGATATTTCCATTCTCAATTTCAGTCGCTGGTATATCCCGAATAAGGCGAGAGATGCGGCAGTATCTGGGGGTGCCTAGTTTCATTTCTAATAATGCTTTGAACAATCCTTCATCTCCATATGATTTGTATCGTCCATCAAGAAACCACTGGTATAATTCAGCAGATTTGATAACAGTATTTGGGTAAATTTTGATCATGTCTGGACGAAGCCCGGGATCTGAAAAAATCTCTTTGTACATCTCTACGTCATGCTCAGGTGTGGTGCCAGGCAAATCAGGCATGAAGTGTAGATCAACTTTGAATCCAGCTTCACGAAGAAGGTAAATAGCATCCCGAAATTGCTGCACCGTGTGACCACGATTGATCAGTTTTAAAATTTTGTCATCAGTTGCCTGGAGTCCGAGTTCGATTCGAGTACATCCTTGGAGACGCATGTGATGAATTGATTTTGGAGAAATGGCATCTGGTCTGGTCTCAAGTGTGAGACCGATAATGCGATGCCCAGTTGATTCATTGATTGTTTGCTCCTGCTCTACATCGATTTGCAAATCAGTAATAGATTTGTCATTCCAATATTCTTCGGGTGTAGGACCAAGTGGAACTTCTCGGCTAAAGTCGTTACATGCTTTGAATGATTCGAGAATGAACCAATATTGGTACTTGAGCGGATATGCATTCCAGGTTCCACCTTTCAAAATATATTCGATTTTGTCAGTAGGATGACCATTGATTTCGAGCATTTCAATACGCCTCTTCATTTGCTCGTAGGGACTAAAATCGAGCCGTAGAGCGCGCGCTGCAGCTGGTTCGGTGGCAATATAGCTTTTTGGCATTTTGACTTCAGTTGGACAATAAATGCATTTACCAGGACAAGTGTATGGTTTTACGAGAGAGGTGATAATCACTACTCCAGAGAGCGTTCGCACATTAGCTTTGCGTAAGAAAAATTCCATCTGTTCGTCGGACACAATGCTTTTCTTTTCAATAAGACTCTGGTAGGCTATGAGCAACGCCTGATTTGCAGGCTGTCGAATGTTCAATTTCGAAGCTCCTCGGCGTTTTGCATCGTCAAAATCGTCCTTGGTTAGAGGCTTATCATCGACAATATATTTCATTAGTTTTTCTGCGATTTCATTCATACGCTATGTCGAAACACGATTTCATTTCTCAGAATAAAGATGTCTACAATACGATTGCCTCGTATTTTTCTGATACCCGTCAATTTGTGTGGGATGATTTGAAAAGTTTTTCCCAGTATATCACGAAGGAGGACACGGTTCTTGATATTGGATGCGGGAACGGTAGAGTATACCAATTATGCGAGAATTTGCAAGTACCGTACACCGGAATTGATCAGAGTGAAAATCTTATTTCTATAGCGCGAGAAAAAAATCCAGGTGTACGTTTTGGTGTAGGGGAGATGACTGAGCTTCCGTATGAGGATGCTTCTTTTTCTGTCATTATTTGTGTCGCAACTTTCAACCATTTACCTGATCGTGATTCTCGATTGAAATCGCTTAGTGAGATGAAGCGTGTACTCAAGCCTGGTGGAATTATTCTCATGACCAATTGGAATGTACTATCAGACAATGCGCAGAAATATATTGATCGCGGAAAGTGGGAAATAGTTGATGGTAACAGACAAGATGTGCTTGTGCCATGGCTTACACCTATTGGAGAGAAGTTGCCAGGGAGTCGATATTATCATGGATATGAATTGCCTGAGTTATTTGATTTGTGTATTCAATCTGGTTTTATAGTAGAGCAGCAATATTATTCAAAAAAAGGAAAACGAAGCACGAAAAATGAAGGACATAATATTGTAAGTATTATTAGAAATCAGTGGACTGGTGTTCCTTCTGCTGGGGGAGTCGTGGTACGAAAAGAAGGTGAGAAATATTTCGTGGCACTTGAACGTGACACAAATTTAGAAAAATCTGACTACTGGTTTATTCCCAAAGGCCATCTTGATCCAGGAGAAACATTGGAAGAAGCTGCGCGAAGAGAAATTAGTGAAGAGGTTGGAGTTATTGATTTGAGCTATGAACGTTTTCTTATAAAAACTGAACGGAAAGAGTACATTGGAGACGAGTGGAAGAATATGTATTATTTTTTGTACACTACAGAACAAATAGAATTACAGCCTAAAAAAGCAAAAGCTCATGATCGGAAGCATGAGGCGAAATGGATTGATTTGTTTCAAAAAGAACCGATATCTTCGTTTGAAGAACAAGAGAGTGTGTTTCGAATGGTCCGAAGTATTATCAAAAAATAATTACATTCCTGTAATCAAGCAGGCGACTGGTCCATCGAATTTCAAACCTTTGTGTAGAGCTTTTACTAATCCTGCAATAGAGAGCGCAGAATTTGGAGAGATAAGGATTTCGCATGTTTCTTCGATCAGTGTAATTGCATTTTTGATTTCTTCATCACTTACAATCCAACCTGAGCCATTGGATTTTTTTATTGCATCGATTACTTGCTCTTTTCGATGAGCGACATTGTCGACGATTGCTCCGGCTAGAGACGTTTCTGTATGGGTAAATTCTGTATCAAAATGTTCAGCCATGGGGTGGCAATGCTCGGTTTGCACAATGTGAATTTGTGGTTTTGGTCCTTCTAGTTTTTCAAATTCAAGACCCAAAGCCTGTGCAGTTGTTCCTGATGATGTAGGAATAAAAATCGCAGAAAGATTTGGAATACGTGCAAGTTCTTTTGCTAATTCAAAATAGCCTTCAAGTGCCAGATCATCAGTTGATTGTCGGAGATTTAATGCGGTTCCTGCTTTATGCATTTGGAGTGCGGATTTTTTTGGTCTCTCAGTCTGTGTAATGGTGATATGTGTATCTTCTTCTCTTTCTGTATTAAGAACACTGAGTTTTTTTGGTGAGATTTTTTGCCCTACAAAGACGGTGAGGTGAAGGGGAGTCTCAGTGTTATTTTTGTTATGCAGATGCACATACTTTATCGCAGAAAGAGCAGCGTTTCCTGAAGATGAAATAACAAACGAAGTTTTACTTTCTCTTTTTACGTAGTGTTCAATCATATATGGAATTGAACGACCTTTATGGGATCCAAACGCATGGAGATCTTCACGTTTTAGGTATACCTCGACTCCGAGTGAGTTGTTCAATTGTGTATATGATTGTTGGGTAGTTTTCATACATTTTGACTACTGGAAAATATCGTGTTATAGTTTTTTGTATTAATAATACCTGTCGTAGCTTATGCTCGGGCAGGTGAAGTAAACACTATCATGTATGAGACTTATCTGTCCAGAATGTAAGAATGAAGTTGATATTTCAACATTTCCCAATCTCGCCGTTGATCAGGTACTTGAATGTGATACTTGTGGGATTACCCTCGTCGTTACTGATGTAGGCGAGGAAGTATCAGCGGAAATTGTAGATGAGGGGAAATAATTGACCGTTTTCGTGTCATTCCGACCAAGCCTGTAGGGCGCGTGGAGGAATCCCTTGATATCAGGAGGTGTATGTATTACAAATTGTATTACGTATATATCATGGGGAGTAAAAGCGGTACTCTTTATATTGGTGTTACTAATAATTTAGAGAGACGTGTGTTAGAACACAAGAATAAATTAAATGACGGGTTTACCAAAAAATACGGTTGTACCCGTCTTTTATATTACGAAAGATTTGATTTTATCGATGAGGCGATTCGTCGTGAGAAACAATTGAAAAAGTGGAGGCGTGAAAAAAAGGAGAATTTAATTTCAGATATGAATCCAGAATGGATTGATCTGAGTTAGTATCTTACTACTACAGGGGATTCCTCGACTCCCTCGAAGACTCGGTCGTTCGGAATGACACCTTAATCGAATAGCATTTTTTTGAATTCATCGAGCTTGTCCTGATAGTGAAGTGTGAGTATGTCGAGTGTTAGGTCTTTTGAACGAAAATTCTCTTCAAGAATAATGTCCATAAATTCATCGAATGTTACGAGTAACGGATTTATTTTTTCACCAGCATCGAGGTGAGGTTCTGATATTTTTTTGCAGTCACGGGCAATAAAAGTGGATATTACCCAATCTTGCTTATTAAATTGATTTCTTGTCTTAAGTAATTGCCATTTTTCTGAGGAATATCCTGTTTCTTCAAGCATTTCCCGTTTTACTGCTACGAGTGGTTCTTCATTGTTATTTTGTACGCCCCCAATAAGTCCAAATCGTTTGGACAAATGTGGCTGCTCTTCTTCAGCTATGAGAATTTTATCTTCGATAATAGGCAGTACTTGCACACTTCCTTTGCGTTTGAGCATTTCAAATGTTTGTTTACTTCCATCAAACATTTCCTGCTCCCATTGGTAGACGTCGAAAATAATTCCCTCGAATACTTTTTTTGCCTGGTTGGGTATCGGCATATTATTTTTTTATTCTCTCTACTAATTCTTCAATCATACCACGAAATCCATGGCTACCAAGAAACGCAATAGTGTCTCCTTTTTTTGCTTGTGCAACCAGAGTTTCTATTACTGTAGTATCTTCGTCGATATATTGAGCGTTAGGGTGTGTATTGCTAATTACTTCTGCAAGTTCAGTACCATCAAGTGGTTTATCTGAATCTTTGTCAGCTTTGATAATCGTAAGACGCGGAATAATAACCATGTCAGCATCTTTGAATGCATGACTGTATCCTTCTGTCGCGCTGCGCTGTCGATTTCCTGTGTTTGGTTCAAATAGCGCAATGACTTTTCCTTTGGTAATTTTTCGAACAGTAGAAAGTGCCGATGCAGCTTTCGTAGGTGAATGGGCGATATCATCAATCACAGTAATCGCACCTTCCAATCTTTTTTCCATTCGACGTCTCAATCCTTTGTGTGATGTGATTGATCTGATAATAGAATCTGGTTCAATTCCAATTGAATGCGCGAGTGCAAAAGACCCGGTGATATTTTCTGCCTGGTATTCACTTATAAATGGACTGTGTATGTGATAGGTCTTTTTATCGTGAGTAATATCAAATTCAATTCCATTTTTATTACTGAAAAGATTTGAATACATGTAATCATTATGTTCGCTCAGCCCGTAACTCACTGTTTTGCATCTCGCATATTCAGTATATTTATGTGCGCGTTCTGATATGACTAATAGACCATCTTTAGGAAGTGATTGAACGAGTGTTTCAAATGTTTCTGCGTATTTTTCTTCGGTTGGATAGATATCTGCATGATCCCATTCGACTGCGGTGAGCAATAAATGTGTGGGATCATAATGCGCAAATTTTGGACTATTGTCCCATCGTGCAGTTTTGTATTCATCGCCTTCGAGCACATTCCACATACCATTCCCAATCACTGCTGAAGGAATTTCATCAATACTTAATCCTCCAAACATGTAGCTTGGATTATAGTTTGCGTCAGACAAAATCTGTGACAGGAGTGCTGCAGAACTAGTTTTTCCGTAGGTTCCGCTACAGACAATAGAGTTTTCTTTGAGGAAAAACTTTTTGATCAATTCTGGATATGAGACATATGGAATGTTATTTGCTTGTACATAAACCCATTCTGGATTGGTGGAACTCGCGACATTTCCTACTACTACCAATTCTGGAACACCGTGTTCTATCATTTTATCTGGATGCCAGCCTGGATAGTAGGGAACGCTATTATCTTTTAGGTATGTTGAAATAGGAGGAAAGAATCCTTTGTCGCTACCCGTCACCTCATGCCCGGCTTTTTTCAATGCGAGTGCGAGGCCTCCCATGGCTACGCCGCAAATTCCAATAAAGTGGATTTTCATACGCTTAGAATTTTTTTTAACTCATCTACAATACTATTCCATCTCTCTCCATCAAACCATTCTGAGCCAGAAAATTGAAATTTGTACGTATCAGTAGGTCGCTGAGCAGAGCCTAGGTATACATATTTTTTTCCATTATCCTTTGCCCATTGAATCGCCTTGGTCATCATACCAATACCGATATTGGTAAACTGAGCAACATTTGTAAGTTCGTAGAAAGGATATGAGTAATGGAGTATTTCGTCACTTGTGTAACAAATAGCATAACCAACAGCTTCTTCGTGGTGTGTATATCGAAGTAGCAGATTAAAATTACTATTATCTGCATCAGTCAATATTTCTTTTACTTTGTTTGCACTAAACGTTCCATCACCAAATTTGGTCGTATAAAAATCTTTGGCAAGTTTTCCGATTGACCAATGATAGTCAGAATAGGGAAGTGGAATTGTCTCAAGCGCAATTTCGTCAGTTTTTTTGAGTACACGTCGATTCTCACTTGATAATTCAAATTTTGCTAGATCAATTCGCACACTGCGAGTCTGATCCATTTCACCTTTTCCTCTACGTGTAAAAACAAAACCATCAGCGTATGAGGTGCTAATATTTTCTGATGAGAAATCAGTGAGTGTTTGTCTTTTCCAAGAGAGGTAAGTCTTCATAAGGCTAAGGTTTTTTTATTTTTTGTAACGTATGTTATACTCCAGTCATCTTATTTTTAAGGGTTTATATATGGAACAAAATCCTGTTGCCCCTCCAACAAAAACTCGGTTGATGTTGAGCGGCATTGTGTTGTTTGTAGGACTTATCATGCTTGCCATGATGGAAGAAAAAAGTCTTGCATGGACAGTGACTATTGTTGGTGCATTGTCAGTGGTATACAACGTGGTTATGATGAAAAAAGGGAAATAATCTTTTTATCGGTGTTTTTTCGGAAAAATACGTATGTACTGTACGTATTTTTTTAATATAGTGCAATCCAGAGACCAAGTAACACCATTCCCGCGTGCATAATCCAGAAACGCATTACCGTTTTTTCTTCACTCCATCCACGAAGTTCGAAATGATGATGAATGGGCGCCATGGAGAAGATGCGGCGTCCGAGCGTGTATCGACCAATGATCTGGATAATAACACTCATGAGTTCAACGAAGAAAATAAAGCCGAATAGTGGTAGAAGAAGCATGTGATTGATGACAATCGTATTGATTGCGAGAAGAGCTCCAAGACCGAGTGACCCGACGTCACCCATCTGGAAGCGTGCAGGTTTGATATTGAAATACGTATAGGTGATTAGAGCTCCCGATACCATGGTGTTTAATATGGCGATTTCTTGGTATCCCTCAAGCCAACTGAGAATTGCTAAGTTGGCAAATGTAATGAGGAGCGATCCTCCCGCAAGACCGTCCATTCCATCTGCAACGTTTACTGCATTTGCAGTAAACATAACAAATAAAATGATGAGCGGAATAATCCACCAGCCAATATTTATAAAGCCATCAAATGGAATGTGGATTTCTCTCCAGGTTTCTCCTAGTTTGAAATATACCCACCAAGCTGTGATTCCTCCTGCAAGGAATTGTAGTAGTAATTTTTCGTGCACATGGATTCCACGGCCTGGGTGTCTTGAGAGCCAGACTGAAGTTCTCTTGAAAAGTGACCAGGGAAGTGTGATTACATACCAGAAACGCATTTTCCAGTCATGATGTACACGAATGAGACGGAATACTTGGCTTAGTTTGCGGCTTCGGCGTTTTTGTCCATATATATTCATCACATCATCGATTCCACCAAGAAGCGCCGAGAGAAGCATTACGCCGATTGGTACCCATGTGTATTTTCTTTCCCAATTGAAAATCATGGTGAGTATTGCAACTGTGACAATGACTAATAGACCTCCCATGACTGGAACTCCAGCTTTTCCTTTGCGTGCGCCCATAGCAAGAGTAGCGTCATATTCTGGACGCCGGGTCAGTTTGTATCGATAGAGAATTTTGGTAAGCAGGGGGGTCCAGACAAAAGCAACAATGCTTGCGAGGAGTCCATAGCCTATCATTGAGCGTAGAAGGTCGAGTGAAGATTCAGGAATTACCATACATTAGTTGGTGTATACAATAGGGCATCCACCTTCGCAAAAGCTTCGGCGGATAAAAAAGAATGGCTTAATTAAGCCATTCCAGTCTACTGTAAAATGAAGAAAAATTCAAGTTACTTGCTATCTTCGATTTTTTTCCTTAATTCATCAATACTGCGTAAGTCACTTCCCAAGATGCTCTCTCGAGATACTACACCAGTTTGGTTGAGATTTTGTTGTAACATATTTAGAACACATTTAACCAGACACTCTTGCAGCCCTTGCGCACTCCCACGACCTATTTTTTCAGCAGGAATTCCGCGCTCATTTAATTCACTTACTAGCTGTTCGTTAAGGTCGCTGGAGCTTAACATCTTTTGAGTTTTTGGCTTGCTATACTCTTTTACTACACCTTTTACAAAAGAATTAATCTCGTCAATGGTAAAATTATTTTCAGGATTTTTACCAATCTGTATGCTCCCTATTTCTGCTTCTTTGAGGAGTGTAAGACGATCTCTCAAAGTGTCGAAATTATCAGTATCAAATAATTTGTAGATTTCTTCTATTCCTTTTTTCAGTTCTTCTGCATGTTGAGCTTCTTGTTCTAGTTTTTTACGTTGGTCTCGTAATTTTTTAATTTTTTCGTCTATATCATCAATATCAGCATCTATTTCGATTAGATCTTTTTTCAAAGAATCTATTTTTTTTATATATTCAGGTTTTTTTTCGTGCCATACTTCGGCTGCACCACCCCAGAATGGACCTTTCTTAGACTCTGTCATATGTTTAAGATTTATATATACTCTTTATATTTACTGTATCAGCTGATTTGAGGTATGTCCACGTTTCATTTTTTTCACCAGTTTTTCCATCCTCAGTCCATTGTTGCTCGAGAATTGTTCCTTCTGGTTTGGTGATTTTAATTGTGCCTCGTCGAATACCTTTGGTATATTTGCCTTCACTTTTCCAGGTATACGAATGCGCATATTCCATCGATTGTGGTTTGTCTGATTGATCTTTGGTAACAGAAGTAATAATGATTATATGATTGTAATCATGTCTGATTCCACCACCCAAGGCGATGATGGTATCGCTTGGTTTCACTTCATCTAATTTTATTTCTTTTGAATTTTCACTAAACACTAATACTCCTGTGTTTTCTACAATTCTAAATTTTGCAATCAGTCTGCGGAGTAATCCTTTTGACTTGAATGATAATAGTTGTTTTAGTTTTTTATTTTGAGTCGATTGTAGTTCTGCATCAAGAACATAGTATCCAAAAGCCGCACAATCAATTCCGAGATGTTGTTCGGTGAGAAATTTTATGAGATCACCTTCGTTTAATTCATCGAGTTCGAATTTATCACGCAATGAAATAATTCGAGCTTCATCAGCAATTTCTCCTGGAGTTCCTTTTCCTACAAGCACTCGAAGAGCTCCGCGTAGATTTGAGGTTCGGTTATTGAAATATGGACAATTGATAGTTTTATTGCCAATTTTAAGGTGTTCGTATGAATCAATCACTGCGAGAGCTTGGGGAGAGAGGGAAGACGTGGTCATAGGTTAATTGAGAATAGATTCAATTTTTTCTCCGACACCAGTAAATTCATTATCCACTTCAATAATACTTGTTTCAGATTGTATGCGTATGAGATCACTATTGTGTTCAGTATTTTCATAGCTAATCACTTTGAGATTGTGTTTTTGTAACTCCTCGATTTTGTTTTCTAGTTTTTGCAGTGAATCAACTTTTTTGGTGACTCGCTGAATAATCTGTGCTCCATCAGAGATTTTTATGAGCACTGCGTCATTCAATGATTCACCGAGTAATGACTTCACATGTGCTTCGAGTATTGTAAGTGTGTCTTCGTCTTTTTTTATGTTATTTTGAAGTTCACTTTCGTATGAGGCGCTTGCAGGCTGGCGCGCATTAATTTCTATTAAGTACCATCTGTTTTCTTTGGTACTCCAGATTGCGTCAATTCCAAATAATCCGACCCAGCCAAGATTGCGGATGGTGTCTGCAATTTCTCGTGCCATCATATCGTATGAGGTGCGGTTCGATTCATTCAATATTCGATAGGGAGCGCCCCAATCATTTCCAATAGTTGCAAATGCGCT
>DAORJA010000007.1:0-27997 GCA_035438805.1 Candidatus Magasanikiibacteriota bacterium
ATTTTTTTATTTTTGATTTTAGAGACTTGCTTCAATCATATCTGTTTTGCTGTTTTCTGAACTTTCTCCTAGTCTGGTACGCTCCATTATTTCTGCTTCTACAATACGTCGGTCACGTCCATATTTCAAGCGTGAGAGTTCGCGAATTGCTTCACCAAGCTCTTTGTTTCCTCGCGTTGGCGGGTATGTTGACATATTGAATGGCTTGGTAGGCTCGTTATCGATCAGTAGTTTGATATTAGCCGTAAACTTTTCTACATTCATGAGGTCGTATGGACCAAATACTGGTGCGAATTCTTTAGCCATGAGCTCTGAGTCTTCAGGTCCGATTCTGAAAGAAGCGATTGTCCCGGCATTACCCAATACTGCATCTTTGATATCTGATCGTCCTTTTTCATCCATGAGCTGTCCTAGGTATTGGTGGGCGACAATCAGATCAAGTCTATATTTGCGGGCTTCAGAGAGAATAGTTGCAATAGAATCAGTGATAAAGTTTTGGAACTCGTCGATATAGAGGTAAAAGTCTTTTCGTTCCTCTTCAGGTAAATCTGCTCGACCGAGAGCTGCCATTTGAAGTTTCGCTACGATAATCAAGCCAATTAATTTTGCGTTTACTTCACCTGTTTTTCCTTTTGCGAGATTTACAATCAGGATTTTTTGTTTATCCATGATATCTCTGAAATCAAATCCAGATTTTTGCTGACCCATGATGTTTCTCATCATTTCATTTTCTACAAAGCGTCCTACTTTTGAAATGAGATACCCAAGCATTTCTGATTTATGGAAATCACTGGTCTTTGCCATTTCTTTTTCCCAGAATGCGCGGACCACGGGATCTTTTAATTTCACCAGATATTTTTTCACGTATGCGTCATCGGTAAACATGCGGGGGATATCGATGATTGTACCCGGATCATCGAGGTCTGCCATGAGTGTCAGCATCACATTTCGCATGTTGTGTTCAAACATCGGACCAATCATTTCTGGCGGGAACAATTTGTAGAAGATTGCGATCATTTCTTGCACGACAAAATCTTTTTCGTCCTCACTTTTTGCCTCAAGCATGTTCAAGCCTATTGGTCGTTCAAAATCAGAAGGATTGAAGATTACGACATCGTCTGCGCGCTCCTTGGGAATATGTTCGAGAACGTATTCTGCAAAATCTCCGTGGGGATCGATGACCGCTACTCCTTTGCCATTGATTACGTCTTGTACTGCCATGTTTTCGATAAATACTGATTTGCCACTTCCAGATTTACCAATTACATAGAGATGGCGTCTGCGGTCCTCGTCTTTCATTTTTACGGGGTATTCTTGTCCACGATAAATTACACGTCCGAGATCAATTCCCGTGTGTGGGAGATTTGGTGGTGGTGGTGCTTTTCGTGCAAGCAACCATTTGATATTTGGAGCTTCAGTAGAATGGAGGGGTAGATGCCAGAATCCTGCCATTTCTTCGGTATTCACCACCGTCATGCGTTTTTCGTGAAATGAACGGTAGATAAATGATCTAATAATACTTTGAGGATTTTTGGGTACCACGGCGCCAAGAGAATTGCCGTATCGATACAGATTGTATTGGGCAAATGAATTGACGATATTATCCAGATTAAGGCTCGCGAGCTCTGGATTGTCTGAAGCTGAAACCACACGCATGGTTACTTCCAATCCTCCTTTGATTAATTTTTCCTCAATTCCTTTCATCATTTCTTCTTCGAGCCCTGAGGGTTGGTAGTTTTCTTTTTCTTTTTTATCTTCCTGAGTATTTAAGACCTGACGGCGCGCTTCGCTTCCAACTGATTGTAATAAATTTCCTAATTTATTTTTTCCCCCGATTACATCCTCAAAGTGTTTGCCTTTGCGTACTTCACGAACAATATGCACGCCTTCTTTTCGCCATTTTTTATCTGCCACACGCACTACATACTGTATGGCCGCTGAAGCATTTCCTTCTCGAATGCGAGCAAGAGTATTCAGTACTCCAGCAAGAGGATCTGAGTCCATTTTTTTGTAGGTTTTGAAGGGGAGAGCTGCTACTGTTTTTCCTTTGAGGTATGCCCCAACAATCGAACTGTGTTCTCCAAAAATATTATAATCAGTAATTTCTTCAATATGTGCGTAGGGGTATTGCGCGTTGATCTGCTGTTCAATAAAAGCCTTTAGCTTTTGAGGTACGCCAATATAAAAATTGATTAAGTTATTATGCACTACGAGTTCAAATGAGATATGGTCGTTTCTCCCGGTAAACCATGCCTTTAAGCCATGTTCTGGTTTGAGTCCCGCAAGAGTGGAGAAAAAAGTCTCAGTGATTCCGATTTCTTCTTTTACATGCTCCAGTCGGTCTTCTTGCATATTGCTTGAGCCTTCAGATTTTCTCTCTTTTGGAACTAATACGTGCAATACCACTCGGTCGAATGCTTTCTGTACCTTATGAAGTGAATGGAGAACACTCCTTACAATAAAAATAGTCGCGACAGTTGATACTAGGACTACTGCAACGAGTATTACGGTAAAACCAGGAATCGCAATAGACGGAGCGATTAACCCTGTTTGTGAGTCTGGAAATCCTGCCGTGAATTGGAGGATGGGGAACATATTATTCGAAGTTTTGATGTTTTTTGAGCGTGAGAATTTTGTCTGCTTTGATTTTCGCTTCTTGTTCGATAAAGAATTTATTGACACCGGGAAGTATGCGAAGCCATTCCACGAGCAATCTGAAAACTTCTTTTACTTTGACATGCGTCTTTTTGAACAACTCGCGGATTTTCCATGCAGTTTCTTCACCTTTAATCTTGAATTCTTGTTTTTGGACAGTAGTCAATTCTTTATATGCATCTCCCAGTCCTTCTTCCATGATTTTTTCGACTCTAAGTGTAAACTCATCTTTGACAGTTGGAATTACTGTCTTCTTTTTTTTGTTCATTTTCAATTTTCCCGTCAACGTTTTTATCACTGATTCAATATTTTCGTTTTTTACTTCGGGAAGGATTACTTTCTGCTCTTTTGTTTCTAGTGTTTGTTCTGTTTCAGGGGTGGGGGATACTGAAGAAGACTCCGTTGTCGGAGTTTCTCTTTTAATTTGAAATGAATTGCTTTCTGTCGTGCCAATTCCAAACTGTTCAGTAAATTTTTTTGGATCGCGACCGTCACGTGGAGTCATACACTGACTATAATGACAATAAAAAAGCGCACCGAATTAATATATGCGCTTTAGTATAGCAAAAAATAAAATGTTTAGCTACAAATAACAGAAGTTATGCACGCGGTGACACATCTTGTCCGTCACTAGTGTCGTCAATATCAAATCCTAATTCATTTATTTCGTCCCGAAGTCGATCGCTAGCTTCCCAATCTTTTCTCTGGCGTGCAAAAGCTCGTTGCGTCAGCTTGCTTGCCACAGATGGTGGGATTTCGATTTTTTCTTCAACTGCCTTTTGTATATCCAACCCTAATATGTGGTCATATGCGTAGAGAGTTGCAAGCTTGTCTTCTGGAGAAACATCGGATTTCAGAAGTTCTTGCGCGAGTGCGAGTGCTTCCGCAGTATTCAGATCATTCATGAGAGTTTCGATAAATCGAGTCATGTATTCTTCATTCACTGATCCGACTGTGGTGCCCAGTTTTTTTGCGGTTCTGTACAGATTTTTGAGTCCGGTTACAGCGGCATCAAGCGCTTCCCATGAAAAACTGAGCTGCTTTCTGTAATGTGCTTGAAGTAAAAAATAACGGTAGGCGAGTGGAGAGTAATGTTCTTTAGTCAAGGTATCTAGTGTAATAAAATTATCATCTGATTTTGACATCTTGCTATCATCAATCAACAGAAATTCTCCATGGAGCCAGTAGTTTACCCACGGATGATTGGCTCCTGCACACTCTGCTTGTGCGATTTCATTGGTATGGTGAACGGGAATATGATCAACTCCTCCACAATGAATATCGAAATGACCTCCTAGATATTTCATACTCATAGCAGAACATTCGATATGCCAGCCAGGGAATCCCATTCGTCCGAAGGCTTCCCATTCCATCTGTCTTTTTTCGACAGGATTCGAAAATTTCCAGACTGCAAAATCGTGTACATTTTTTTTCTCACCCAGATCAACACGTGCTCCTGCTTGCAGCTCTTGTTTGTGAAGTAGTGCCATTTCTCCATATTCTGGAAATTTGGTTGTATCAAAATAGATCCCATCAGTTGTCTCATAGGTGTAGCCTTTGTCAGTCAAAACCTGCACTTGCTCAATCTGCTCGGCAATATGATCAGTAGCTTTGCACCAGATATCAGGAAGTAGAATATTAAGCTCAGTAATATGTTTTTTGAATGCTGTGGTATAGAATTCAGCAATATCCCACGCAGTTTTTCCTTCGCGTTTAGCGCCTTTTTCCATCTTATCAATACCTGTATCATCATCTCCTGAGAGGTGTCCCACGTCTGTAATATTCATGACATGTGTCACCTGATATCCGCATGCAGCAAGCGTACGTTTCAATATATCTTCAAATACATAGGTACGCAGGTTTCCAATATGTGCATAGTCATAGACTGTAGGTCCACAGGTGTAGAGGCCTACTTTTGTATGTGTAATTGGTTTGAAAGTTTCAATTTTTCTGGTCAATGTATTGTGCAGCTTGAGATCAGTCATATTCTTAAAGTTATTAGATTAGTGTACCTGAGTGTATTTTTTCTGTAAATATCCACTTTTTGGATTGCTTGTTTGAATTCGTATGCTATACTTCTGTTATTAGTAATTAATCAGTTTGAATTATGCTTTTTCTCCTACGAATTGGGCTTAATGCAGGCGTGCTTTTGCTTATTTCAAATGTTGTTGAAGGGATTAAACTTGGGGGATGGTGGTCAGCAATTATGACTGTAATTGTCCTTGGAATTGTGAATGCCCTTATTCGTCCTTTGATCCTTATTTTGACACTGCCGGTAAATATTTTGACTCTGGGATTATTCACGTTCGTGATTAATGCACTCATGTTTTGGTTTGCGTCTTCGATTGTCAAAGGATTTGAAGTTGATGGATTTTGGCCTGCATTCTGGGGCGCCTTGTTATTCAGTGTTGCAAGTTGGCTTATCTCAAGTCTAGTCTCTCGTCGAGACTAGTTTTTGTATGAAAAAATACAGCTCGAATCGCGCGGGTAAAGGAAAAGTAGCCTATCGCACGTCGAGCGGATTTAAGGTACGTGCTAGTCAATTTAATCATTCACGCATATGGCGAAACGACAAACCAAAATTCTCTCCATTGGAGGCTCGATCATCATCCCCCAGACCGGCTTTGATATCAGTTTCCTCAAAAAATTCAAAGCGCTTATCCTCGGAGAAGTAAAAAAAGGGACACGATTTATTCTCGTAGTTGGTGGGGGAGCTACTGCACGCACCTATCAAGCAGGATTGAAAGCACTTATTGGCAACGAAAATCATACGCTTGATTTGATTGGAATTGAAACAACCAGACTTAATGCGAATTTTGTTCGTTTGTTTTTTGGTGAGCATGCGTATGGTGAAGTCATCTTTGATCCGACCAAACCTGTAAAAACATCAAAATCTATTATCGTTGCTTGTGGATGGAAGCCAGGATGTAGTACTGATGCTGATGCAGTGCTTCTGGCACGAGCATATGGAGCGAATGAATTGGTGAATGTTTCAAATATTGAGTATGTATATACCAAAGACCCAAATAAATTTCCCGATGCACAAAAAGTCGAAGTCATTGATTGGAAAACATATCGCACCGAAATTGTAGGAGATGTATGGACACCAGGAAAAAATTCTCCCTTTGATCCAATTGCAAGCAAGGACGCCGAAAAATATGGAATGAGTGTGTCAATTGTACGCGGCAGTGATTTGGGTGAAGTCAAGAAAGCAATTCAGGGTAAGAAATTTAAGGGGACTATTATCAAACCGTTTATCGCGTTGTAAATTTTATATTTAAGATTTTTTATAATCAAAAACACCGCTCGTAGGTTCTCCTGTTGCTAAATCCGATACATATCGGGTCCGGCAATGGGGATGCGAGCGGTGTTTTGCTAACTTCCCCAGGTCTCGCAAGTGCGAGTTGATCTGGTTGTAACACCAGTGAGGGAGTTTAGATTTTTGGATTCTTTCTATTACTGCGTGGGTTCTTCTTCGTCTGTGAGACAGACCGGTTTCTTCGAGTACTGCTTTTCGAGAGCGTCCAGTGCTTCAGCTTTGGCTTTCGCTTGTGCGGCTGAGTGCTCCCATTTGATCGCGAGTGCCTTCACCCATTTGGGGACCAGCTTACTGTCCGTTTTGCCATGGATGATCACGAGCGCCGTGAAAATACAGGCACCAAGAAAGACTAGAAAAGGAACGAGCATGACTACACCACCTGTGACGGTTTCCCATGTTACTGGGGCAGGAGATGTTAACCACTAATACTAGACACAAAGTCTAATTATAGACCCATTACAGATCTTGTCAATTAATTGTAGGTAATCTTGAAAGTTTATCCACAATCCTGTACGCTCAGGTAAGTATGAATGATGATATTTCTCGCATAAAAGAAAAAATTGATGTAGTCGATTTGATTTCTGAATATGTGCAATTGAAGCCTGCGGGGATCAATCATAAAGGTCTCTGCCCTTTGCATAATGAGAAATCACCTTCATTTATGGTAAATCGCGAGCGCCAAAGCTGGCATTGTTTTGGGTGTGCAAAAGGCGGAGATATTTTTACCTTTGTTCAGGAAATGGAAGGAATGGAATTTCGAGATGCACTTCGATTTCTTGCAGATAAAGCAGGGATACAGTTGTCACAAACTGTAAGTACAACTGAGACTACTCAAAAAAATCGCATTAAAGATATCAATCATGAAGCGGCAAAATTTTTTCACTATATTCTTTTGAAATTAGATCAATCAAAACCAGCCCTTGATTATTTACTTACACGCGGACTTACGAAAGAAACTATTGAAGCATGGCAGATTGGTTTTATTCCAGACCAATGGGATCTACTTACCAAGTATTTGCTTAAAAAAGGACATTCGATTGATGATATTCTTGCCTCTGGACTTGCAATAAAAAAAGACGGCGCTGATGCCCGAAGTGGAAGAGGGTACTATGATCGTTTTCGTGGACGCATTATGTTCCCAATTTGGGATGCACACGATACGGTTGTTGGGTTTACTGGACGGGTACTCGTAGAAACTGAACATAGTGGGGGAAAATATGTGAATACTCCGCAGACAATGCTCTATGATAAGTCACGTGTGCTTTTTGGATTAAACAAAGCTAAGAGGGAAATCAAGGCGAAAGATTTGATTGTGATGGTTGAAGGACAGATGGATGTGATCGCATGCCATCAAGCTGGTATGACCAATGTGGTTGCAACTAGCGGGACTGCATTGACTGAGCATCAAGTAAAATTACTCAAACGATATTCAGTAAATGTGAACATGGCATTTGATTCAGATGCAGCTGGAGTTTCTGCAGCAAAACGCGGTATTGATTTATTGATTGAAGATGGAATGAATGTAAAAGTAATTCAGATTCCCGAAGGTAAAGGAAAAGATCCAGATGAGTGCATTAAAGAAAACAAAGACGTGTGGTTTGAATCAGTTGCACATGCGAAAGATATCATGCAGTGGTATTTTGATCGTTCGTTCAAAGAAAAAATACTTACTGATCCAAAAGCAAAACAGCAGATCGCAAATGAATTGCTTCTCGAGATTTCTCGAATTCCGTATGCTGTTGAGCGTGACCACTGGCTCGGAACTCTGTCTCATCGTCTGCAGGTCGACGTATCAGTATTGCGCGAAGATATCACTCGTATTTTGCAGGAACAGCGTAAGATTACCCCTATACGCACTGTAGTAAAAGAAGAACGTGCACCTGAAGTAAAGGTGGATCGGCTAGTATTACTCTCCAATAGATTTTTTGCCCTTCTTAGCATTGATCCTAGTCTCACCCTCAAAATTCCAGAGAATTTTTTTATGATTGACGCGTTTTCCACAGCTGTACAGCAGGACCTTTACGAAACCCTCAAAATAGCCTATACTCAGCGTATACTGTGTGATTTTACACATGTCCGAGAGCACTATACACAAGCTAATGCTGAAAACCCGGTAGACATACTTCTTCTCATGGGTGAGAAGGAGTTTTCTGATTTTACGGCTGATGCTCGTGAAGATGAACTACTGATACTTGTCTCGCAGATTCGATCTGAATGGATTAAGCGGAAACGTAGCAGTGTGCAGAATGCGCTCGCAGAAGCTGAGGCGGCAGGGGATAGTACACAAATTGAAACCCTTCTCCGCTCTCTGCAACAATTTAGTGAGTAAAGTTTAGTCAGTGTAATTATCGATATCGTCATGGCCAAGAAACCATCGACAACCAAAAATTCGCCCAAGGCGAAAAAACGTACCACCACTGCTTCAAAAAAAGCAGCACTACCGGCACCTAGTGCCAAAGCCCACACACGCCGCATAGGCGGGGCAAAATCCGGAAACCAGTTTAAGAAAAATCCTCGATTTAATCGAGACAAGCAAGGCAAGAAAAAGTTTGTACGCAATTTCCAGCAGCAAGGAGGTAAACGAAAATCTGAACAAGATATTCCGCTTCCGCCTACTGCTGATCAGATTCACGAGTTTGTAACCAAGGGGCGCAATCGAGGATTTCTTACAGAAAAAGAAGTCTTATTGAAGTTCCCTCGCGCTGAACTCTATCTTGATTTGTATGAATATTTTCTTAACCTCATGGATAAGAATAGTATCTCACTCGTAGAAGGTCAGGAAGGACTTCTGGGAGGTAATCATACAGTGGAAAAGAAACGCGCCATGCTTCAGGGCTTCCAGGGCGAGCAGCCAGATAAAGAAACAGGATCATATTTTGATCTTGGCAGTATTTCTCAGGATTCTATCCAGATGTATTTGCGTGAAATCGGAAAAGTGCATCTCCTTAATGCTGAAGAAGAGATGTCTCTTGCAAAGCGCAAAGAGCGCGGAGACAAGGAAGCTGAGCGACGAATGATTGAAGCAAACTTACGTCTCGTAGTTTCCATTGCAAAGAAATTTGTGGGAAAACAATTATCTCTTCTTGATTTGATTCAGGAAGGAAATATTGGATTGTTCCGAGCAGTGAAAAAATTTGACTATCGTAAAGGATTTAAATTTTCTACATACGCCACGTGGTGGATCCGTCAGGCGATTACTCGTGCACTCGCAGACCATTCTCGCACCATCCGTATCCCCGTGCATATGGTTGAAACAATCAATCGATTACAGCAAGTATCACGACGATTGCTTCAAGATTTGGGCCGTGATGGAACACCTGAAGAAATCGCAGCTGAAATGGGAGAAGAAGTCGAGAAAGTCAAACATATTATCAAAATTTCACAAGACACTGTGTCACTTGAAACATCGGTTGGAGATGATGACGATGATGACACATCACTTTCTGACTTTATCGAGGACGTGAAAAATATCAGTCCTTCATCTGCGGCAGGATCTGAGTTATTGAAAGATTATATCCGCGAAGCAATTCAAGATCTGTCTCCACGTGAGAAAAAAATTCTTGAAATGCGATTTGGACTAGAAGACGGCGTAACCCACACACTTGAAGAAGTAGGAAAAGAGTTTGGAGTTACTCGTGAACGTATCCGTCAGATTGAAGCTAAAGCTATTGAGAAGATTAAGGGTTTTGAAGTAATTGAGAAGTTGAGTGACTACTAATTCTCGTAAGCACTATAAAAAAACATCCTCCAAATTGAAGGATGTTTTTTTATACAAATGAATCGGCAAGTGGGCTGACACACATGCTTTGCGCACTGCGTGTCAGCCCACTCAACAGGTCTCTGTCATCCGTTCTTGGGGTCCGTGCATCTTTTCGCTACTTCCATAGCGCAGTGGGCGTAGGTGCTAGCTTACCTTTCGCCTATGCGGCACATGGGTAGTTGGCGATGAGACCGAACTCTCGAATGGGTTGCGACAGAGCCTTGGAATCGCAGATGGGCACGACGCTCACCACTACTTCGATTCCAGTGACATTTACTTATCATATTTTTTGAAAAACGTCAATGACAGATTAATAAAAAATCCGCATCGAGAATTGTGCGGATTTTTTTAGTGAATGTATATTTTTATAGCAATGTGACTACTTCCCACCATGCCTTGATATAGTCTGGTCGCTTGTTCTGGTGCTTGAGATAGTATGCATGTTCCCAAACGTCTAGACCGATTACGGGCGTGTGTCCTTGCATATAGGGAGAATCTTGGTTGGGCAGAGAATATGTTTTCAATTTTCCATTCTCATCACGCACGAGCCATGCCCATCCGCTACCAAAGTGCTTGGTTCCCAGTGTGGTGAACTGTTCTTTGAACGAATCTACTGAACCGAATTCAGCTTCAATTTCTTTTTTGAGATTAGTATCTTCATTTTTTTGTGGACCCATGATAGACCAGTATAGATTGTGATTTACTAATCCGCCACCATGATTGCGAAGTGTAGTTCGATCAGCTTCTTCAACTGCAAGGTTTTGTAATGATCTGAGAATGTCTTCTGCAGATTTTTCCTCAAGTTCAGGGTATTTTTTCACCACTTCTAAGAATTTATCAAGATAGGTCTGATGATGTTTGGTATAGTGAATTTCCATTGTTTTAGCATCGATGTGAGGCTCCAACGCATTAAAGTCGTAGGGGAGCTGGTAGAGTTCGTGTTTCATAAAAGTAGTGTTAAGGATTAGCTTGCTCAAATCCTATATCATCTTTATGATATAGGTGTATGTTTGGACTGTCAACTATAATATTGTAATAAAAGATTATCCACAATTGTATCACTCATAAGCACATGGTATACTGTGCCTCGAGCTACAATTACTTATTAACTAGAGAGTCTATGTCCGAAGAGAGAAGTATATTTGAAGCACTTTCCCCTAAGCAAATGTTTGTAACCGGTCTTGTTGGTGGAATTATGGTGCTTTGCACGATTGGTTTTTTTGTATTGCTTGGCATTATGCTTAGTGGCGGTGTGTCAGCTAAGACTACTCGAACGCCCGGCACGGTTGTAACTGACGCAAGTGGAAATGTAGAAGGTCCTGAAAAATTCAGTCAGTGTCTTGATTCTGGAAAAACTGCGAATATTGTTGCAGCTGACCAGCAATTGGGTTCAACAATTGGGGTAAATGGAACTCCTGCAACATTTGTAAACGGAGTGTTGGTAAGTGGAGCTTTTCCATATGATGCATTGAAGCAAGTAATTGATACTACACTTGCAGGAAAGTCAGTAGACGATCTCGAATTTTTGAAAGATCAGACCACAGGAAAAGTAGTCAAAGTAACAATGCCTGAATTACCAGATGCAATCTGGCTTGGAAATGAAAAAGCAAAGGTTACTGTAGTGGAATTTTCTGATTTTGAATGCCCCTACTGTCTCAGATTTGAGCCTGCAATCAAACAGATGATTACAGAATATGGAGACAAGATCAGATTTACCTATAGACATTTCCCATTATCATTCCACCCAAATGCACAGAAAGCAGCTGAAGCTTATGAATGCGCGAAAGAGCAGGGTATGGCGTGGGAGATGCACGAGAAGCTGTTCGGACTCAATTCCTCAGGTCAACTTGGAATTAATGGCTACAAGCGTGTAGCAACAGAGCTCGGACTTGATTAATAATGGGATCCCAGGTGTACCTGCGCACGTAATAGTACGCAGACTGAAAAAAGTTCACCGCAAAACTGCCGGGCCAAACACGGCAGTTTTTGTTTTTTATACATTATTCACTTACTTGTTTTTTGTGGTAGATTAGCTATACTAAGCTATATATGATGGTTTCATTATAATTTTTATTATGCTCAATACTTCACTCCTTTCAAAGATTAGAAAAGATTTGCTTACATACGCAGACGTTCGACAACGAGTGATCAAAGATTCTAATGATGCATTGTTCCAGGCAAAGCGAGCGATATTTTCACTTCATCGGGATCAGGTCGGGGAAGCGAAGGAGAAACTTCAAGCTTCACGAACATTATTGGTAAAAATTACCAAAGAATACAGCAAAGATGGCCGAGCACTTGAAGAAGGTGCGTATAAAGCTGCGCTTGAAGAATTTGTGGAAGCTGAATTGTTTTATCAATTTGTAACTACTCACAACATTGGTGAGGTAAAAGGGATTAAAATTTCTTCTGAGTCGTATATTGCAGGGCTTACTGATGTACCAGGCGAGCTCTATCGATTTGCTATCAAAGCTGCAACTGCAAGAGATATAAAAACAGTGATTGCATGTGCTAGTGCTGCAGAAGAAATTATTGGTGAGCTTATTGAGTGCAATCTTACGAGTTATCTTCGCAATAAATTTGATCAGGCAAAAACTGCTGTACATAAATTGGAACATGTGGTCTATGAGTTATCACTTCGTAGTCCTACTGTGTAAAATGGCGTATGCTTCAAAAGATTAAACAATTGATAAAAAAATACGTACCGAAGTCGATACTTAATCTTCGTCATTTAGTATTCGCATGGTACGGGGCTGTCCGGTATAGGCACCCATCAAATGAATTATTAGTTATTGGAATTACAGGAACGAGTGGAAAATCAACTACTATTTTTTTGCTTCGTAACATGCTCGAAGCATTGGGATATCGCGTGGGATCACTTTCTACGATTGATTTTCATATTGCAGGAGAGAATAAATTGAACAATCAAAAAATGACCATGCTTGGACGCATGCAAACACAGAAATATTTACGAGAGATGGTCACCAAAGGTTGTGAAATCGCGATTGTGGAAACTACGTCTGAGGGTGCGGTGCAGCATCGTCATGAGTTTATTAATTATGACATGATTATTCTCTCGAATTTATATCCTGAACATATTGAATCCCATGGCAGTTTTGAGAATTATAAAAAAGCAAAATTATCTATCTTCCGCTATATTGCACGATTTGGACGTGCCAAGAAAAAAGCTGATACACTGGGATTCCCTTTACTTACGCGTCCTGGAACTGATTTTATTTCAAAAATTGCATTAGTTAATGGTGATTCAGTACATGCTCCCGATTTTCTTGCGCAAGGCGAATTTGACCATAAGTATGCTTTTGGTCGCGGAGCGCGAATGATTGATGCACTTGATCATTATTTTCTTCTTTCTGATACTCGAAGCGAAGAAAAAGGGATTGCGTTTTCCATCGACCAGCATGAGGTGCATGTACCATTGTATGGCGAACATAATGCAGAAAATTGCGCCATTGTGTTTAGTGTTCTTTCGATTCTTGGAGTTGATTGGGATAAAATTATACTTGCTGCGCGCGTATGTACCAATGCTCCAGGACGGAACGAATTCATTCCACAAGCTGAAAAATATGGATTTAAAGTTATTGTTGATTATGCGTTTGAACCTAAAGCTATTGAAGCTCTCTATACAGTTGTAACTAAATTATCACCTCGACGAATTATCCATGTGTTCGGTTCAACAGGCGGAGGTCGTGATAAGTCTCGTAGGTTTAGTGTCGGCGAATATGTGGGAAAACATGCTGATATTGTATTGGTGACTAATGAAGATCCGTATGATGATGACCCGCTAGAAATTATGCATGATGTATCACGTGCTGTTGAAAAAAAAGGTAAAATTCCAGGTAAAGATTTGTTTTTGATTGAAGATCGAAAGGAGGCAATTGAGAGAGCAATTGTCCTGGCAGAAGCTGGTGATATGGTGCTGGTAACTGGGAAAGGAAGTGAGCAAGGTATGTGTGTCGCAGGAGGAATTATTATTCCTTGGGATGATCGAGCGGTGGTACGAGAAGCACTTTCACTTCGTGGTGGAGAAAAAATAGAAATACATTCGTTATGGAGCTCATAAGTGTTATTGTTCCCGTATATAATCGTCGAGATGTTTTTTTGAAATCACTTACGTCTCTTATTTCTCAAACATATTCTTCACTGCAAATAATTATTGTTGATGATGGTAGCACTGAAGACATCCAGACCACATTTGAATCTGTGTGTGCACTGTACGAAAATGAGCAACGAAGTTTTTTGTGTATTAGGCAAGAAAATAGGGGAGCACCTGCAGCCCGAAACAGAGGACTTAGAGAAGCTGTTGGCACCTATGTAATTTTTTGGGATGCTGATGTGATTGCAGACCCGCACATGCTTCAAACAATGTATGATACGCTTCAAAAAAACACTAATGCATCATTTGCATATTCTAATTTTTTATTTGGAAGAAAATTGTTTCGAGGAATGTCATTTTCGTTTGAAGAATTGAAAAAGAAAAATTATATTACTACCACTTCCCTTATTAAAACAGAAGACGCTGTTGAGTGGGATGAATCTTTAAAACGATTTCAGGATTGGGATCTATGGCTTACTATGGCTGAATCAGGGAAGAGTGGTATCTGGATTGATAAGACTCTATTTAAGGTTGAAAAAGGCGGTACGATCAGCTCATGGCTTCCATCGTTTGCTTATAATAAGCCCTTTCGATGGTTGCCGGGTATGTATGGCAGAGTAAAAAAATACGAGAATGCGGAGCGAGTAATTTTTGATAAGCATCATTTATGAAAAAAGCATGGTTTAGAGAATGGGGTTGGATATATTGCCCAATCAGTTGGCAGGGTTTCGCTGTCACTATTGTTGCACTATTATTTTGCATTCACATTTTCATCTTTGTTGATCACGATTCACATTCAGGTACTGATACATTGTATGGGGTTTTTCCATATATAGTTCCCACACTATTAATACTTGAATGGATTGCACGGAAGACGAATAAATAGAATAATTCAGTTCCCAAAATCAGCCTCAGAGGCTGATTTTTAATTAATTAACATCGTGATTCTTGACATTTTGTATATCATATGATACAACCTTATCGGATTTGCCTTATGTACAGTCCTGCAAGCCACAGATGGCGTTACCCCCGGCCGCGCCACCCTCTCTACGTCGAGCGACGTCCCGCAACCGAACGCTCCGCAGAGCTGCGGCATTGATGCCCACCTGTATGGATGCACACACTGTGCTGACGGTTAATCCAAGTCTAGGGGGACAGGGGAAGTGTATTCTAGTGTTCCGAATTTCTAAGGAGCATTAAGGATGCATCGAACCTGTCCCCCTCGATCCACTCATATTATTTAAAAACCGGCTTAAGGCCGATTTTTTTATATGAATTTTTGTTTATCAAGTGTGAGCCAGTATCCAGCCAGACATGCGTTAACGTCCAATGTTGATTTTCCTTCAAATTGGATTTTCAAAATTTCAATTGTTCCATCGCCTGTGCCTACTGCTATCCAGTCTTCTCCACAACTGACCAAACCGGGTTCTAATTTTTGGTATCCTGGTATTATTTCAATCAGCTTTACTCGTGTACTATTCAGTGTTGTCCAGATGCCAGGCCATGGAGTAGTGCCTCGGTAGAGGTTGTAAATTTCTTCTGTTGTTTTACTCCAGTCAATTTTCCCATCATCACGTGAGAGTTTTTTACACGTTGTTACTTGAGTTTCATCTTGTTTTTGTGGTGTAATTTTTCCTGCGATATATTTTGGTAGAGTTTCAAGAAGTAATGTTGAACCTATGGCCGCTAGTTTTTGGTCGAGCACCGGAAACGTGTCATTTTCGTCAATTGAAATTTTTTCTTGTGAAAGAATGTCACCGGTGTCCATGCCAGCGTCCATAATCATGATTGTCACCCCAGTTTCTTTTTCACCGTTTATTAAGGCTGATTGAATAGGGGAGGCACCACGATATTTTGGAAGGAGGGAGGTGTGTACATTTACAAACCAATTTTTTGTTTCACTAAATAGGTGTGAGGGAATAAGTAGCCCATATTGTGCAGTTACTGCTACATCAAATACATCTTTTTCAAGATGGAAGTTTTTCAGAGTTTCTGGCTGTTTAGCTCGTATTCCAAGTGTATCTGCTAGAATTTTTACGGGTGGCGGAGTCATGACTTGCTTTCTTCCTACAGGCTTGTCTGGTTGCGTAACCACAAGGTCAACTGAAAAACGATCGTCACTTACGAGAGATTTTAGTATTGTTGCTCCAAATTCATGGGTTCCAAAGAAGGCAATTTTTATTTTCATACGTCTTTTGTCAATCTTATCTCAGTTGAGCTATTTTTTCAAGCAGTAATGACATAGAGCATGATTTTTGATATTATGAGATGGCGTTTTTATATACTGTATGAAGCTAAAAATAGCCATTATTCTTACTATAATTTCAGTCTTTGGAGGCTTAAGTTATTTTTTTGTAGTGCAAAGCGGTGATACTCGTGGTGAAAAAATAGTAAATACATCTCTCACTACTACCACTTCCGTACAGGTGGTAGAGCCTGAATTTGCACTGCAAACACATATTATAGGAGAAGGGGATACATTTGGCATTGCAACAAACGCATTGGGTATTGATTATGGGGAGATGCTTGAGATTCTTGACCGGGCGTCGTCTACCTATGATTTTACCCGAGTAAAGGTGGGCCAACCTTTGACACTTGCAAAAGATGAAGATGGTAAAAGAGTATACCTAGACTACGAACGAGACCGTGATTCAATCGTTCGCTTTTATTTTGCTGATGCTCGAGCGGAAATTATTCCAATCGATTATGAAGTTGAGGAAGTTGTAGTCGAGGGGGTGGTTTCTTCGTCTATGTATTTGGATGCTTTGGCGCTTGGAATTCCTGATGCGGTGATTATGCAATTTGCAGACACATTTGCGTGGACGATTGATTTTTCGACCCAGGTTCAGCATGGAGACACATTCTCTATAATTTATGAGAAACGGAAACGAAATGGCATGGACGCTGGCACTGGATTTGTTCGTGCAGGAAAATTTGTAAATAGCGGCAAAGAATTGTATGCATTTTTATATGAACAAGAAGTAGGGAAACCATCCTACTTTAATGAGAATGGTGAGTCTATGATCAAGGCATTTTTACGTGCGCCCCTTGAGTATAAACGAATTACATCTGGTTATACCACTGCAAGGTTCCATCCTATTTTAGGTAGAAATACAACGCATTTGGCAATTGACTACGCTGCCGCAGTAGGAACTCCGGTTATGGCTGTAGGAGATGGAACGATTGTTTTTGCAGGATATAATGGTGCGTATGGGAATTTTGTCAGTATCAAGCATAATGATAAATTTACTACTGAATATGCTCACTTATCTGCTTTTGCAAAAGGGATTAAATCTGGAGTTCGTGTAGTACAGGGTCAGGTAATTGGCTACGTGGGCTCAACCGGACTCTCTACAGGTCCACATCTTCATTATCAAATCCGACAAAATGGTACACTGGTAAATCCACTTAAGGTTGAGTTTCCTCCAGGAGATCCGATTACTGAAGAACATCGAAGTGGATTTGAGGCGGAAGTTTTGAAATATAAGGATAGATTGTAAATTAAAAAACCATCTCGACTAAGTCGGGATGGTTTAAAAGTTGAGAGAGGTCCTAGTGTCAGGTTGTGTGGTACCCTCCCTTCGCTCTCATCTCAGGCAATCGTCGCGTTGCTATGTTTCAAGCAGCGGCCCCGCAATATATACATTAGTTTTGTGGGCGAGGTGCCACTGATTGCTCCTCTTGATTATTGAGCGTTCCATCAGGTTAAAAAGGTCGTACACTTGCTGACACTAGGACGATACATAATATGCTAAAAATATCATTTTGTCAAGAGTGTTGCTCCTAAGCTCTCTAAGTGTTACAATATTTCCACTTAACTAATTTTTACTATGGAACAGGATATCCAGTCGATCTTCAATCGTATACAAGAGTCAAAGAAAAAACAGAAAGATATCAAGGCAATGTTTAAGGATGCGCTTGACGGTAATGGTGAATATCAGGAATTAATGGATAAAATGAAAATGCTTCGTGAAAATAAGAAGCGTGTTGAGACTGCTATTAAGGAAGGGTTTTCTAGTGAAATGCAAAAGCTCGATGATTTGAAAATTGATATAGAATCTGATATGGAAATGTTGAATGATATGGCGCTGACGAAAATGATGAAGGGTGAGACATTTGAATTATCAGATGAGTATAAGAATAATTACGAGCCAGTTTTTTCAGTCAAATTTAAAAAACAGTAATGACCTATGTCACGAGAAGTTGTATTTGATATTGAAACTGTAGGTGATATCAAGGATTATAATACGATGAAAGTTACGGTTGTTTCGGTGTATGAATTTGAGACTGATTCCTATCGTTCATTTGACGAGAATGAGCTTGGATTACTCTGGCCAATACTTGAGAAGGCAGAACGGCTGATTGGATTCAATAGTGAGTCATTTGATATTCCAATCTTAGCAAAATATTATAGTGGGGATTTGAAACGGATCGAACATCTCGATTTGCTGAAAGTGGTAAAAGAATCGACGGGGAGACGCTATAAATTGAATGATCTTGCAAAAGCCACTCTCCAGATTGAGAAGAGTGCAGATGGGCTCCAGGCAATGGAGTGGTATAAAGAGGGTAAAATTGATTTGATCAAGCAATACTGCGAGCAAGATGTAAAAGTGACCAAAGAGATCTATGATTTTGGTCGAAAGAATAAAATGTTGTATTTCCCAACTCTGACCGGAGAAATCCAGCCATTCCCAGTAAATTTTGAACCAAAATCTAAAGCTGCCGTACAACAGGGTGTGCAGGGTGGAGTGAATTTGACGTTACCTTTTTGATTACAAGTAGCGCAGAATATTAAAAAAGAAGTGAATAATTCACTTCTTTTTATTTACTACATATTCTAGAATATTTCGAAATGAACATTCTTTGTGTCAGTTCCTCGAATTACGCACATTTCTCGGACTGTTGCGACCATGTCAGCGCTTCCACAGAGAAACACATGAAGATTTGAAGTGTTTTCTGGTAGATGTTCACTTACACGCCCGCGAAGTCCGGTCCACGAATCTTCAGGTTGAGAAAGTGTCAGAGAATAAGTAAAGTTTGCGTGAGTGCGTTGTAGCTCATCCAATCGATCAGTCCAGAATATATCTTTTTCATAGCGCACACCAAAGATTAAGTGCAGTTTTTGTTTGTTGCTTTTATTTTCTAGCTGGTCTCTCAGTATACCCATAATTGGGGCAATACCTACTCCAGTTGCAATACAGTATATATCACTTTCTATTGCGTTTGAGGTAAATCTTCCTGCAGGACCGCGTAATGTTATCTCTTCCCCAATACTCGCGTTTTTTAGAAGTTTTGATGCAATACCAGTTTCGTAGATTTTGATGCATAGCTCTAGATACTTGTCCTGGGGTGTTGAAGATATAGAGTATGAGCGGAATACATGTTTTTCACCTGATGGCGCAATAATTTGGATAAATTGTCCAGCCTGAAACTCAAAATTTTTTGGCTTATCTAAGCGCAATTCAATAATATTTTCAGCAATAGTTTTCTTTGAGAGAATAGTTGTTTTGTATCTGTTCATACTGATTGACAATCGAGTGTAATTCATATATCATACTACAGAAGTATGATATATGCAATGATGCGTTATGTTATCGATAAGTAAACAAACTGATTACGCGGTAGAACTCATTTTAGCACTTTCGAAGTTAAATGAAAGTGAACTCTTGAGTCTGCGTGCTTTTTCTAAACAAAGTACCATATCATTTTTGTTTTTACAACGGATCGCCAAGTCATTGCGTGAAGCTCGACTGATTGAATCAGTACGTGGGATCAATGGGGGATATCGACTTTTAAAGCCTGCTTCACAAATTTCTTTCCGAGAAGTGATCGAAGCAGTGCAGGGTCCATTTTCTGTTCTTGCCTGTACGAAGAAAGAAAACTGTGAACTTGAAGCAATGTGTACTGCAAAACATGGACTCCGATCTGTAGAAGCGGAAATCGCTGATTTACTCGGGTCACGATTTGTTGTTTCTCAAAATTAGTATGATGAAAAAAAAGACTTCAATCTATCTCGACTATGCTGCAGCAACTCCTGTTGATTCACATGTTTTTGTTTTGATGAAACCTTACTTCTCTGAATCATTCACGAATCCATCATCATTATATGAGTCTTCAAAGAAATTAGCAGAGACATATGCTGAATGCAAAAAACAAGTTGCTGATTTTTTCCATACTACTCCAGATACGATTACGTATGTGAGCGGGGGAAGCGAATCAGTGAATACAGCAATCATGGGAATCGCGCGATCACACGGGAAACATGGTAGACATATTATCACGACCCGCATTGAACATAGTGCTGTACTGGAGTCAGTTCGAACACTCGAAACATATGGCTATGACGTTACCTATCTGCCTGTCGATGAGTATGGGCTTGTGTCAGTTAAGGATGTAATTAAGGCAATTCGAAAAGATACGATCCTGATTTCCATCATGCATGCGAATAATGAAATTGGATCAATTCAACCAATTGAAGAGATTGGGCGGGAAATTTTGAAATATCGAAAAAAAGAAAAAACAATCTACCCATTGTTTCATGTCGATGCGTGTCAGAGTGTGCTCTATCTTGAATCATCGGTTGAAAAACTTCATGTAGATGCATTGTCCTGCAATGGCGGAAAAATATATGGACCGAAGTCTTCTGGAATTTTGTATGTGCGAAGAGGAGTAGAACTAGAACCTCTCATTGTTGGTGGGGGACAGCAGGACAACAAACGAAGCGGAACAATTGATATGGCTATGGTTGTGGGTATGACTGAAGCAATCAAACTCATTTCAAACAATTCAGAAGACCAAAGAATTAAAGAATTACGTGATCGATTGTGGAACGGAATTAAGCGTAATATTTTTTCAGCTGTTTTGAATGGACCAGAAATTAATGATGATCAACGGCTACCGAATAATCTTAATGTGTCTTTTGTTGGAGCACACGGTGAAGCTCTTGTTTTGTACCTTGATGCTCAGGGGATTTGTGTAAGCACTGGTTCAGCTTGTGCTGAAGATTCGCGAGCAGGGTCTCATGTATTGGAAGCGTGTGGGTATGATGCACATCGAAAGAATAGTGCGATTCGTTTTACACTTGGAAAACATACGACTGAGAAAGAAATTGATACAGTGCTTGAAGTCTTGCCAGACATCGTTGCGAAAGTTAGAAACATGAATTCATAAGTATGCCAGATAAACCTCAACTCAATTTTACGATTGATCGAACGCTGTATGATTCGGCGAATATTGATTCGTCGAAGTTTAAGACTGCGCCGGGTTTGACTGACCGTATTGTTCGAGAAATTTCAGAGCAGAAAAATGAGCCATCCTGGATGCTTGAAAAACGGCTCAAGGCTTTTGAATATTTTAAACAAACAACAGTTCCTACGTGGGGACCTGATTTGTCTGGTCTTAATCTCGATGAGATTATTTATTTTGCTCGTCCAAACACTGGTGAATCTACCAGTTGGGACACAGTTCCTGAGGATATTAAGAAAACATTTGAAAAACTGGGAATTCCTGAGGCTGAACGAAGTTCTCTTGGGGGAGCCGGAGCGCAGTATGATAGTGATGTTGTGTATCATCGAATCAAAGATGATCTCAAAGCCAAGGGTGTGATTTTTGAAAATATGGATGTCGCAGTACAGCAATATCCAGATTTGGTGAAAGAATATTTCATGACTCAGTGTATTCCAATTAATGATCACAAATTCATCATGCTTCACGGGGCGGTCTGGAGTGGTGGAACATTTATTTATGTACCAAAAAATGTAAAAGTAGATTTACCTCTGCAAGCGTATTTCCGCATGAATGCTGAAAAAGGCGGACAATTCGAACACACGCTTATTATTGTTGACGAGGGAGCAGAGCTTCACTATATCGAAGGATGTTCAGCACCTCGATACAATGCGAATTCACTTCATGCTGGAGGAGTTGAAATTTTTGTAAAAAAAGGTGGACGATGCAGATATTCATCAATCGAGAACTGGTCAAAGAATACGTATAACCTTAATACTAAACGTGCGCTCGTAGATGAAGAAGCCGTAATTGAATGGGTAAATGGAAACATGGGATCAGGAACAACTATGCTCTATCCATCTTCAGTGCTTCGTGGACGAGGAGCACGATCAGATAGTCTGGGAGTCGCGTTTGCAGGTCCTGGGCAAAATCAGGACACTGGAGCAAAAGCGATTCATGTAGCACCAGATACCAAATCTACGATCAAAGCGAAATCTATTTCAGTAAATGGGGGAGTGACTACGTATCGAGGATTGGTAAAAGTTGCCAAAGGGGCTGAGCGGTCAAAAGTATCAGTAGAATGTGATGCACTTCTCATTGGCGATGATGCGATTTCAAACACCTATCCGTACATGAAGATTAATAATAGTACGACTGATATTGCACATGAAGCGAGGGTTGGAAAAATAGGGGATGATGAAATCTTTTATTTGCAGTCGCGTGGATTATCAGAAGAAGCTGCAATGAATCTTGTAGTTTCGGGATTTATTGAACCAGTAATTAAATCACTTCCACTCGAATACGCACTTGAGCTGAATAAGCTTATTGAGCTTGAGATGGAAGGAAGTGTAGGTTAATTATGAAGACAACTCCATATACAATTCATTACGGTATTGGAATGCTCATGAACTTTGAGCAGCTTCTTTATGATACTCTCACATTTGAAACAGGTTCGAGTGTGGTAACACTATCTGATTCAGAAGTTGGTAATAAATATGCACTTCAATCGATTTTAGAAAATAATGAAAAACTTAGCTCAATTGTAAGTAAGCATCTCTTCGATTTTCCACTTTTTAATTTAGTGCATGCACAGCCTACTGATGAATTTTATTTTACAGTTAAAAACACAAACACGTTGACTACTCACCCTCTTTTGTTAGACATACAGAATTCTTCACGAACTCATGTGGTTATTGTTATTGAAGATGGAGCAAAAGTTGTTCTTGCTGAATCGATTACTGGAAGTGCTTATCTCGGATATACGCTTGATATTATTGTAGGAAAAGGTGCTGAAGTTACGTTTGTGGCTCACCCTGAACATACAAGTATGCGAACAGTACTCCGAAATGCGTATTTGCAAGAAAATTCATTGATCAAATGGATGGAAGGAACTATTGAAGGTGAATTGATTCAGTCTCACATTAGAACATATTTATACGAATCTGGAAGTCGAGCTGAAGTAAAGGGAATATTTGCGCTTGCAGGCAGTACGGTGGTTGATATGTATCACTCGATGTATCATCTTGCATCACATACAACGTCTGACATGCTTACCAAAGGAGTGTTGGAAGGTAAATCTCGCGCAATGTACCAAGGGCTTATTCATATTGATGAGAAGTCTGTAGGATGTACGGGATATCAGAAAGAAGATAGTTTGGTATTGTCTAATAGTGCTGAGGTGAACGCGGTGCCTAATCTTGAAATTGAAAATAGCGACGTGAAATGTTCGCATGGAGTCACTACTGCGCATATTGATCGAGAAAAATTATTCTACGCACAGAGTAGGGGAATTAGTGAGAAGAATGCTGCACAGCTTTTTGTAGACGGACATGTATCTCCTTGTCTGGATGCTATTCCTGATGAAAATGTACGAACACAATTGCAGGATAGAATTCATCGAAACTTAGCTGTGTAATATGAATAAAGATTTACGGTCACAATTTAGTATTCTCAAAAATCGTCCAGAATATACGTATCTTGATAGTGCTGCTAGTTCGCTTACCCCCGACAGTGTATTGGATAAGATGAATGCATATTACACTGAATACCGCTCTAATATTCATCGTGGAGTGTATGCTGACAGTGAGAAAGCAAGCGCCATGTATGAACAAGTGAGAGAACAGTCCGCTGCATTTTTTGGCGCAAAGAAACAAGAAATATTCTTTACTTCTGGCACGACTGATGGGATCAATAAACTTGCGTACGGACTTGAACATTTAGTTGGTAAGGGAGATGTAATTTTATTGACTGAGCTTGAGCATCATGCGAATCTTATTCCATGGCAAGAACTTGTAAAACGATCTGGAGCAGAATTACGTTTTATTTCAGTACACAAAGAAACATTTGAACTAGATGAAAATCTTGAACAGTATTTTGATGAGAAAGTAAAAATTGTGAGCATTACACATGTTTCAAATACACTTGGGACTATTTTGCCAATTGAAAAAATAACTACACTAGCACATCACGTTGGAGCACTGGTGATTGTTGATGCAGCACAGTCTGTAGCTCATATGCAGATTGAAGTTACAAAAATTGATTGTGATTTTTTGGTGTGTTCAGGACATAAAATGTATGGACCAACTGGAGTGGGAATGGTATATGGTAAGACAGTAGCTTTCGAGAAGCTTAATCCTGCTGCATTTGGTGGGGACATGATTGATACCGTGACGTATGAGAAAACTATCTGGGCAGAAATTCCTCGCAGATTTGAAGCAGGAACACCTAATATTGCTGGCGTGATTGGATTGGGTGCTGCTTTGGAATGTATTATGAGTTTAGGTTGGAATACTATTATTGAACATGAGAAAAAAGTAACTGAGAAATTAATCGAAGTTGTGTCTAAGCATGGAATATTAATTGGTACGAATAATGTGAATAATAGAATTGGTGTTGTTTCATTTGCAATTGAGGGCATACATCCGCATGATGTTGCAGGTTTTTTGAATGAACGACATATTGCTGTTCGCGCAGGGCACCATTGTACCATGCCACTCGTTAGTAAGCTTAATTTGCCACAGGGGACTGCACGCTGTTCTATTGGTATATATACAACTGAAGAAGATATTGATCGATTAGACCACGCTTTAGGCGAACTTGTAGAAGCTTTTAAGCAATAAGATATGGATCAGGGAATGGACACAATTTACCGAGAATATATTCTTGATCTGTATCGGAATCCGAAGAATAAAAAAAAGATTGAGAATGCTACGTATACTGCGCATAAAAATAATCCTACGTGTGGAGATGAGATAACGATATATACGCATATAGAAGGTGGAAAAGTGGTAGACGTAGGGTATGAAGGAGTGGGATGTGCAATTTCACAGGCATCAGCATCGCTATTCACTGAGCATATCAAAAATAAGAGTATTGACGAAGTGAAACAGATGACTGACGCGAATGTACTTGAATTACTTGGTATTGATGTGGGAATCAATCGTGAAAAATGTGCTCTCCTGATATTTCGAACGTTTCAAGAATCAATTAAATAACATCGCATATGAGCTTACAGATACAAAATTTACATGTTGCAGTCGAAGAAAAGCCAATTGTAAAAGGATTGAATCTTGAAATCAAAGCTGGTGAGGTACATGCAATTATGGGACCAAATGGGTCAGGTAAATCAACACTTGCTAATACACTACTGGGACATCCTAAATATGCTGTTACTGACGGAAAGATTATTGTTGATTCAGTAGATGTGACTGAGATGTCTACAGACCTGAAAGCGAAACATGGACTGTTTCTTTCTATGCAATACCCTCCTGAAATCGAGGGAGTGACGATTTCTAATTTTTTGCGTCTCGCGTATAATGCACTCAAAGGCACAACCGTGAATCCACTCGAATTTCATCGAAAATTGGTCGCTAAAATGAAAGAATTTGGAATGGATTCTCAGTTTGCAACTCGATATGTGAATACTGGTTTTTCTGGTGGTGAAAAAAAACGAGCAGAAATTTTACAGCTCGCAGTGCTTGAGCCAACGTACGCAGTACTTGATGAGACTGATTCAGGACTTGATGTAGATGCTCTGAAGATTGTTTCAGAAGGAATTAAAGCTTTTAAGAATGAAAAGACTGGTGTCCTCTTAATTACGCATTACAACCGTATTCTTGATTATGTAGTGCCTGATGTGGTCCACATTATGATTGATGGTGCTATTGTAAAAAGCGGAGGACCGGATTTGGCACATGAAGTGGAAAAGAGCGGGTACAGTAACTTTAAATAATGTATGATTACCAAAGAAGAAATTCTAGAGCAGTTGAAAAATGTTCAAGATCCTGAGGTTGATGTGGATATCGTCACCATGGGTTTGATTTATAATATTGATATTGATGAGAAAGGGGAGAAGGTAAAAGTACTCATGACGTATACGACACCTTTCTGTTTTGCAGGGCCTCAGATTACTGAGGATGTAAAAAATACGGTTGCTTCTTGTGGAATTGAACTTGAAAATGTGGAAGTGGAAGTCACGTTTGAACCACCATGGAAAGCGCCACCAGATTTGAGAGTGGCAATGGGAGTCTAAATTATGCGAGAACATATACAGAAAATTGAAGTATGTTGTGGCGGGGATTGCATGGTCGATGGAGCTCATGCTGTGGTTAGTGTTCTTCAAGAAAAATATTCTGGAACTCAAACTAAGGTTTCTATCTGTGGCTGTATTGATCAGTGTGAGAAAGCAGTGAACGTGATTGTTGACGAAAAAGAGATTTTTTCGTATAGTAAGCCGGCTACGATTGTTCAGAGGTTAGAAAACACAGAAGGGGAAGCGTATACACCTTTTGATAGCGACAAGTTAAATTTAAGTGCTGATTTTCTGGGAGATTTATAGGTATGATCTACGATAAAAAAAATTTATTGATTACCAGTCTTTGTGTAGGTATAGGATTAGTTTTGGTCACGCTGATTTTTTTATTTGGTGATAAACTGATTTTTAATTCCCCATCAATATCCTTCTTCATTGCCAATCCTGAAAAATTGCCTAAGAATCTGGTTCCCGCAGAAGAAATACAGACAGAATCTGAAGCTTCAACCGAAATAAATAATGACACTTTAATCTCCAAGGTCCGCGAAAATGATCCGTCAAACGATGGGTGGATGATCCGTGAGTGGAATGGTACCTATTCAAATCCCAAGCGTGAATTTTTTTACACCAACCCACCTGACCCTCATTTACTCGATCCTAGTGATTGTCCTAAGCTAAATGGTGATGAACCTAATTCATATGTTGTTTTCGAAAACAATGAATTATCTGTACGTATACCATTTAATGAAAAGTGGGGAGGAGATTTTAAATTAACTCCTTTCGAATTCAGTAATAATAGCTTACAATCGGGTCTATTGTCAGGTACTGGAGAGGGTTGGGATGGTGAAAGTTGTCAATATTTAATACGTCGTGGTATATCTTTAAAATTAGAACCGAAGCAAGATCTGAAGGATTATCTAGCTCGATTGAGAAGTGAGGATATATACAATGAAATTTCTGACCTTCGACTTATTGAGATTCCTTCTCTTAAAGATAAATCAGTCAAGTTTACCGCTCTTGAATATGGAGTAGCAGGGCTGGGGTGGAATTTATACCTTGTACTTTTTGGAAATGAAAATATATATGATTTTAATTTTCCAGATGGTAATTTTGACGCACTTGAAGATATCGTAAGTACTATTGAACTAAAATAATCTATGTCAGACCTTGAACCAAAAATGCCAGCAAACTTACCTGAAGATATTTCAATGAAAATTCGGAAAGGTGGAAAAATTCGCCGAATTGTGGTGGACCGTCAGGCATGTATTGGGGCGCAATCATGCGTTGTAGTAGCTCCTGGAGTATTCCAGATGGATGATAATAATCTTGCGTATGTGACTGATCCAGATAGTACTGATGAGAAGACGATCATGATGGGAGCTGAGATTTGCCCAGTACTCGCGATTCACCTCTATGACGAAGATGGGAATAAGCTGTTTCCAAATTAATAAAAATATCCTCCAAATCGGAGGATATTTTTTTGTTATTTACCAATCTTTAGACCTTCTTTTGTTACTTCAATTGCCACGGTGTCTCCTTCTCCTACAGTTTTCTCAATAATTTTCATTGCGAGTTTATCAAGCAATTCAGTCTGGATTACTCGTTTGAGGGGACGGGCGCCTAAATTTTCATCATATCCTTTTTTCGCAAGCCAGTCTTTTGCTTTATCTGATATGGTGAGCTTAATTTTTTGCTTTTCAAGTCTTTTCATGACATGTGCGAGCTGTAGATCAACAATTGATCGAATTTGATTTTCCTTGAGTGGATGAAACACAATGATTTCATCAATACGATTCAAGAATTCAGGTTTGAAGTGTTCACGAAGCGCGTCTAGGATACGTTTGTTTACAGCTTCTTCGGAGTGTTTGCCTCCATCAGCTTTTTTCTTTTCAC
>DAORJA010000008.1:0-23988 GCA_035438805.1 Candidatus Magasanikiibacteriota bacterium
TCATTTCACCCAAAGCCCCAGTCATACCGAGTATTGAGCCTACAATAAACAGAATTCCCAAACCTTTGTACATGAGACGAGTTCCCCCGCCGCCAAATTTTGCCTCAGCCCAGTCACTGTAGCCAAAATTTTCAATAAACCACTGTGTCTTTGCTACCATGAAAGTACCTAGTACAATCACGAGAACTCCTAAAAAATATTTCATAATGCAAAGGCAAAATAAGAAGTACTATTCAAACGTAATGGGTATTGAATACGTATAATCATTTTCAGGAAGTCCTGAAGGATTGTCTTTGATAAAAGAAATCTTACCAGTTGGTGTCGTAGGACTATCGACCGATGAAACGGTCGCCGAAAATGGTACATAGTCTGTTGTCATCCAATCAGATTGAGCCTGTGCAATGCCTTGTGCAACAATCGTACCAATATCGTCAGTTACAACCACCGGGAAACTTGCTTCAAAATACATAGTCCCCCTTGCTTTGCCAGTAAAAATGACCGAAGGCTTCGACGTATCATAGGTATAAGGTAACTTAACACTATCAACAGTAATCAAATCATCTGCCTCAGCTGCTGGTGGAGTGTCTGTTGTTCGAGAAACTCTATAGATAACTCCTGCATGATCATCAGTAATATAGAGCGATCCATTCATAAATTTCAAATCTACCGGACGGCCCAATGCTTCATTTTTTTGAGTAAGCCATCCCACCATAAATGGCTCTTCACCAATTACTTGCCCTGAATCATCAAGCATAATTCGTTCAATGGAATATCCTACAGGAACGCTTCGATTCCATGACCCATGATAAGCGACCAATAAATCATTCCAATACTGTTCAGGCCAAAAACTTTCTTCAGGTATAAACGCAAGTCCTAGTGGAGCAACATGAGCCGGAAGATCGTAATGACTTGCAATCGTAGTAGCACATGGATCCATGATATAGGTGTTTGTATCAAAATTAGTATCATGTATTCGGTTACCATAACATCCAGGCCATCCATAATTTTTTCCTGCCTCTACAATATTCAATTCATCAGGAGGAGTATTATCGCCCAATAAATCACGCCCCATCTCAGTTGCCCATATTTTCCCATTCACTGGATCAGTTGCCATAAATACTGAATTGCGGAGACCGGTGGCATAAGGGCTCAGTTTCCATGCATCACCATTTTTCTCGAGTTTTTGAATTGATGCACGGATGTCTGAATCTTCATTGCACACATTACACGAAGAGCCAATCGAGACGAGTATTTCCTGCTTCGGGCTATACGCGAGTGAACGAGTGTAATGAATCCCGCTACTAGGGAGTTCGACCATCGTAGTAAGATCACTTGGAGTAAATGCTATGGGGTCATTGGTACCAGAAACATGTGCAATCTCGACTGAAGAAATTCGTTTTTCCTCAGCAATGTAGAGAAGATTAGGATTCTGTATATCAAATAATAATCCATGCGGATTTTCGAGACCAGTCACCACATCAATAGTCCGGGTCGCTTTTCCATTTTCCACTACAACGACTGAAATTTTTCCTTCTTTAGTGCGAGAGACCCACATATTTCCAAACCGATCAAAAGCAAGAACGCGAGCGCCAGCCAAATCACGAGCAAACACTTCAACAGAAAATCCTTCAGGCAATTCAAGAGGATCGTCATCAATTTCCCCGCCGACCACATCAGTGATTGGATAGGGAGGATTACTGATTGCAGGACCAATTCCTCGAAAATGCTTATAATAAAAAACACCGATAAAAATGCTAAGCCCAAGCGCCAAAACAATAGGGACAATAATAAGAATTTTTTTCATATAGTCTACGTCTCAAAAATAAAGCGCCGAAGCATACGGCCAACAAAGAAACCGGTAGTGACACGCGCAGAAAAGTGCCCTCCTGTTTTTACCAGTCGACGTTTGCACGCAACTGAAGTAAGGAATCTTTCCACAGCATCATATGACACTATCATATCATCTTTTGCATGCATAATACATATTTTCTTTGGGTTATACTCTGTAATACGTGCAATAGGGTTGAAAAACTGAACATCAACTCCAAGCTGATTGAAATCACTATCTGAAAAACGATATGCCTCTCCAAATACATTATGTATATACTCACGCAAATCAGACAATGGCTCTCGTGGTCGGTATAATTCTTCTCTCCAATCAATAACTGGGGAGATTGCGATCACCTTATCCACTTCGGGATGGAGGGATGCAAGTAGTGCCGCCGCGCCACCAAAGCTAGCTCCGATAATGGTCACATGTGTAATTTTAAGATGACCTGGTAAGCCTGTTGCTTTCTTCCGTGTTGGTATTAATATTCCATTTTTAATGGTCCGGACAACTTCAAGGATATCATCCGTAGGATCATGATCAAGAAATACCCCCGAGCTTTCCCACGTACCTTTGTATCGTGGATGGAATACCCAAAAACCGCGTTTTGACCAATACTCAAGTACATGTCTTTTCGATGGGACACTCGGTAAACCATCACATACCACAATTGCATGATCACTACCTCCTCTACGGGGAGGAAGAAATTCAGTAACAATATCAGTATTAATACGAAGACGCATGGGTTTCATAGTGTGATAGTTCATAGGAAATATAAATTCTCTTCCCATTGACTTTCCTGCTATTGGCTATGAACTAATCTACGTTCGAAGTCTCCAACCAATAGAAAATAATCTCCACACCAATGTTCCAAAAACGAGTATGAGACCAATAATAACACACCAGCCAATAAGAGCACTTCCCTCTCTAATACCTACCATAGCATATCGAAGTCCATCCACAAAATAAAAAAACGGATTGAATTTCACAAAAATCTGGACTTTCTCTGGAAGCATGGTGATTGAATTGAACACTCCCCCAAGAAACGTGAGTGGTGTGATAATAAACACGCTCAATACTGAGAGCTGTTCAAAATTCTGAGCCCAGAGTGCAACAAGAAGTCCCAGAAGCGAGAAAATAATAGCAACAGCGATAGTATATAAGAGAAAAAGTCCGAGATGAGTAATGGTCGCTGCACTAAAAATAAGTGCAATCGCATACACACCAATTCCGACAATTACTCCACGTGCAACTCCACCAATTACATAGCCTGTAATCATTTCAAAATGAGACAATGGTGCTACTAATATTTCTTCAATATGTTTTGCAAATCTCTGGAAATACAATGACGATGATGTTTGTGCAAATGCTGAACCAATCAGATTAAGCATGAGAATACCAGGCAACACAAAATCAATATATGTTACTCCAGCAATGAGATCAATCCTACTCCCCACAACCACACCAAAAATAAGGATATACAACAGCGCATTAATCCATGGGGAGAGAAGTGTCTGGATATACACTCGGAACGATCGCTGAATTTCTCGCTCAATAAACGTTTGAAGACCAATAATATTCATCATAAAAAAAGAAGTTATTTTTTCTTTGCAGTAAGCGAAAGAAACTTCGCTTCAAGAGTACTGCCATCTTTAGTAAAGTCAGACTTAGGCGCATCAGCAATAATTTTTCCACCATCAATAATAGCAATTCGCTGACAGAGCTCTTCCACTTCCTCAAGATAATGCGAGGTAAACATAATTGTTTTTCCAGCCGCATTTATTTTTTTCAAATATTCCCAAAGTTCAAGCCGGAGTTCGACATCGACTCCTGCAGTAGGTTCATCAAGAATAAGGAGCTTAGGATCATGAATCATGGCACGAGCAAGAAGTACTCGACGCTTCAGCCCACCTGATAATTGCATAAACTTCTTATCTTTATGCGGTTCCAAATCAAGAATCTTAAAAAGTTCCTTAATCCGATTTTTTCGCTGCTCTTTCGGCATACCATAATATCCGCCCACATACCACAATATTTTTTCTGCAGGGGCAAAAATATCCATATTGAATTCTTGAGGAGCAAGTCCTACAAGCATTCGTGCTTCGCGATAATCACGCTCAACATCTTTTCCAAATACCTTAATATTTCCAGAAGTAATACGGCCGATACCCGTAATACAGCTAATCGTAGTGGTTTTACCTGCTCCATTCCTTCCCAAAAAACCAAAGAACTCACCTGATTCAACAGTGAGGGAAAGATCATCAACAGCAGTCGCCCCTTCGTATTTCTTGGTGAAATGCGTTATTTCAAGTGCATGCATACAATAGAGTCAAAAAGATAAATAAGACCTGAACAATACATCTAACTATATCACCAACAGGGTTGCGTATCAAACCAAAAAACTATAAAAAATAGTTACATGTTAACCATTGCTCGAATCAATTTTTGTGATGTTTCATCTACACGATACGATTTCTCTGGGTGCCATTGCACTCCATATATAGGGTAGGATTCGTGCTCAAGTGCTTCGACAATTCCATCAGAACTTTTTGCAGAAATCTTAAGACCTGTACCTAACTTCTTAACGCTCTGATTATGAAAAGAATTTACCATAATTTCAGAAGTTTCAGGAAAGATGCGTGACAAAAATGAACCAGATTCAATAATTACCGTATGCAAAAGTTTCTCAATATCTTCTTTAGGTTGACGATGTCCAAAAGTTCCTTCTACATCATGATGTAAATTCTGGTGCAGTGATCCTCCAAAAAATACATTAATCACTTGGAGTCCTCGACAAATACCAAACACTGGTTTTTTCTCTGCAATTGCTGCTTCAAGTAATCCAAATTCAATATCGTCACGACATGAATATGTCTGCACCGTATCATACCGAACTTCTTCACCATATCGAGTAGTGTCTACATCATGCCCTCCGGTAAGAACTACCATATCAACCATAGCAACCATGCTATGAAGCTCTTCTTTAGAAAATTTGAGTGCAGGAACTACTACAGGCAATACACCCTCGGCATGAAAGGGAAACACTTTGTAATCCTGTACAATAACCGAAGGAAGACCGAATACTTTCTCAGGTTCTGATTCATTATGATGTGAAGTAAGCAAAATTTTTTTCATAACCCATAGAAACAAAAAGCGGCTCACATAGCCACAAACTCGAGTAAGAATACCAATAAAAACAGTATTCGTCAATATTAAAAACATTCCTTTGAGGGATGTTTTTACATAAAATTATCCTCATTCAGTTGCTACTGGAAACGTACCACACTTTTCACGGGTTCGATTAATCACTGTAAACATTTCATCAATTACAGGCTCCACTGCTCGAACTTCCTGTCCATCACTCAAAGTTAGATATACATCAAGCGCATGTGTCTGTGTTGCCATGCGCACGTCACAACTTTCAAATAATCGAACTGCCTGGATCCATGCGACAAAACGATCCCCCGGTTCATACGCTCTTTCCATTTCTCCTGCTTCAAGCACGCGTAATTTTTTAACCCTAATACCACCATCTTCATCCTTATTCCCCTCGACAAGTGCACGCTTATTATTAAATGGCATATCAAATGTAACACTCATTGCCATACACATAATTGAGTGACATATGCTCCACTCATCGAGGTGAAGTGAGCTGGTTACAGTCACACCATTTTCTTTATATATAAAACTTCCCGTACTCTGCCCCTGATCTACGGGAGGAAAAATGAGTGTCCCCACTTCTACAAAATCAGTTGGCTCAGAAACTACAATATCAAGTGGCATTACCTCTTCTGGGCGACCGGACAACAAATACCACGATCCAATGCCCAACATACCAATAGCGATAAGAAGTAGTATTTTATTCATCATAAAAAATAAATAAGAGTCTACCTAACGTATACGTATATAGACAAAAAAAGTAACATTATCGGACAAAACATTTTCTGCACAAAGGTTCGTAAGTAAATGTTCCATCATCAGGAATGACCGGTGGCATCCCGCCCATCAAAGGTTTACCTGCAGTGTAAATCTGAGTATAAATAGCAGTGAAATTTTTACACTCGTTGCATACTGCTCGTTTGTATTTCACCTCCCGCGGACCAAGTTCAAATAATTTTTTTGTCATTTCAAACAATTCACCTCGGTAATCAGTATCAAGCCCAGACACAATAACTTCAGTCCCCCGTGACAATAAGTCACCGATATAGTGTGCTTCACTAGGCTCAAACATGTGAATCTCATCAATTCCTACAACCGATAATTCTTGGTTTACAATTTCTTGAAGAGACATTATTTTCTTTGCCTCTATAAATAACCCGCTTCGAGACTCAATACCAGTATCACGTACATTCCGTACAGGTTGGTATAATGCAAATTTCGACGTGGTATATCGTAATGGAGAAAAATAGCTGATGAGATCAAACGATTTTCCACTTTTCATCGGACCAAGAATAAGAGTCAAATGCATACAACTATTGCACACTTGTTGAAGATGTTGATGCATTCTTTGCATTTTCTTCATCAACAAAAGAAGTAATGTTGTTTTTTGCATAATTTACCAAAAGAACAACAAAAAGTACCATAAAGATGAGAAAACCCAGACCAATCTTATTTTGAAGTTTCATAAAAATACGATAATTAAGTTACGTCCACAACTATAACATAGCAGTTAATTTTCGCCTAGAAACAACAATCCGCCAAAAAGAGACGAGGCCGACGATATAAAAAAAGCCCCTGTAAGGGACCGTTTTTATTCTTGTGCTATTCAGCTTTTGTTGTCTCTTCAGTTTTCTTGTCACCTTCTACAAAAGCTTTCTTTTCCTCGGTTTCGATGATATGTGTCATATGCGTAGATATGATATCTGTCGTTCCAAGGGATAATCGATATACCCGTAGATTGTACAGCTGAATAAGGTCTATATTGACCGTACTCTCTTTAGTACATAATGTCAAATGTGTCTACTCAATTTTTGCAGAAACACAAACGTGTTGGTGACACATGGAGACATACTCATGAATGGATGGTGGTATATTACAATCATAGTCCACACCTTCACTGAGGCTAATGTGTGCTCTATTATATTCATCAATTACTGATTGCGCTGTACGCACATGAATAGAATGAATACTCCCGCACGGATCGTACAATTCATTAGTAAGTCGGCAGTCAGTATTTTCATTGCAAACACCTGGAATAGGAGATGGGACAAATTCGCCGTATGTTATTTCTTCGACAATTTTTCCGCATCCAGAAAACATAATAACGCTTAATAAAATCATTACGAAAAATACAGCACGTCGGTGCATAGAGGTATGATAACTTTTATATAGTCGCTTCAGCCAAAGCTTTTTCATCACCATAAAACACTTCCCACACATGATGATACAGATCTTCAAAGTCACGACTGTACATCCACCCATGATCTTGCGGAGGCATAGGTTCAGTTGCCCCTGCTGCAAGTGCTTTCTCGAGGAGCGCATCCACTTCTTCTCTACTTCCAACAGATAGTGCATTCAAAACTTCAACTTGCTTTGAGGCATCGATAATTTCTTTTTTAGTGAAATCCTTAAATCTATGTTCTACCAAGAGCATAGCAAATATATTCTCACTAATAATCATACATGTCGCGTTCTCGTCCGTGAATTGAGGATTAAAGGTAAATCCAAGTTTGGTAAAAAATTCAATTGATTTCTGAAGATCCTTCACAGACAAATTTACGAAAATTTGTTTTACCATACAAATAAAAAATTAAGAATTAAGCTTTTTATTTGCAAATATTGCTTTATACTTATCCCAGTACACATATCCAAGGTACGCAGTCAAAACGTTTACAACAATACCGCTTGCAAGGTACTCAGGCGCTACATTCAAATCAAACACAATAACTCCTACACAAATTGGCGCCAAGAAAAGCAATGCAAGAGCTGGAAGAAAACCGACGATAAGCATAAGTCCAGCCACAATTTCAGTTGTTTTAATCATCTGAAATATTCCCATATTCCACAAATGAGTCATTGTTGGAACCATAGGTGCAGGAATATTTTTCATTTCAGACCCTGCCATAAATCCACTCACTCCGCTAAACAAAATAAACAACCCCAACAAAATTCTGACAGTGACAGCTAATTTGCGATTTCGAAAATTCATAGACTAAATTATATTATTAATTAAAATAATGGATTAAGTACTTTCTGGATCTCTTCAAACCACACTCGATACCCCTCACCTGATGGATGAAAGTGATCGGCCGCATAATACCTCTCAATATCCTGAAGAAAGATATCATCTGTGCCTGCTTGAAGCAAGTCCACATAAGTAACGTTCTTTTCTGCAGTAACCCGAACAAATAAATCATGCACTATTCTCGATTGACGGCTAATAAACCAGGCAATGGGTTCCGGGAAAATCGGAGCAGTACCTACATCTGCTGAATGTAGAATAACTACCTGTTTTGATTTTTCAGAAGCTACATCAATCAAATCACGTAAATCTTTCTCAAGTGTATCAAGGGGAGTTTGATGAGTAATATCATTTGCCCCAACTTGTATAAGCAATAGATTATATTTTTCAGATCCCACTGGTGCTTCACGTAGTTTGGCAAGTGTATCGACTACTCGATCCCCGCTCTTACTGATATTCCTGATATCTGCATGCGGATAGAATGTTCCCAATCTGCCTGCAGTAGATTCTTCTGGTTTTTTGGCACCAATTCCAACAGCAGTACTATCCCCTGCTACAAGTATCCAATACTCTGGATTTGTAACATGTCGTTCAAACGCGGTACTAGAAAAATATGAGTCACGGCCTCGATAAACGAGTGTACCTATTCGTACGCCATGATATAGAATCCAAAGAATAAAAATCCCTAGAATAACTTTTATAACGATCGGAAAATGATATTCCACAAAATAATATTTATTCGCCCTTGTATGCTTTTTCCAAAGTCGAGATATCAAACTTCTTCATCTTAAGGAATGCTTCCGTAACACGTGCAATTTGTTCAGGGCTACCATGTTGCATCATAGTGTCCATTGCTGTTGGAGTAATTTGCCATGACACACCATACATATCTTTGAGCCAGCCACACTGCTCAGACTGAGGAACTGCGGAAAGTTTTTCCCAATAATAATCAATTTCCTCTTGAGTGTCGCAATGCACGATAAACGAAACAGCTTCATTAAACGCGAACTTATGTTCATATGCACTGTCCATTGCCACAAACCACTGACCTTCCAATGTGAAGTCAGTAAACATAACATCATTTTCACGATTAGGTTCTTGTCCTGCGCCATACCGTGCAATAGTTCCACGTTTTGAATCCTTGAACACTGAAAGATAAAAGTTAGTAGCTTCTTCTGCTTTGCCGTTTTTATCACCTACAAAAAGTAATGAAGGAATAACCGTCGGTCGCTTCTCGCCTTTAGGATCGGTAAAAATAAGCTGCCATGACACGCTGTACTTATCTTCTACCCAGCCGTAACGCTCACTAAATGGATATTTCTCAAGTGGCATAAGAACTTTTCCACCCTCTACTAATTTTTCCCATATCGTATCTATCTGTATGCGTGCATCTGCATTATCTGACGGGTCAAAATTAATCATGAAGGAAATTGACGGATTAATTTTAAATAGGGGTCCCGCACTAATTGACATAAACTCATATCCCATTACGTCAAAAGAGACAATATCACAATCACCTGAAGGCGTGTTATGAATAGTTCGCACTGAATTCACTTTTGAGTTGGGAAAAGTAGCTGCGTAAAATTCAGCTGCAGCTCGTGCTTCAGTATCAAACCAAAGGTGTGGAGTAATTTTCTGCTTACCCATATGAGTTCAATTAGAGATAAATAAACGATACTCAAAGCCTAACACAAAACACTGGGCTGGGCCAGTGTTTTTAATGTGTATTTACGCTCCAAACGTCTTATTGCGAGTGCGCTTGCCCACTGCCACCGGATCTCGAAATACTTTTGGTGGAGCCTGTAATTTACGCGTATCGAATGAGTGTCCAGGCTTTGCCTGCAATTCAGCCTTCTGCCCTTCTTTCTTCAAGGCATCAAGATGATTTTTATACCATTTCTTCATATAGATTTATAATAGTAATAGACAAACATTTATACCAGTTTTATTTTGCTTTGTCAAGATTCTCATCAAACGCTTGTTTGAATGATTGAAAGATGTAAGGAATATTGCTGATCATAATTGATTCATGGTTGTTGAAAAAGCCATTAGTGCTCCAATTATTGGTGCCGAATACTGTTGTTTCATTATCCACGAGCAGAAGATGATGATGCAAAAATGAATTAAAGTCTGTTACACCATATACATCCTTAATTTCAGAATTTCTTTTATAGTCAGTAAAAACCTGTAGATTGCCCAGATGATATAGCTCTTTTTCAGAATTCAAAAAAGGAAATACGGAATCAGTCAAAGAAACATTAGAATCATCAGTAAGTATAGTTATTGGCATCCCCTCTTTGCTTTTCTGAATTATAGCTTTGGCAACAGAACTATCTGTGAGGTTCCAAATCATAGCTTCAATTGTTTTTGTAGCTTCAGTAATAAGGTTCAAAAAACGTTCCTGCAAACCCACTGAATTAGCTGGTGGAGGAGAAAACCAAATTTCTAGATAACCCTGAGGATAGTTGATCCGTGCAGCAAATGGATTCCTGCCGACAAGTGCGCCACCAGTGTACACACGATCAAATTCCTTACCAAATACATCAATAATTTCAGGACGAGTAGTTTCCAAGATAAAGCTTGGATCATACTTCTCCTGTAGAGAAGTAAAATTATATGATCCAAAAAAAAGTTTTGCTGATGCTAGATTTCGATCAATAATAATAAACTTGTGATGCATATAGCCGAGAGAAGCCTCAGGGCCGCGATCAATACGTGTAATATTTTTAGGCAGATTACTAAAAACTCGATCATGATTTTGCTGTCGTTTTTCACTTAAAAGCAGTCTAATTACTACACCACGTTCAGCCGCACGATACAAAGCATCTCGTATCAATGGATGATCCATAGAATACACTGCCACATCGATCCGAGATTCTGCTTTATCAATAGCTTCAATAAGCAGCGAGGAAAATTCTGTTTGTCCAAAATCACTATTGAAATACAATTGTCCTGAAAAAGGTTCAGCCACTTCAATTGTTTCTGCAGGCGCCAAGACCAAAGACTGAGTTGAAGTCTCTGTCGGCAAAGCAACCTGATTTTCCATTATAGCCTGTTCTCTCACTTCCTGATCATGCGAACGTACATACATGAACACAAAGACAAGAGTAATGGCAAAAAGTAACAAAAGTACAGGGATGAGCCACACAACAAAACGAGGTGCACTTTCAGGAGATTCAAGAGGCGGGTCTAATTTTGGTGTTAAGTTCATAGCGCTGAGTATAGGCTATATAATCATTAATAGAGTGAGAAAAAACAAGCATGATTGATGAAGGCAATGCTTGATCAAGCACACGTATCATATCAAAAATCCGTGAGTACTGCACATCAATCCACATATTATCGATAATTAATACTGGGTATTTCTTGACCAAACAATGCAGTGTATGAAGTGCAAATGCTTGGAGTGGATTCTGAAGGACCGCAGTTGCCGGGATAGTGTAATTGCCATCAGTTGAAACAAGCTCCACAATAGAAGGATAACGATTCATGATAGTCAGTGCCTCAGCAAATTCTTCTATAGTGATATCATCTGTTACTTTGCCCATGATGCACTCCATAAGTGTATAATCAACTCGAAAATGTGGATCAAAAAAATATACACCAGAACATAGGCTCTGCCATGCAGCAAATTCAAAACGTTCAGAATCAATCGTAATTTTAATCGCACGTGGATTATATGCAGTCATTCCAGCAAATACTTTTGCCAATGACGTTTTACCCATCATATTGTCACCGAAAAATAACACGCGCTCACCAGGTGCAAAATCAAAGCGCATATTCCGATGATACTCCCCTTGTCTGAAGAGCTTCGTCTTATGGCTATGGAATCCAAGTGTTTTGTGTTCGAGACTAAACCCAGTATCTTTGGCATGATTCTTGCCTGAGGGTAAGATGGTCAAAAAAAGTCCCAAACGAGCAGGAAAAAGATACAAGCCAGCTCTAGTAGCCTCGTTCAATGCGCGAGAAAAATAGATAAGTAACAATATAAATAAAAACTGTTCACTAGTATTTCCTGTTCCTAAAAAAGAAAAAAGTCTAGTCGGAAAAAAATGACTGAAAATAGATACGATAGTCAATAATATAAATACCATTTTGAAGCCTAATCGCATCCAAATATCTCTCCTGACACGGAAAAAAGAATCGAGCCATACAAGCTTATCGAACTTTTGGAGAATACGTCGCTCCTGTCCAAATATTTTCAAAAAGCTAAGGTTAGTAGTATTAAAATCTATTTCCTTAATAATCCTCGAATAGAATGTTACTTCCTGCGAAACATAAAACCTCGACACCACATACCCGCCGAAAAAAAGTGCCACTGACGTAAGAATAAAAATGCCGCCAACGGTAAGAACACGATAATGACTAATAGATGAAATCATGATGACAATTCCCAAATACATGAGCCAGCGCCATAAACCAAAAAAACTATTAGATATACCAAGTGTGACCAAAGGTACATGATAAGAAATCTTCGCAATCAAATGCGCATGTTGATCAGATGAAGCATGCTGAAGTGATCGACCAAGGAAATGTTTAAAAATACGACGTCGAATATTATTGGTCAAAAGGACAATAAATGATCGCTCATATTTAATAGCAAAAAAAGAATTGATTAAAAACACTACAATAAGTACTGAAAATAATGTTATAAAATGACTCGAGAGCCACAGCCTGGTTCCGTGTGAAATTTGATCACGGCTAAAAATAATCAATCCAGATTCAATGACACCCTGAGAAAATAAGAGGGCGAGTAAGCCGAGGACCAAAAAAATATGTTTTTTAAAAAATTCAAAAAGATAATGGTAGTGTTCCCGGGTAAGCTCCACCTTCTTCCATTCACTACTCTCTTTCCTAGCCAATCGAAGAAGACGCGCCTGCTCTCGTAATTTCTTACCAAAAATGTTGGTTACTCCATCCTTATGTTCGTCTTCGTTCATAATGGAAATTCTTATAATAGTAGTACAGTGAACGTATTCCCAAATCCTTAATTACTATCCGGAGCAATCGTCGATGCTGGGGAGAATATTGCCCGTAATAAAACTCGGTGAGAATCTGAAAAAAACGTTCAGAAACATTCCGTATCTGTTCCACGTCATTTACCTGGGACTTATTTTTGATTATCTCCTGAAATCGGGTATTAAAATTCTTGTTTGCACGGCGCATGATATTTTTGAGAATATATCTCTTTTTCGCCACTGACTCATTTTTATATACCAATATGGTTTTCCATTCTGTTTCGAGATGAGTAATAAAGCTATCTTCAAAGCTGATAAGCCCCTGAGAAAAGTGATATCCCAAAAAAGAAAAGGGATCTCGAGTAGGTCCAATAAAAAGCTTGTCATGATTGAGCTTCAATCCTCTCTCATTCAATACAATCTTCAACTCCTTCTCTATGGTCTGTAATTTTTGAAGATCAGGATCAACGATCGCCAGATCATCCCCTACTCGTATATAGAAATCAGCCTGACTATCATACATGAAATCCAGGTCCGAGAGATAGAGGTTTGCAAATAAGGCAATCAAAGGTACACCCTGCACAATCCCCTGGTTCGTGCTTTGTATAGAACCATTGTCATACATTTGGTTGAAAATAAACAGTTTCAACGCATCAATTGTTTCTTTCTCTCGAAATAAGGTGAGTAACTTTCGAACCAAATAATCCCGATTGATAAAGCTAGAATAATTATGTAAATCTATAACAAGACAATAGTCATCGCGAAAACGTCTGCGGTATCGACGTGCGAATAAATAAGACGCAATATATGGAGGTTTTCCTGGACGATATGAAAATAATCGGTCAGAAAATGCTCGTTCAAAAACAGGTAATACTACACGGTATATTGCCTGAGCTTTGACCCGTTCTTTTAGTGTATAAACAAAAATCTCACGCGTCTTTGCGGGATTACTCTTTTTTGGAATACGCAATAACAAAGCTGGTTCAATGGCTTTGTTGTGTATTAATTCATCCCGAATAAGGGACAGAAGATCATGTGAGTCGACCTCATAATCCAATATTTTTTTGTCGTCGAGGCCGTGATATCTAGAATCCTTACCATCTTTTGCAAATTTTTGAACAATCTCCAGATACGCTGCTTCCAAATTCTCCTTGGATATGATTTCTCTAAACATACAATTTACAATCATCCCCTAATATATCTGACAGAAAACTATCAAATATTGATTATTTCCATTGAGGTCTTCCTTCGGGTAATAGCGAAGTTCTTTTCCTAAGATCGCCCATATGTTGTGAAGCTAATGCCGATAGCTGTTCAAATTCACAAAACCGGAGCGACTGCCGGCATCCTATAAAATAGGTGTTAGAGAATGATTGTAAAGAATACGTTAACCGGTGACAACGCAAGGTAGTATACCGTGATGTTTGTTTATATGCCAGGTGTAAGATGTAGAGGGGCGACGGCTCTACGATCCCGAAGGGACCATAGAGCCGCTGCCTACAAATGGAGCCTACGTGAAGTACGACAAGAGTCGGTCGAGGAGCCCCTTCTTCTGGGGCGACTGGACGTGCAACGCGTCGACACTACCCCTCTCGTCCTTGGAGAGGTTGTCGATGTTCGAGCCCGGACACGGGTTGACCTTCAGCCCACGACGGGCCGGCGTCGACGAACCAGCGATGGGCTGACGGAGACGGGACTGACGGAGTTCCCTGGAGTTGGACATCGTAGCACCATTTCCAAAGTGAGCGAACGAACGCTGTGACTAGCGTCTAGCTGCTACACTTCGGAATAAGAACCGCGAAATAAAGCTATATAAGCATTTATAAAAACTATCTTAAAGAGTATATTTTGTCAACATACTTAGCAAAGAATAAAACAAAAAATAATGGCTTATTAAGCCATTATTTTTATCTTGTATAAATAGTTTTAAACTATGTTTTCTGAACTCCCGCAATATTCACCATCCAGCTAATACCAAAAAAATCAGTAAGCATTCCAAATGTATCACCCCATGGTGCTTTTTCAAGAGGCACTACGATTGTCCCGCCATTTGATAATGTATCCCAATATCCTCGCAATTCTTTTTCATCATCTCCACTAAGAGAAATTGAAATATTATTTCCCGGAGTATGCGGCATACCAGGAGGAGCGTCTGACACCATAAGCATCATGCCATTTTCAGCAATAAGCATAGCATGCATGATTTTGTGAGCGTCTGATTCTTCACAAGGCATACCACTATCTTTGAACGTACTCATAGTCAAGATACCTCCAAAAACGGTTTTATAAAATTCAATTGCCTGTTTGGCATTACCATTAAAATTGATATAAGGATTCAGTTTGCTTGCCATACAGTACACATTAATAATAAATCTTTTCTTATTTTTTTGATCGTTTTTTGAGTATTCCTTGAACTGATGGACTTACCGCCTTATCAGTACGATGAATACATCCAATCCAGCAACACGGTCGACGTTTCCCTTCCTTAATTTCTTTAATAAGCCTCGTAACATGTTCCTTTCTAGTTTCTTCTTTCTTAACGAACGTAACCCAACAAATCCACTCATTACGTGCGAGTGGTGTGAGATCTTCCCATTTTGCCAGTGCTATTCTGTCAGTAGCAAAAATCTTCCGTAAATCAGCCGGCAGTTTGTGCACAACACCATCGGAAATTTTTTTGTCCATATGGATAGAGTCTTAACTCTGTTAGAGTATCAAAAATACATTACAAAATAAAGCTAAAACAAGTGCTCGGGGTCGTAGACGATGTTCGGACTAAGTTAATCCACTAAGTGATCTATAAATAGACTACCACCTTCTTGGATTTTTAAAAAGATTTATTGCTTCCTTGTCTTTGTCATCTAAACTAGCAATTTCTTCATCAGTAATTTGGTGTACAAGAGTTTCAATGTCAGTTATCGTATATAATGGCTCGATACTTTTTTTATCTAACTGGTAATAGTTTCCATTTGAAGACAGCACCTTACCTACAAATCCTTTTAGGAAAGTTAACAATCCTTTTCTAGTAGAGACCAAGGCTTTTATGTAGTCTTTGACCTTATCGGCGTTGTCCCATTCTTTCCAACGATACAAAGCAAAAATAAACTTTGGTTCTTCTTGTAATTTATTATCACCTACTAACTTGTTTATTCCTGCCAAAGAAATAGTTTTAAGTTTTTCCGTTTCCTCCGCTGTTATTAAAGGCTCCTCGCTTCGCTGTTCATTTTTCTGCTGGTCTTCAAGCATCGCAACAAAATGGGTTGGGGTATAAAATGTTTTACAATTTTTTACCAAATACTCAAGTACCTCAAAACGTTTTTCTTTAGGTAGGTGCTTGATCGCATGGTATGTAATTCGTGAAACCTGTGTTTCTATATCATTAAAATCAAAAATCTCGTTACGTTCATCAGCAATTTCTTTCTCCAAATTCCAGAGAGTAGAGATAATAATTTTCACCTGCTCCTCTGTTAAAGTATCTACTCTATCAAGTATTTTTACCAGCATTGTACGGAGTCTTTTATCTTTGGCTAGTTCAATAATTTTTTCTGAAAAAGCTGGCTGGTTGCCGAAATTTTCAGCTAAAGTATTTGCCTCTACCTCTGAAATTGCCCCGTCTGGTATCCCGAGTTGGAAATAGAACCCAAATCTTTCAGAAAAACATATGCGCCTTTCTCGCTTCCATACCTGCTCTCGATCACTGCCATAGTGAGTATTATCAAGATTTGGAAAAAGCACCTCACAAATACCTTCCATTGATTCCTGTAATTCTGTCGGAAGCTCACTAATCAATTCTTTAAACTTTGCCTGGAGGTTTTTAATATTGTTATCCCCAAAATCAGAAGTACTATATATACCTGTAAACAAACTAGGATTCGCAGCTATGCCAGAATAAAGAGTAGGGGCAAACACCCTAATGGCTTCGATTGCCATAAAGTCTATTTGGTTTACATCTTCTTTTTCAACAATAGACCAATTAAGACGAAGCGAGCTTATATATCTTTTTATATCCCGAACTGTTTTAAAAGGTTCTTGAAAGCCTTTATAGAGCAAATCACCCCATCTTTTCTCATCATTCCCTTCCAACTTAACAACGCCATAGATAGTGCTTATAGTCTCATCCAAATCACCGAAAAGTATTTTTTGCAATCCTTGTTGATCCGGCATTGGCAGGGTAAAGGAGACTTGGATTATTTTTTTAAGATATTCTTCACCTACACCATCTTTGCCGAGCTTTTGTGCTACCTGCCCTCTATCATACGCTAGCACAAAAACAGTGTTGGGGAAATTTGCTGTCATTTTTACAAGTTTCATTGTAAGTCTCGTTTCTTCCTCATCAAGGCGATCAATATCATCAATCACGATAACAATTTTTTTGTCTAATTGCTTTAAGGCCTTGTTAATTTTCTCTCGTTGTTTTTGAAGGCTATCTTTATTTTTACCAAGCTCTCCAATACCAAAAGACCCGATGGGTGTGGAAATTGAGGGGCTATAAGAAATTTGTAATTTTTGAGCGTAAGATTTGACAGTTTTGAATATCTTGTTATCAATTCTCCCTTTAAGTTCTTCTGTGAGCGCAGAAAAAAAATCTGAAATAAGTTCATTCTGGCCAGTGAAATTCCAAGGATTAAAATTTATGAAAATAAGAGTGGGATCATCCTTTAACTCCTTTAGAGCAAGATTTACAAAGGATGTTTTTCCGGAACCCCAAACACCTTCAATGCCAATTACAAAACTCTCCTTACCCTTGAAACTGGCAATAAGTTCTGCAACCTTCTTTGCGAGAGGTGCGCGACGGAGTTTGTCTTCGTCTTTATTTTCAATAGGGTAGTCTGCCATTATCATAAAATAGCCCAGCTCTCTTACACGAATTTAATTTCCAATGTTTTATATTCCTGCCCTTTAGGATAGACCATAAAATGAAGATGGGGGCATTCGCTCCAACCAGTATTTCCGACCTCTGCAATTATTTGACCAGCTTTAACGAAATCACCAACTTTGACTTTGGATGACTGAAAGCGGATATGTTCATATTCCGACACCTCATTATTTTTGTGCAATATTTCAATATAGTTGCCGTCATCTTCAAATTTTCTGTCATCGCCACCACGACTAGAATCTTCTTTTACGAATATAACTTCACCGTCCAGTGCGGCTAAAACCGACGTGCCTTCGGGCGCGTCATAGTCAATTGAGTGAACCAAATCACCAACGTGAGCAATCCCTTCTTTTGCAGTTTTAGTAACCTTGCTTAAATCAATTGGAAGATTATAAAGATTTTTTGTCTCCATAGTTCAATCGTTCTTATATTCACGGAAGTATTTACCGAATACAGTTTGAAATAAAATAGTCTTTTGGTAGAGCCAAGCAAAATACTCGTCTACTTTATTTTGATCAAACAGTAGTGGAATTTCCTTTGAAATTTTAATCCTTGAAGCAACTGGGGCGTCTACCCACTCCATACTTGATCCTATTTCTTTTTCTATCAGTTCTTTTTTATCTTTCAAGAAATTAAACATCTCTTTATTTCTGCTAATATAAATTTCACAACCCAACAAATTTTCTCTCGAGTTGATAGTTAGAGCCACATGAGCCTCCGAACTCCCCATACTAATATCGTACCAGTGTTGTGGTCTTGGGGTTTGTAGCCTGATTCTCGTATCTTTCGCTCTTACGAAATCTTTAAATTTAGTCCAGAAATCGAGTTGTTGAAGTTTGGTATCGGTTAAAACGCCGCCCTCTGAACTAGTCTTTACTGCCTTCGCCCATTCATTAGGGCTTACTATCACATCAAATTTTGGAGCCGGATTAGAGCCTTCTATTTGCCACAGCTCAACTTTTATTAAAAAGAAACCAATATCTTCATCGGTATGTTCGTTTAACCACTCAACAGCTTTTTGATGTTCTTCCCTAGTGTCTTTGACAATCCATATAATGACCTCGGCGTCATAGCCGGAAGCGTAGGTTATTATTTTACCTAAATGATCGTGGTTAGTATCTTCAAGTTGGTTTTCAATAATAATTTTTCTGCCGCCGCTTTCTTCCTCTGTCAAAATATCAACATTGAACCGGCCAACCGTTGCCTCTGTTTGGATTAGTTTGATGTCAATTCCTATTTCTTCACTAAGGGCATTAAGATTTTCTGGTTGGGCAAGCCAGTTGGTAAAATCTAAGGCTTCATGCTCCCAAATTTTCCTTAATTCTACCTTAACAAGTTTTGCTAAATTAGGCATATAATTGAAGTTTATTATTTTCTCAATACCACAATACTACCGCCAAAATAAGCGAAAGTCAACCTAAAAATATCCAACTTTGCTGGTATAATTTGGTTTGACACAAACCCCACAATGGGGTATACTATCTACATCCCATACACAAACCTATATATTTTTTCAGGGATCCTGTTATATAAGTTTGTGCCGGGAGCATGCACCCCCTAATTTGAAGGGGTTTTTTATTTTCTACACCCCAAATGTAGCCTAGTACTGTCTTGGAGGCATTGCCCTTGCTTCAAGACAGTTAGCAGTTACATTTGAACATACATTTGGTTAGTTACCATGCCTTGATTCCGGCAAAATGAGCTTTTCGGCCCTGCCCGGCCGGAAAAGCTCATTTTGCCGGCAAGGAGGTAAGAACAAAGAGAGGAAAATGAGACATAACATTCTTTACTTGATTATATCCACACATCTAGCGAAAGAGTGTTAGATAAATGGCTAAAATTAAACACAAAGTATTTGTATGGCTTACCCCTACAACCTCAAGGTTGTGGTGTCGGGCAAGCAAGTTGAAGTATATAAATATTCTAAAAACATCTGGCGGGATTTTGAACGGACGCTACCCAGCGTACTAACTACTAAAAATACTTATGAAACATCTATACCCACTCCCGAAGAGCAGGTAAAACAACAACAGCAAAAAACACAATTCTCAATCAGCCGTACTAGGACAGAAATCCGTCGGCTGGTAAACGCTAACCCCCAGCTCACTAAGTTCTTGACTTTAACTTTTGCCGAGAACATCACCGACCTGAAATCAGCAAATCACGTCTTCAATCAGTTCGTTAAGCGTATCTCGTATAGATACCAAGGTTTCGAGTATTTGGCAGTGCCAGAGTTCCAAAAGCGTGGAGCAGTGCATTATCACTTACTGTGTAATCTGCCGTTTGTAGAGCCGGAAAAAGTCGCCCGTTTGTGGGGACAAGGCTTTATCAAGATCAACCGGCTCAACAATGTAAACAACATCGGAGCCTATGTTTGCAAGTACTTGTCAAAAGACATGTTTGACGAGCGGACGTTTGGAAAGAAAAAGTTTTTTCGTTCGCAGACGCTCAAACAGCCGACCGAAATAATGGGTTGGCTTGCGACGCTTTTTGAAAAAAGATTTTAAAAAGCCGTAACACCGGCCTTTGAAAAAACCTTTCAGTCCGATTGGACAGGTGAAGTTACCTACAAAGCATATTCTTTAGAATCATATCCATTGCCGGACGGAGTGCCGCCGAAGTTATTACTACTCCGGCCACTATGAAGTTTACTGACACTGACTTGCAGAGCTTCATAGCGTTATATAAGCAGGAATTCGGCAAAGATATAGATCGCGCCGAGGCGTTACGGCAGGCAACGGGCTTGGTGTCGTTAGTAAAGTTGGTGTACTAACCGATGACAAAACAAGAATGGGATACAACCATTGCCAAAATGACAGAGAACAATTAGAATAGACCTTGATAACCCGAATACACAAACTAGAACCCAAAGGTTTTGTTATTTTCGTCTACAAGAAGGGGCGGTTTGTGCCGATGAGAATTACCTTTGGTAGTTTGTATTCGGGTTATCCACGACCGCCCCTTTTTGTTTTTTAATTAGTTGTTATGAGCAAAATAAAATACTTTGCCTATGTGCGTAAAAGCACCGAGGGCGAAGAACGACAGGCGTTATCCATTGAAAGCCAAAAAGATAAGGTGAAAGAAATTCACCCGAACTTAGAGATCGTCGAAGTGTTGGAAGAAAAACACTCTGCCTTTAAACCATATAACCGGCCAGTTTTTGCGGACATGATAAAGCGTATTGAACGTGGCGAAGCTACCGGCATTATTGCATGGCACCCTGACCGATTAAGTAGAAATGAAATTGACGCTTCCACGATTACTTATCTAGTGCGTACCGGAGTAATCCACGACTTAAAATTCGGCTCGTACAATTTCGATAACAGCCCCGAAGGGATCATGATGTTACAATTAGCACTTTCTCAATCGCAATATTTTTCTTCAAAACTTGGTAAGGATGTAAGACGTGGGCTTGAGAAGAAAGTATCTCTCGGTTGGCTTCCTGGCGTAGCCCCCGAAGGCTATTTAAACGATATGCGTCTAGAGAAAGGGCAGAGAACTATCATTACCGACAAAAAGCGTGCTCCGCTTCTTAGAAAGGCTTTTGAGTGGTTTTTAACTGGTGCATATTCAGCGCAAGAAGTACTAGGCACGCTCAATAACGAGTGGGGCTATCGGACACGCAAGAAAAAGAAGCTAGGCGGTGGTATGCTTTCCCGTTCAGCGTGGTACAGTATGCTTAATAATCCGTTCTATGCCGGTGTCATTGTGTTTAACGGTAAGGAAAGTAAAGGCAAACACAAACCGCTTATCAGCATGGACGAGTATAACCGGATACAAGCGTTGCTCGGTAAGTATGGCTGTCATAAACGGCCACAGGGCAAAGATTTTACGTTTGCCGGTATGTTTAAGTGTAAAGTTTGTAATTGTTCTATCACCGCCGAACACAAAACAAAGTATCTGAAAGAAAAGAAAGAAGTTAAGGGCTACGATTATTACCATTGTACCCACCGCAAGAAAACGATTGTCTGCAAACAAGGATCAGTGGAGGAAAACGAGATACACGCCGAAATAAAAGGCACGCTCAAGACTTTAGAAATGCACCCGAAATTTTTAGAGTGGGCGTTGGAGCGTATCGAAAAATCGGAGAACAGCGAACAGAAAACCGAAAATATTATTGTGGCTAACCAGCAAACGAAGATTACGGAACTTGAACAAAAATTGTCCGGCCTACGGGCTATGAAAGCAAAAGAAATGATAACCGACGAGGACTTTCTGAAAGATCAGGCCGAGTTTAAGCAACAGATTAAAGACCTTGGTAAAAATACTAAGCAGAAAGTAAGCGTACAGGAAAAAATAGAGTTGGATAAAGAGAAATTTCGGTTTTGTGCTTATTCTTATAAGAAATATTTGGCTGGCGATAAAAACGAGCAAAGAGTAATACTAACCGGACTAGGATCGAACCGACAAATAATTGATAAAAAGGTGCTAATTGAGCTGGATCCGTGGCTTGTACCGCTCCACCAAACGGTAAATTCGTTCAACGAAAATTTAAGCAGGTTAGAACCGGAAAAATACAGCTATGATTATACAAAAAACGAAGCACTCAATGCGCTTCGTCTACGTTGGCTCCCAGACCTGGATTCGAACCAGGGACCCCCTCGTTAACAGCGAGGTGTTCTACCGCTGAACTATCTGGGAATAAAAATCCCCCCGACAAGTCGGGGGGTGTTCATTTTTTTGCTAATATGAAACCTTACCCGAGGAGTGAGTAATTATTACGATTATTATTCATGTAGGTTTTCATAGCCCATACGTTATACCATGAGGAAAATGTGATTGTCAAGAAATAAAAATACTCCCATGAAGGGAGTATTTTTATATTAAGAAGCTATTTTACTTCACTCCGAATGATGCTCGTACGGTCGCCATCACTTCCTTCTCAATACTTGAAGTATCATATGCTCCGTAATCAGCAACTTCTACTGAATTTGGTGCCATGACCTGCACGACTCCCTGGCTCGCAGCATGAAGTGCACCTACACGAGAACCACTACTCTCAGCAATTTTCTCAGCTCGAGTTTTTGCATCTTTCACAGCGTCAGAAAGTAAATTCACCCGGAGTTCAGGCAACTTGGAATATAAATATTCAAGTGAATAGGTAGATACCACAGAGCCGACAGATACTAATGTCTGAATATTTTTTGCAACCTCAGTCACATTTTCAATATCCCCTGATTGTACCGTTACGGTTTGTCGCACTGTATATCTGCGTGGAGCATTTGCGTCATAGGTGTTATAACTATAATCCTGTTCAGTAAACACCTGGGATGTTTCAATAATATTTGAAGGAATACTATGATTCACCAATACGCTCTGAACCTCTTTCTGATCTTTTTCAAGATCAGCATATGCTCTCTGAAGGCCCGACGCATCAACAAGTCTTGAAAGCTGCACTGTCCACTTCACAGTATCAGAAGTCACACGCATACGCGCAGATCCGGTAACTGATAATTCTCCAGGATTTGCCACTCGGGATGCATAGAAAAAAATCGAAAAAATAAGTGATGCTACTACCATTCCGACCGCAATTACTTTTCCCCCTTGTACAGAAATTTCTTCTGACATATGAGCTTTATTAATAAATTAATGATTATTTTTTATACGTAACAGCAATGAATCAATCCCCCACACCATACCTACGCGGTATGCATAAAAAAGTAACAGTAGACATGAATAAATTATGTGTTGATCAACAATAAAAGAATGCGCGTCAGGGTGTGGAAAATCTAGTGCAGCAAAATAATATAACAGCATTAAGATAATTCCAGGTATCGTACTCCACCGAACGAATAACCCAAGCATGAGAGAAACACCTAGAAGAGTCAGTCCCCATGCATTCAAAAAATTCACTACGGGCAACACCGCAGGATTCAGGAACAATTGATAAAACCAAACAAAAGTATGTGCTCCCTTGATATATCCTTCTGCAGACCATGTCGGGTCAAGAACTTTGGTAATACCAGCATAAAACATGAACCATCCGAGAGCTATACGCGTCATGAAAATCGAAATTTTCTGTAAATGTGTCATAACACTTGATAATAAACAACTCTCCCTTAACAAGGGAGAGTTGGTAGGGGTCAAGATATGCACTTCTTAATCTCTGCCGATCATCCCTCAAAAAGGGAAAAATCGATAATAA
>DAORJA010000009.1:0-22455 GCA_035438805.1 Candidatus Magasanikiibacteriota bacterium
ATGATTCGACATGGTAATGATGAAATTTTACTGAATCAGAACCAGTTTGTGCATGTGCACTCGAAGACCAAGAAATCCGTGTAGATGTGGCGTATTTAAGATCAATAGTCGCGGAAGTTAAAGTACCAGTAGTAGTGTATTGAGTCCCAGCATTAATCGCAAAACGATAAATTGCACTACTTCCACCTCCTGCCAAAACATAAATTTCATCATTACCATGTCGAATCATGGTAGCACCAACACCAATCGTCCCCGGAATTGATTTGGTGGTCGTCGTAAACATCCAATCACCCTGCAGTGGACGTAAGTAGTAAAAACTCGTTCCGCCAAATGTGGTATAAATGCGATTTTCACCAGGTTTGTGTATCATGTACCCCACTGTAGCCCCAGAAGCTGGTGTCGAAGAAGTTTGGCGACCTGCCCATGTACCAGAATTTAGATTAAGTCGCTCAAGCCACGAATAATTCTGACCAGTAAGTGCATATACAGTATCATTATCATCATTCTTCACCATGGTCGCACCATTGGTGAATCCAGGATCATTAGGCGCTCCAGCATAATTTGTCACCGTACTGGAATCAATGTCAAACTTACTAACAGTATGCCCATTATTACCAGTGAGAACTAAAACATCATTATTCTCACTATCATATATTGCTCGGGAACCGCTTCTGACTCCGCTTCCCAAAGCATACGCAGTACTCCACGAACCCTCAGGAGCACTTGAAGTTACGGTATATTTATAAAAATTAGTAGTAGCGCCTCCAGCAACAAGATAAATATTACCTGAAGCATCAGCTGCCATTGAACTTCCAATTCCATCTCCATAAGGAGATCCTGGCGGATTAGTTAATGTCGTCCATGAATTTCCCGAAATTGAGTACGCGTAAAATTTAACACTACTATTACCGCCAGAATATAAATAAATATAATTTCCAGATAATACCATTGATCCCCCACCTCCATTTGGAGGAATCGCAGAAGGTACCGAAGTGAGTGTACTCGTAGTCTTATCAGAAGGAATGAATTTATAAAATCCCGTGTTTCCACCTCCTCGAAGAATATAAAAAGCGTCAGTACCATCAGTTACCATAACTCCATTTCCATCATCAGTACCACTAATAGTTGCAGGAAGATTGTATGGATTAGAATCCCACTGATTAATTTCTCCTCCAGCAGATGCAATACCAAGTGTAACATCACCCCCACTCACCACTACACTTGATGCTGTACCATTACCAAATCCCCCACCACTCGCGAGTCCATCCGTAGTAAGAGTAGTATCATCAGTAGTAATGTAACTTGAAGTTGAAATGGTAATATCTCCTGAAGAAATCGTAGTATTCACTTGTGTAGAACTGGTGTAGGTAGTCCAACCACTCCGATTAGTTGAATGTGTAGCTGTCGCAGTAGTCGACACTCCACCGGTCCAGGTCGTCTGTACCCAGCCAAACGTAGCGGCATCAGCAGGAGTTGAATGGTTGAAGAAGATAAGCATTCCCAGTCTGATAAATACAAAACAAAAAACTGCCTGAGAAACTACCGCGAGTCGAAGAGGACGAAACTCAGCACTTCGGAGAATCGTACGTAAGTTGGTCCAAACTGTTACCGGCCCTTTAAGATACGACGGGGTAAGGAATTTAAAAAGCCAAACAGGAAAATAAACAAAGTTTTTTACATAATGACGAATGATTTGTTTACCAAGAGCATTGAGCTCTTTTTTTGCTGTACGAGTTTTTGTAGTTTTACGAAGTCTACCATAGGATAATAATAATTCATGCCAAACCCAATAAGCAGCAAAATCCCATTTGCTGTTTAAATTACGTGATTGTGATTTCACTAACTTCTGCTTATTTTTCTTCACTTTCACCATAAAAAAACCATCACACGAAGTAGTAACAAAAGTATACCACTTTTTCTCATGTAATAATAGAAAAATTACGTTAAATATGGGGATAAAAAAAAGAAAAAAACTGTGAGTTATTTCACAGTTGAGTAATGACGAAAAAACAGATAAAAATTTCTTCCCTATTTGTACCGCAATGCGTCAAGAGGTTTAATTTTTGCAGCTCGTTGAGCTGGAAATATGCCCGTAATAAAACCAATAATCGTAGAAAATATGATAATACCGACAACAAATGAGGCAGGTCGGCTAAATAAGCTGAGAGCCTGTCCTCCAAAATTCTTTGCAAGTAAATTGATACCAAAATTTGCCAATACACCACCCAAATGCCCAAGCACAATTCCACCCAATCCTCCCAAAAATCCCATTACCATCGCCTCCACCATAAAAAGCTTGCGTACATCATTCCTGGTAACTCCAATTGAACGCATAATACCGATCTCATTTGTACGTTCCATAAGAAGTACGGTCATAGTATTAAACATTCCAATCGCTGATACAATCAAGGCAACCAAACCAAACAAACCCAAGACGATTTGAACAATCGAAAAAATCTTTTTCACCTGATCAATCGTATCTTGTAATGCAGAGACGAAAAAACCCATACCAATCACTTGATCTCGAATAGCTCCCATAAATTCAGGAGAAGTTACTTTTATTTTTGCGCCAATGTATGTATCTATATGTATATCCTGAAGTAGACTTTCAGGTGCATACATAAAGCTTTCTTTATCATCCTGTACTACGCCGACTATTACAAAAGGATCATTTATAATTGTAGTGCTTACTACCTCGTTCCCTGTTTCATCAAGTGTTGATACAAAAGCTGTAATCGAAACTTTTTCGCCAATAATAGAATCTGGATCAAGATTAAAGATAGTGGCGAGAGCTGAAGACACGACCATTTCTCGTGGAGTTTCTCCTGATTGACTAGCCTCAAATAGCTTTCCTTTAAACGGCAAAATACCACTAAGACGGAAAAAGGAGGGTTTAACTGAATACAGAGTAACGATACCCGTAAGATCTTTGAGGGTAATTTGAGAAGAAATAGCAGTAATAGGGCTCACTTCTTCGACATTCGGCAATTGCGCCATTTTATCAAGATTTGCTCGGTCAAGTTTTATGAGCTCAGACTGTCCAGCGCTTACATCAAGACTGAGGAGTGCATCCGCATTCGTAATACGGTTCAAGACTGTTTCTTGTAAACCATAACCTAGGGACACCAAAAACAATACCGCGCCAATACCCACACTCATACCAAGAATAGTAAGCGCAGTACGCATTGGACGAGTCTTGAAAGTACGCGTTGAAAGCGACAAGATATCTTTCACAACCATCCGACGCGAAAGATGTTTTTTCTTATCCTCTTTCTGTGCTGGTTTTTTTTCTACTGAGCTAGCAGTCATATCACTTTTGGTTTTTTGGTTTTAAATGTTCTCCTTTGTCATTTTTGATCTTACTGTCATATCGTGTCAACAACAATAATTCAAGATGTTTCGACATTCGTTTAGCATTTCTCCGATCAAAACCTGCACCACCTTTTGCAATCGGGCTGTCGAGCACGGCTTGTACGCCTTTACGATCAGTACGACCTTCCACTCGTTCACGAATAATATTTTCAATACGGTCAATAACTTCAGTACTTGAAGCGTACACATCAACAGCATCAAGTAGATTAAACCGAAGTTGTTCAACATAGCTTAAGCTCTTCTTGTTCGAAGCAGAGGCATCGACGAGCGTTTTCATTTCCTCAACAACACTACGAATATTACCTGTCAATCGATGCGCAGTGCGTTTATTCAAATCAAGTCCACCAAATGTATACTCACGATCAAGATAGTCTTCCAAATCATGATAATCAGCTAATTTACTCTTCAGAATCTCTGATACTCGATGTTCAATGCCAGAAACTTCTTCAATCGTAAGTCCCGTAAGCGCATCAGAAACAATCTCTTTAACTTTATATTCAAGAAATAACCCGCCAATCCCCATATGTTCTGATGTGGCAAGTGTTTTTGATACAAGCTCCAAGTTGCTCTTTTTCGCTTCTTCGGCAGGAGTACCCACGGTAATTTTTCTCGTTTCTTTATTTACTTTAGTATCAATTACTTTTCCGTCTTTCATGAAAAAAACCCGATCAGCAATATCCAGATGCGACGGATCATGAGTAACCAAAATTACTGTTTTCTTATCTTTAATATTTAGCTCTTGAATAAGTCCTAATACATCATGCGCTGACTTGGAATCAAGATTACCTACAGGTTCATCTGCAAAAATAATTTCTGGATCATTGATAAGCGCACGACAAATAGCAACACGCTGTTGTTGTCCTCCAGAGAGCTCATTTGGCACTTTATTCCGCTGCTCATATACTCCGAAATATTTCATCAGCCGCTCAGCTTCTTCACGTCGTTTTTTTGGATCACCACCTATTGCAATTTGAGGCAACATGATATTTTTGACAATAGAAAGCGATGGAATAAGATGGAATGCCTGGAATACCATCCCAATGGTATGCTGACGGTAATATTCAAGTTCTTTATTTTTCATGTTTGCCAAATTGATATCAGTCACCAATACTTCTCCAGCGGTCGGCCGTTCAAGTCCCGCAATCGTATACAGTAATGTGGATTTGCCACATCCTGACGCGCCAAAAAAAATAATAAATTCACCAGGTTCGATTTTCAAACTCACATCACTAAGCGCCCTGACTTCATTACTTTTGCCAAGAAAATATCCTACAGATAAATTTTTAATATCAATAATTGGCATGTGTATGTCTATAAGTACACGTAGTATAACATTTATTGCTGTAAATCGTTAGTAAAACGTAGTTGTTAGTGTGAATAACTAATAATTTACTACCTTCGTCGCACTCTTCCAACCCACGAGAATACATCTTCCACACTACTCAGGACATAATATCTACTATAATATGAATAAAAATTAAAAAATCCTTTCTCTGGTTTGAAAGGATTTTTATTAGAATATACCTCCAAGCTACACTTTCAAAATCTCTGCTTCTTTTTCCTCGCCTATTTCTTTGATCTTCTCATTTGCTTCTTTTGCAATCTTTTCAATTTCTTCATGAAGCTTGTATTTCTGATCTTCGCTTATTGATCCATGCTCTTCCTGCACATCCACATTAGCTCGGACTTCTTCACGAATTTTTCGAAGGGTAATTCGAGCAGATTCCAATTTTGCATGAAGAACTTTAATAAGCTCTTGTCTGCGTTCCTGACTGAGCTCTGGAAGCGGTAATCTGATCATCTTTCCATCATTTACTGGATTTATTCCAAGATCAGACATGCGAAGTCCAGCATCGAGTGCTTGGATAATACTCTTGTCCCATGGTTCAATTGCAAGTGTTTTTGCGTCCAAAACTGAAATTGACGCAAGCGCCTTGACTGGCTGTTTCATCCCATACGCTTCAATCATAATATCTTCAACAATTGCAGGGGTTGCACGTCCAGTACGAAGACTTGAAATATCTTGTTTCAAGTGTTCAAGTGATTTATGTATTTGTTCTTTATATTCTGAAGTCATACGTATGTTATAGGCTTCTTAAAATAATTTATTTTTTAACAATAGTGGTAAACCCGAGATAAACCCATCCATCTTCTTGAGGATGTACTCGAAGCGCGGTAGGAGTCTGTCTGGTAGGAAGTTTGCGGGTTTCCCAGGTCACACCACCATCCACACTTCGGTAAAACGTAGATCGATCTTGAATGCTGCCCGTATAGTACATCTCCTTATTATTGCCTGGATTAACCGAGAATCCATAGATATCTACACTTCCAGGAGGCGTTACCAAAGAAATTGGCTCCCATTCTTCTCCGGAATTTCGTGAAGTTAAGATTCCGTATTTTGAAACCCAGAAAATGGTTTCCGCTTTTGCAGGATATACCATAAATCGACGAAACTGTAAAGAACCTGCGTATTCTTTAAACTTAGGCGCTAGATTTTCCCACGTGGTTCCCCCATCACGTGTACGATATAATCCATCTTCTCTGGTAGCAAGATATATAATCCCTTCTTTATTTTGATCAAACACCACTTCACGTATATCAGTCTTATTAAGCCGCGTGTTTACTTGCCATGAATTTGCTCCATCAGCACTCTCATACACATCTCCAGCGCTTGTTGCTGTAAATACTTCAAAAGGATTAAATGGATTTATAGAAACTGACGTCACCACATATTGTGCACGATTTTCTCGGTACACTTCAGTCCACGACCGCATACAGTCAAGCGTCTTAAAGACTTGTCTGCCATTCGACGCATAAATAGTACATTTTTCTTTAGGGTGCACTGCAATACTATAGACAAAGCCAGTGTTCAATGGAGCTTCGGCACGAGCCCAGGTCTTTCCATCATCATAACTATAAAAAATTCCATCTTCTCGTGAAGCCCAATAGAGTGCATGAGGATCTTGTGGATCATCAACAAGCTTGTAGACTTCAGCATTAGGAAATTGAACTACACCCTCAGCAGTAGGTACTGACACAATTTGCGTCCATGATTCTCCATTCTTAGTAGTAACCCACACTCCTGCAGGACCGAGTGCTGTATTTTTCTTACTACCAAAACTGATACAAGCCTGTCCGCTCAAAATAAGAACAACGAATAAAAGGAAAATGGATGAAAGCGATCGTTTCATACTAATTGAATAATTAAGGTAATGCGAGCATGATATGCTCAAGGATTAATCGAGGGTGAATATTCTGTTTAAGTTGTTTCTCAGCATGACGTATGGAATCAAGTGCCTGGGATACTGCACGGAGACTCTCTGTATCAGAAACATGTGCAGTCAGTATATCACGAAGTGTAAATGTCCAAACTGCTAGTGTATCGATAATTCGTGACCGTGCTTCAATATGATCATCCTTATCCTGAAAAAATTCTTCAATTTTTTTGATCTTCTCATGAAATGACACATGCATGAGCGACATACATCTCTGCTTTTCGGCTACATATTCTTCATATACTATAGCGTCCTCTGCCCAGCTACATGCATATCCTGGCAACCCATGAGATTCATGTGCAAATTCCGTTGCCGAGTCGGACGTTACTCCGGTAAGTTCCAAATACACTTTAATTTTTTCCGCACTAACAGGTGAAAAATATATGGGTTGTACACGAGAACGTATAGTCGGTAAAAGCGCACTTTCATCTTGAGTAATAAGAAAAATTGCGGTACGTGCACGGGGTTCCTCAAGTGTTTTCAAAAGTGCATTTGCTCCAGCAACATTCAGGTGTTCAGCTCCATCAATAATTGCAACAGTGTAACCATCTTTAGTAAAAGCACTCTGAGATAATCGATGAATTAAATCTCGAATTTGAGTAACACTAATATCTTTTTTTAATGCTCCAGTCTTTTCATCAGCTTCGCGTTCAAGTACAACCAAGTCAGGATGTACTAATGCATGTGTGTCAGGAATGCGGAGAATAATTCGCGCAATATGTTCAGCAATCGTTCGCTTACCTACGTGTCGTGGACCAAAAAATGCGTACGCATGACTAAGCCTATCCTCTGAAATGCAGGTATTAAAAAAAGAAATTATTGCTTCATGGCCAATACATGACATAGTTCAGAAAGAATCATACCACACGCCGACTGCGCTCGGCAATTTCATACGCACGTGTAAGCGAAGCATACGTTTCTTCCGCTGCTCGAGCCCATGAAAAATGTGATGCATATGTATGAGCTCTTGCGCCAAACTGTAAACGATCAGCGGGAGAAAGTGATACAAATTTCTGGATTTCGGCTGCTATACGGTCAGAGTTGGTAGCTGGCACATACACAGCATAGACACCTCCCACTTCTTCCAATCCCATCCCCTCAGTTGCAATTACGGGCACTCCCAGATCAAGCGCTTCTAAGACTGGAAATCCAAATCCTTCGTAGCGGCTTGCAAAAACCAATACACGAGCATGTGCAAGCATGTATGAAAGATCAGAATCAGAAAGCCATCCTGTTTCAATAATATCTGTCCGATATGGATGATTATCAATCAATTTTTGTATGTCTACATATCCCACACCTGGTTTCCCAGCAAGAACAAGTTTGAGCGTGGTATGTTCAGGACTAGTAACCTTCAATGTTTCAAATGCCGCAAGTATAGTATCAATATTTTTCTTATACTCAATTCTGCCAACACAAATTATGTAACGAGTATTCTCGTCAATCCCGTATCGCGCAAGTAATGGTGTAGTGTGCAAAGCTTGCTCTCGAGAAACATGTCCATGTGGAATAACTACAATTTCAGCTTTCTGTCTAACTTTTCGCTCGAGTATTAATTTTTCCAATTCTTGTTTAGTAAAAAAACTAGGAGTAAGAATTACTGGATTCTTCACACATGCTTTCATGGTTAAAAAAAGTGTATACCATCGATCAAACAATGAGTATGCACGAGGGATTCTCCATGCAGCAACATCATGTACCATCATAACTGTTGCACGTGGCTGAATGAAAGGCTCAACATGACCTGGTGTAAATAAAATATCTGGACGATCGCGAAGCATTTCAAAGCTCAAGCGGACTTGTGTCCATAAAAATCGTGGAGGCCATGAAAGGATCACCTGTTTCCAATGTGAAGGAATCAATTGCGCAAAAGATTCAGGAAATGTTCGATCAGTGTATAATCGAACTTCGACTTCAGACGGAATTACATGAGCCAAATGCGTGATGATCTGAAATGCATATGACTCAACTCCCGTACGTTTTTCCCGAGCCACGAGACATGCATCAATACCAATAATCATACAAAGAATAATCACTTATCTGGTTGAGACAATTGATCGCTTATAATTATCCAAATTTTCTAATGCGATTCCCGTGCCTTTTGCAACGCAAAGTAATGGTTCTTCAGCAACGTATGCTGCAACCCCAATTGCTTGAGCAATAAGCTCATCAAGATTTCGAAGTAAGCTTGATCCTCCAGACATGATAATACCTTTATTCATCACATCAGCAGAAAGTTCAGGAGGGGTGCGATTCAATACTTCTTTGACTGCTTCAATAAGTCCTTCAAGATCATGTTGCAATGCTTCAGTAGTATCGTCTGAGGTCACAGCAACCGTGCGTGGAAGACCAGTCACCATATCACGTCCTTTCACATCCATCGTAAGTGGAGTATCCATAAACATAGCACTGCCAATCTGGATTTTCACTTCTTCAGCACTCTGTTCACCAATTGCCAGTCCATATTTTCTTCGAATAAATTCAGCAATTGATAGATCAAATCTATTTCCTCCAATACGTACAGAACCCACTGATACAATTCCTCCAAGTGAAATTACCGCAATTTCAGCAGTTCCTCCACCAATATCAATAATCATATGGCCTGAAGGAGATCCGATTGGGATATCAGCTCCAATAGCCGCAACAATTGGTTCTTTGATAATGTAGGCAGCTTTTGCCCCAGCTGCCATTGCAGCGTCAATTACTGCCCTCCTCTCAGTTGAGGTAATTCCAGCAGGAACAGCTACCATTACTTCAGGACGAAACAATCGAATTCCCCCCAATGCCTTATTAATAAAATATCGAAGCATCGCTTCTGTGGTCTTATAGCTCGCAATCACCCCATCTTTGAGAGGACGCTCAGCAATAATAGTATCAGGTGTTCGACCAATCATTTCTTTTGCTTCTGCGCCTACTGCCAACACTCTTCGATCTTCTTTTGAAATAGCCACAACAGAGGGTTCGTTTACAACAATCCCCCGTTTTGGAATATATACCAAAATATTCGTGGTACCAAGATCAATTCCTACTTTACGCATAGTACTTACTTTAAAGTAACCTCAAAATTCAGATCAGCAGCCAACTGCGTATCTATACGGTATACGTCATCACCCCATTCAGATTGAACCTCAGAAGGTTCTGCTCCTTGGATAGTTGTATCAAAATCAAGATTGAGCGTCAATGAACTACCGACAAGCCCAATTTGTTTTTGAACAAGGAGTGTATACACATCCTTATCAATAGAAGCTGTTATAGAATCAGGTAATCGATAGGTAAACGTAAGTGATTGTGTGGTAAGTGGCTCAATAGAAACAAATGTTCCAAACCATTGTTTATTCTTTTCTACTCCACTATCAATGATCCCTGATTGAAGACTTCGATCAGTCTTCATAGATCCAACAGTTGAAATTAATTCAGACCCTTGAGGTACAAACACTCGAGCATACGTCCGATATCGTGATGTTCTCCAATCAAAAGGTTGTGAATGTACATACTTCATAGTCGCTGTTGCTTCATAGTAATGATCTCCATTTGAGAGAACACGCGGCTCAATTGAATACGAAAGTGTACGCTTAATTGCATGATCAGTTTTGAGTGCTCCCAGATTTGCATCAACCCACATAAGATAGTCGCCATTGGTGTCTGCGATACTTCCATCCGCTGAATGCTCATGCAGCGTACTCTGGATATTCGGATCAAGTGCATATGCGACGATATGCTTTTGTTGTAATAATTTTTCGGCAAGCGCGCGATATTCAAAAGGATGACGCAATACATCACTTTTCAACTTATCAATCATCGCCAGCATAAAAGGCTCAATAATATCTTTACGATCTCCTCGAGAAATTCCTCGATCAATAAATTTGTATTCAACCTCATGCTCAAGTTCAGCTACTACATTTTCTGGAGTAAACGTAATTCCGTTAATCGTAATCTGTCCAGTCTTTGTCATAAGCTCTTCAAGCACCGTTGCTGTCACTCCAATAACTGCGTCGATATCCCCTGACGCAACTCCATTCTCTCGAGCATATAATACCAATCCCTGTTTTGAACTCTCAGCAAAATCTGGAGACCAGTTACTGTCTCTAAAATACCATCCCGAAACCTTTAGGTATTCGGCCAAAGGACCTGGCGGCAATGGAACATTGTCATCTGAAGATTGATTATCAAGCAACTCAGTCCCTTCGACTTTCAATACTTCAATACTTCCTTGACTAACTCGTACCGTGCCATATACACCAATAAAACCTCCACCCGGACGAATTTCAGTATTATTCAAAAATAATACTAGATATGTTTTTGGTTCATCAAATCCTAACGCAGCCGGTAATAATTCAAAAATATCTCCTTCACCCGAACCTACTCGTTTAGTAATCTGTTGTTGGAGAAAGGAAGAAGAAAGTAATTTCTCAATTCCAATATGTTGAATAGCATAATATGCAGTGCCGCCCAGTAAGACTAAAAACAAAAAAACACCGAGCAGAATATACGGCAATTTTTTTCTTTTACGTGGTGAATGACTAGCCGATGAAAACATATAAAATAACTAACGTTTTTTCTGAGAAATATTAAATCCTAAATATTTACCAAACATTAAATGTGTCACCGCATCAATACCTGGTGCCGCTGCTACAAAAAGCATTGAAACCGGAAGCAAAACCCACTGCAACACCATGATCACATAACGATATCGCGGATGTGTCTGGGGTCGAGGAGGTAAGAGTGGCAGACTAAGCATGGCAGATAAAATTAAACCCGTCATAGCTGCAGTCATGAGAATTTCCAATAAATGTGGTGCATTAAAATATAAAGCACTTTGTCTAATACTCGGGGATGCTACCCACAATGGAAATCTGCCAAGAATGGTGATAATGAGCGCAGCAAGGCACCATGACCATTTTCCTTCCCATTCAATAAAAAGCCATTTAAATTTAACATACCACGGTATCTTGTTTCCTTTTTTTCTAAATTCCCACAACAAATATGGCACATGTTCAACGCCCCATGCCCAACGTCGCTGCTGTCTATAGAGATTTTGAATACTCTGCCACCATGAGGTGTCACGAACCGTGTCCATAGATACAGGAATATACAGCGGAGTCACTTCATACTTCCCATCATATGCAAGCAAACATTGGTAAAAAATTCGAGAATCTTCGCTCACAATTCGCTTATCATGGAATCCCGCATCAACCAGAGCTTTAAAACTCATGGAGTGTGAAGAGAATGTTACGAGTGAATCCTGACGAGCAAGAGACATCATCATCCAAAAAGTAGTACCAAACGCCATGATTCGCAATACTGAGGGCGATTCCCACATATTATTATTGTAGAGTGCGATTGGTTGATACGAACTCTTGGTAGGATTTGGATGCGTGGCATAGGTGTACGCCAAATACGCAAAATAATTTGGATGGCACACAGTATCAATATCAAATACCGTGATAATCACTTCTTCATATTTCCAACCACGTGCATCAATGTATTTCTTCATTTCTCCTTCAGCATAATGCAAATTCGATCCTTTACCTGGAATTTCATCAGGTAGATTGCTCGGATGCAAGGTGAACGCAACATGATCAAATATATCAGGAAAACGACTTTGTATTTTTTCAAATATCCCTCTGCAATGCTCTGCCTGTCGTTCTTCCCCAGCAATAACCAAAGTGAATAAAGAAGGATTGTAAACCGAAGCAGCAACACTTGCGACAGCAGTCTCAACCACGTCCCACGTTTCATTAAGTACAGTCAAAAAAACTACATGGCGCAGCTGTGTTGCTTGAGGAATATCATGCTTTAGTGCATCTTTCCAATCAATACGCTGAACTTTCAAATATCTAATCCAGGATACAATTAAATAAAAGGAGAAATTAAAAACTTTGAGCACCCAGTAGATATCAAAAACGATGATAAAATAAATCATTGCAAGCGGATGCAAAAATGAAAGAACAATTGCGAGAATAAGCGTGCCCCATATTGAAATGCCAGGGAGCATTTCATACAAACGATAGCGTTGATATGGGGAAAGCATAAATATCTAAGATTGAGAGGGTGTACCAATGTTCGGCTCACCACTATACGTTGGCGTAATATAATATGTAGTGTCTGATCCAGTAAAAAATGTATCAATAGTCGTTTCGCTTGGCTCATTACCTCGAGTAGTGGCAACTACTGGAATGTGAAGAGTATACGAGAGCGTATTCCCAACCACACTCGCAATTCGTGTACTTGAAAATCTGCCTTCCCCAACCAATACAACGATTCCCTGCAAATCGGTGAGCGCCACATGTTCTCGATCAAGCACTTCTACAATAACTGAAAGAAGTTCCCTATTTTGCACTTCAAACACATGTTCTCGTGATGTACCATTGAAGAACAGTATCAATCGAATCGTATCTGCTGCTGAAGGATCAATGAACAAGTACATAGTGCAACAATAGCTAGTTTTGTGTTATATGATCAATCACTTTTACATGTTCAGCTTCAAAAATTGAAAACAAAAATTTATCCATTACATACCGGCGATCAATAAATTCATCTTCTGTCATAATCGTATAGCGAATATCAAATCCCATCTCATGCTGATAATGTTCAATAAGTTTCGAAAGAGCCCTGAGCTTCACAGCACCGATAATAAGTAAATCAGTTTCAACCTTAATATCATGGGTAAATGCGCCAGTCAAAACAAGCAACTTGATATCTCCAACTTTAGTGCTCAAGTCATCGATAAATTGTTTTTGCTCAATAACCGTTTCTTTGATAAGGAGCGCCTGAAGTTCTGCATACAACAATGATTCAGGATTCAATTGGTAGTATTTACGAAGTGTAACGCCTGCCTTTTCCACATCATCAGGCTTAGTGTCTGTTTTTTCGACTATAATACCAAGCTTAAGCAAAAGCTCTAATTCTCTCCGTACAGCATTGATTTGGACACCAATCTCTCGTGAAAGTTCACGAACAAAAAAAGGTCGATCAGGCCTTCGGTATAGTAATTTAAGCGTTTTGACTCGTGTCTTTGAGCCAAATAAGTGTTCGAGCATACTATGAAAACGTACGTATTATACGCAAAATAAAGGGGTGTATTATTGCGAAATAGACAGTCTGTAGTATACTATGTAGGTATTGTAGTGTCAAAAGCTATGTCTATAAAAAGTGAAGTATTTGAATTTTTTGTCGAAGGAAAAAATAGTCACCTATCCCATGTGCTTCTCCACATTGCTTCCCCTGGTAAACCAGATGGAGAAAACCAGGGATATTTTTTTGTACTCGCGGAAATTGATCGGCCAGAAAGCAGCATATTAGGAATTATTGAAGAGCTGATCACCGACGGAGAAGCCCTGTATTACAGCGAGTACGATGGAGAAACAAAAAATGCTGAAGATCCAGAAGCAAAACATTTTGAGTCAGTTATTGAAAAACTTAATCGAAGAGCAAAAGCATTGCTTGAAGATGAAGAACGGAAAATTCACATTGCAGTCGGGGTGATTTTGGGTAATAAACTTTCATTTGCATATCGGGGAGATATTCTTGCATTACTCGCCTACTCTACTCCTGAGGGTCCTTCATTTACCCGCATTACTGATGAAGCGGTGTATCCTGAACACATCTTCTTCTCTTCAGTAATTGAAGGAAATTTCACGACCGATGAAGCAGTATATATTTCAACCCCCCACATCATCAAATATTTCTCCTGCGACCGAATTGCCAAAATGATTATTGGTAAACCAGCAAAACAATCAGCGCACCAAGTACAAAAAACGCTCGAGGCAATATCATCTGAATATTCATTTGGCGGATTAGTCCTCACAGGAACAGAAATAGTAGAGCCCGTGCGTATAGAAAAAAATCTCTATCGCCCTATTATTGGCTCTGAGGAATCGATGGATAAACTACTCGATACCACGCGTTCAACAGAAGAAACTCTGTCTCCCAAGGTTTTTTCACACCTTGCAAAATCTCTTACTGGCGGCATGAAACGGGATAGTGAGGATGCCACAAGCCGACCATCAACTATTAGAGAAACAAAACAAGGACGCTACAAAAAAAGAAAAAGGGGTGAGGGAGAAAGTGAAGATGGGACGAGCACTATATTAATTATGCTTGGAAAATCTCTGGTATGGATTGCACGTGCGCTTTTTTATGTATTAAAGACTCTTACATTTGCGCTCGGAAAGTTCATCGCAGTAGTATGGTCACTCATAAGCAATTACAATGGAAGTCGAAAAATACTAATTGAAGGATATAAAGCAACGTTCAAACGAATGATCGGAAGAATTACCGGCCTTGGAATGTTTGGAAAAATTATGTTACTCACGCTCATTGTAGGAATTGCAATACTCATTGCAAGTATCATGTACATGAAAGCAAAACAAAAAGAAGTATTAGCAGAAGAACAATACCAAGCTCAAATTGTACAGGTCGACGAAAAACAAAAAGAAGTAGAATCATATCTGCTGTATGGAGAAAATACCAAAGCGCTCGTTTCTCTCCGAAGCGCAGAGAGTCTCCTTGATTCCCTTAATCACGAAACTCCTGAAAAAAAGGCGCATGCTGATGAAATCAAAGCAGAACTTGCCAAACTCCTGGTTAGAGTCCAAAAAATTACTGCAATTACACCTGAAAAAATAGTGGATATCAAAAGCACCATACCTAATGCAAAGCCTGATTCGCTCGTACTTGCTGGTGACAAATTGATCGCCACAGGAAAAGCTGATTCTTCACTCTATTTTGTGTCGACCCTCACAGGAACTGTAGAGGCAAAGAATGCTGAGACAGCACGACAACTATCCCAAGGATATACAGCAAAAGATAACTCGCAGGTGGTATTTATTTCAGGCTCAAACACAATCGTCGCATATGATAATGCATCAGACAGCATTGTTTCAAAAACAATTGGATATCCCAATCAGTCAGTAGTGCTCGCAGACATCGCTCTCTACAATGGACGCCTCTACGCACTGGATTCAGGAAATGGCACGCTCTATCGACACAATCCAACACAAGTGGGCTATGACAATGGTATTGTATGGCTAAAGACGATACAGGACCAAAATATCCTCAAAGAAGGTGTGTCATTTGGAATCGATGGAGATCTCTTTATAGCAACTTCAAAAGGCAAAATCATAAAACTTTCTGCAGGAGAAGAACAACCGTTTGAAATCACAGGCCTCGATCCAGCACTTGAATCCCCTACCCTCATTGAAACCAATAGCGAATTTGGAAATCTCTACATTCTTGAGCCTTCAAAAAAACGCGTCATTATGCTTGACAAAGAAGGTACATTCAAAAAACAATTTACTTCAGATCAATGGACCAATCCTACAGGACTCACCATTAGTGCAGACGAAAAACAAGCTTACATACTGGATGGAACAACAGTATATAAATTCAAACTATAGTAAGAAGATGTAAAATAAAAAATCCTCCGAAAACGGAGGATTTTTTTCTGTAGAAATATTACTTCAAAGTAACTTTTCCACCAGCTTCTTCAATTTTCTTTTTCATTTCGTCAGCTTCTGCTTTAGCAACTTTCTCTTTGATAACTTTTGGAGCTCCATCAACAAGTCCTTTTGCTTCAGCGAGTCCAAGACCAGTGATTTCTTTTACAACTTTGATCACTGCAATCTTATTTCCACCTGCTTCCGTAAGTTCGACATTGAAGTCGGTCTTTGCTTCGGCTTCTGCACCACCTGCTGCAGCGCCTGGAGCAGCCATCATCATTGCTGGTGCTGCTGCACTAACTCCGAATTTTTCTTCGAGAACTTTTACAAGTTCAGCGAGATCGAGTACAGACATTTTTTCAATCTCTGCTACGAGAGACTGGAATTTTGCTGGTACTTCTACAACTGTTTTTTCTTCTGACATATATAGTAATTAATAACTAGTATTAAACTTTTGCATCCTTGATCGCGCCAAGTACTGTTACCAATCCTCGGAGATTTCCAGCGAGAACATTTACGAATCCAGATATTGGAGCGTTGAGTGTTCCCACCAATTGGCCGAGGAGCTGCTGTTTACTTGGAAGTTTTGAAAGTTCAGTCACTTTTGCGCTGTCAATAAATGAACCTTCGAGAATACCACCAAAAAGCTTTACAGCTTCATGTGTTTTCGCGAATTTTGCAAGAATCTGAGCTGGAGCGACTTCATCAGTGATCCCAAATACAACAGAAACTGCGCCTTCAAATGCTTTTGCATTTGCTTCAATTCCAGCGTCTTTCAGTGCTTTCGCTACCAAAGTTTTCTTGGCGGCTAAGTACTCAACACCTTCTTTGCGGCAGAGTCTGCGAAGTTCTTCTGATTCAGAAACTTTCAAACCTTGAAAGTTGGCGAATACAACAGACTTCGATTGTCTCATGGTCTCAACCAATGTGCTCATTGCCTGTTCTTTCTGTGCTCTAGTTTTTGGCATAAACAAATAAAAAATGTGGTTTTGTGACCACAGACATACACGGTAATTCGACCTTTGCCAGCTAAAAATGCTGACTGGTTTACCTCGGTAGCGTATTTAATCTCAATATTTCTCGAGAAGCTACTGTCTATGGTGATAAGAGAATATCAAATATAAAGGAAAGTGTCAAGTAGTGGCCTTCCTACGCTTTAGCCTCAAAAAAGGCGCTTCAATAAGGTAATAGGTAATGATAGAGGCAGTAAGCGTAATCCCTATATTAAGAGCTATTTTTACTGCGTTAGAGACCGCCAGCGCCTCTACATACCCAAACACAATAGTATGCCAAATATAGATACTAAAGCTAATTTGAGCAATAAAAAGTATAGGACGCGAGTTGCATACTCGGGCAATGTAGGTTTGTTCATTTGCTAAAAATGAAAGCATAGAAAACGTCACTAATATGCCCAATATAGGTGCTGCAAAAATATATGACACTGTTGGTAAAAAATCTAAATCATAAAAACGTACAAATACAACAAGTGCAAGTAGTGAAAGCGCTTGAATGAAGGTTTTCCCTATATAATTAAACCATCTGCCCCGATGAATATACAAATACGCTCCAAGCATCCCAAACGCAAAAAAATCAAAATTCGCAGGAGTAAAACGTAAAAACTGCATAGACGGATCTCCTACGACAAAAACAAGTATACTGCGATACAATACCCCAAGTAATGCAACTAAAAAAAATAAATATACCTTTTGTAATTTATAGAAAATAAAATAAAAAATTGGAAGAAGGATATAGAAATGAATTTCAACAACTAGAGACCAATACACTGGATTAATCGTAAGCTTGGGTGTCCCATCAGGATGGATGTCACGGATAAACAATATATTATTAATAATCGTACGTACTCCCCCACTGCCAAATAAAATATCATGTCGGAGTACCAGTACGATAAAGAATAAAGAAAAATAATATAGTGGTAGGATACGCAAAGCCCGCTTCTGTATATATTGCAGCAACCGTTCTTTATTCAGTGGCTCATTATTCTTGTACATCTGATAAAAAAGCAAAAAACCGCTTAATACAAAAAATATAGAGACTCCCACGGTGCCACTAAAATAGATAAGTCTTTGCACGTTAATAACACTGTGTACAGAGTAAGAAAAAAGATATCCTACATGAAACAAAAAAACAGCAATCGTTGCAGCTGCTCGCACTGAATCAAATGTTTTAATCCGATTCTTTTCTAGAGGTACAAAAGCTTCCATAGGTGCCTCAATTCTAGCACAGCTAACATACTTTGCAAATAAAAACACCACTCGTGTAGGAGCGGTGCTTCTGTAGCGCCACGGGGAATCGGACCCCGGTTCCCAGGATGAAAACCTGGTGTCCTAACCACTAGACGATGACGCCATAATACTTCAAGTGTTAGTAGCGAAAAGTATAGTAAAAAAAGTAAAGATTGTCAATATAGATGACTATAAAAAGTGAATCGGACGCGGGCTAGAAGAGCGCTGCGTCCGATAGGGCGACCCCTGAAAGGTCTATTCATCGTGGGGGTTATCGAGCTTCATCGCCTCCACTCCTGCCTTGTCCCCTATATGATAGAGACAGTACAGGAGGATCGGTGCAGCGATCACGATCATCGTCCACAAGAAAAACGTGAGGACGAAGGAAAGAGGAAAGACGAGAACCACGAACAGCGCGAGGCTGGCCATGGTAAACGACAGCATAGCGCCTTTTTCATACTTGTGTATCCGCATAAGGATCTCCTCCACGTCATGTTCCAGGACATAGAAACATTGAATAACTACCATAATAAAACAAAAAAGTCAAGCCTTTATACTGCATTGATTTAACTTATTTTTTCTGTTAGGATGTAGTTCATATGAAAATCCTCGGAATTGAATCATCATGCGATGATACCTCAGTCGCACTGATCGAAATGGATGAAAAAAATCTAATCGTGCTTGCAGAAAAAACTGCGAGCCAAATTGATATACACGCAAAATTTGGTGGAGTAATTCCTGAAGTAGCAGGCAGATTGCACGCAGAATACATTACTCCTGTAATTGAAGAGGTTCTTAAAGGACAAGAAAGACCAGACGCGATTGCAGTCACTTTTGGCCCTGGGCTCATCACTGGCCTTCTTGTCGGAATAGAAGCTGCAAAAACGCTATCATACGTCTGGAACATTCCCCTGATCCCCGTGAATCATATCGAAGGGCATTTCTATTCTCCTGAAATCTCAAAAACAGAAACAAAACGAAGAGCTATAGAATATCCTGCATTAGCTCTCATAGTTAGTGGTGGACACACCGAGCTTGCGTTATCAAAAAAACAAGAGGAATATGAAAAAATTGGAGGGACCCGAGATGATGCAGTCGGTGAATGTTTTGATAAAGTAGCAAAACTGCTCGGCATTCCTTATCCAGGTGGACCAAAAATTTCCAAGCTCGCAGAAAAAGGGAAAATAAATATTTCATTCCCTCGTCCAATGCAAGATTCAGATAATCTTGATATGAGTTTTTCAGGACTAAAAACTGCTGTTCTCTACTGGCTGAAAGATCATCCGATCACTATTGATAATCCTAAATTCAAAAACGAAGAAGGTGAATTTACGATTGAAGATGTATGTGCAAGTGTAGAAGCTGCAATTACTGATGTGCTTATTTCAAAAACAACAACAGCAATCAACGCACACAAACCAAAAACTCTGATTCTCGCAGGTGGAGTCTCAGCAAACAAAAAGCTTCGAGGAGAGCTGCAAATGCTTTCACAAAAACTTGATATCTCTTTCCGACTACCTGAACTTTCGTACACGACCGACAACGCTGCGATGATTGCAGTCGCAGGATTCCATCGATACAATGCTAAAAAAATAATAGGGTGGAAAGATATTGCTGCTGATCCACAATCAACCTTATACACCTACTAATAAACAACTCATATGGAACCTAAAATCCCACTCGTGAACGGAAAATCAATCACACTTGAGATGTGCAGAAAATATCTAGGCAAAACAGTGACACTGACCATTGACCAGCCATATGGCACTACCTACAAGGACACACTCTATAAAGAAAACTATGGCTACGTCCCAAATACCTTAGCACCTGACGGCTCAGGATTAGATGGTTATTACTTGGGAGAAAAAGCACCTCTCGCAGAGGCTACAGGAAACTGTATCGCAATCATCCATCGCCTTGAAGATGACGATGATAAGCTCGTTCTAGTTCCTGAAGGCACAAGTCTCACAGACGAACAAATTGAAGCAGCAGTCAATTACAGAGAAAAATTATTCAAACACACCATTGTTAGACAATAAGTTCAGTTATTGTCTAATCTCAACTGCTTCTGCGCCAAATATTTCTCGAACTTTACTGATCATTTCTTCACTTGGCTCAACGAGAAACTGAGTCTTGATATTTCCTCCTTCAAGATGAATAAATACTTCGTGCGATCCTGGATATGCCGATAACATTTCTTTGAGTGTTTCGGCATTATTTTTTATAAACTCTTTTTCAGTTGTAATGAGAATATGTGGGGGACGCTTCACTGGTTCATGACTCGCACTCTGTCCCGAAGCAAGTGTCAAAAACCGCATGACTTCTCGTGAATTTTCGCGAGTAAGTCCATACGCTTTTTCTACAAATATCTTATTATCCCCGTCTTCTTTTGGTGTTTTACCGACAACGCAGAGAATTTTTCCCTCTACCCACAAATCTTTGGTTGTTTCATAAGTTTTAGGGAAAACCAAAAGCTCCATGAGACCAGTCGTATCTTCAATGGTTGCAAACATCATGATTGATCCTTTTTTGGTAATTTTTTTCTTAAGCGCTCCAACCACTCCCCCAACTACAACCCAGGTGTCACGCGCATATCCATCAATTTCAGCAAGTGTGACCAGTTTTCCTTTCATCTGAGATTCATAATACGCGAACGGATGAGATGACAAATAAATACCAAGCAGATCTTTTTCCCATTTCAATTTTTGATCAAGAGTCGCTTCTGGTGCTGGTTTGAATACCACTTTTGCATCGAGCACTATATCAGTGCCTGAAAAAAGAGAGTTTTGATTCGTTGTTTTTCTCTCTCGATGCTGTCGTAAATATCCTAATATATTTTCGCTATTGGAAAATAATAATCCTCGGTCATACCCAAATCCATCAAGCGCTCCAGCTTGCCCCAAACTCTCAAGAGATTTTTTATTCAAATCTTTGTCATCAATGCGCTCAAGGAAATTTTCAAAATCTGTATATTGTCCATGCTCTTTTCGCTCTTGATAAATTACCTCACAAATATGTTCTCCGACATTTTTGATTGCCGTAAGTCCGAATCTAATACGACCCTTTTCTCCTGGCTTTGATACCATGGCAAAAGATCTAAAACTTTCATTTACATCAGGTGGCAATACTTCAATTCCGATACGACGGCACTCTCCAACAATCTGAGCAATTTTGTCATTATCTCCTGATTCAGCCTGAAGCACGGCAGTCATGTACTGTACCGGATAATGGGCTTTCATATACGCTGTCTGATAAGCCACGATTCCGTAACTTGCAGCATGAGCTTTGTTAAACCCGTACGCAGCAAATGGTTCAATCGCTCTCCACAATTCATCAATTTTTTCCTGTTTCAATTTTCCGTATTCCTTACATCCTTTATAAAATTTCACTTTTTGCTGTGCCATTTCTTCAGGAATTTTTTTACCCATGGCTTTACGGAATTTATCAGCTTCCATCCAGTCGTATCCTGCAAGCTCAATCGCAGTAAGCATAACGTCATCCTGGTACACAAGAAGTCCGTACGATGCTCCGAGAATCTTCTCAAGTCGAGGGTCAGGATACGTAACAAGCGCAGGATTATACTTACGGCGAATATACTCAGGAATTGACTCCATAGGTCCTGGACGGTAAAGAGCTACCATCGCCATAATATCTTCAATGCGGTTAGGCTTCAATTCTTTGACCCATCGAGTCATACCTGATCCACCGAGCTGGAACGTTCCCATGGTTTCACCACGTGCAAGCATTTCAAATGTCTTCGTATCATCAAGCGGAAGATTATAAATATCAATTTTTTCACCTGTTGTTTTTTCTACAATCACAACCGCATTTCCGAGTATTGCAAGGTTCCTAATTCCCAAAAAATCATTTTTAAGAACTCCTGCAGTTTCAACAGATTTCATTTCATACTGTGTGGTAATTTTTTCTCCACCCGTTTCACGTTGAATCGGTGTGAAGTCAGTCAGAGGAGTTGGTGAAATAACCACTCCCGCAGCATGGATCGACGTATGACGTGCGCATCCCTCTACTTTTCGTGCAAGATCAAGTAATCGTTTGACATCAGGATTAGAATCATAAATCTTCTTCAAATCAGGCTCTTCTTTGAGTGCTCGTTCAAGCGTCATG
>DAORJA010000010.1:0-21006 GCA_035438805.1 Candidatus Magasanikiibacteriota bacterium
CGTGTACGACAATGTATGGTGTATATGTTACTCGCGGTGGTATGCGCGACTTCTTTTGGGCTGCCTGTTCGAGCTGAAACCCATCCTAAAAAAGCGAATTATTTTTTGAAATGGAGTATTACTGATTTTGAAATGCAAGAACTTGCAAAATGGGATTTGCTTATTCTTGATATGGAAAATCAAATAACCAATCCATCGAAATTAAAAAAAATCAGAGAATTAAATCCAGATATTATTATACTTGCGTATGTTACGTCGCAAGAAATTCGTGTGGATGCGCGTGGGGGTCCCAGTGTGATGCGGGACCGTCTAGCGCGAGGCATTCCTGATCAGTGGTATCTCACGAATAGTAAGAGTGTACCATTTAGTTTTTGGCCAGGTACCCACATGCTTAATGTGACCAATTATGCACCCGTCGTTGAAGGAAGACGGTTCAATGAATATTTGGCTGATTTTGTGGCATCAGAAATAATTTCGACTGGTTTGTGGGATGGAGTGTTTTATGATAATGCGTGGAAAGATGTGTCCTGGTTTACGGGCACTGATGTAGATTATGACCGCAGTAACACTCCTGATGGGAGTGTTGATGCAAAATGGTATGAAGGAATGGTTGCGTTGTATGGGTACACCAGGGCAAAGGTGGCAAGTAATATTATTATTGTCGGAAATGGGCACACTGAAGGATATGTCGAGGCACTCAATGGGAAAATGATAGAAAATTTTGAGGAATATCGGTGGGAGGATGTGATGCGGGTATATGCACTGAACCAAAGTGTAAAATATCGCCCTACAATCAATATTATCAATGCAAACACGGGAAATACAGAGAATCCTCGCAATTATCGAGCAATGCGTTATGGATTGGCAAGTGCTCTATTAGAAGACGGTTATTATTCATTTGATTATGGTGACAAGGATCATGCTCGTACGTGGTATTATGATGAATATGATGTTTCTTTGGGTACTGCACTCGGCAAATCAAATTCAGGAAGCGGTGCTCTCGAATATACTGCAGATATTTGGTCACGGAATTTTGAAAATGGAATTGCAGTGGTGAATAGTACGAATGAAACAAAGACAGTTGCTTTGAATGGTGAGTATGAAAAAATTCATGGAACCCAAGACACAGTTACAAACGATGGATCAATTGTATCTGAAGTAACCTTGGCGCCAAAAGACGGGCTCGTACTTCTGAAAACATTTGAAACTCTGAAGCATGTGGTATTTACCAATGGTTTTTTTGCGCGCTTTTTCAAACCTTCAGGAGATCGCGCACGAAACGGTATGTTCGTTTTTGAAGAAGGACAAGTGGGTGGAGCACAGATTGCGCATATTGATCTTGATTTTAATAATAAAGAAGAATTGATTGTCGTAGATCAAAATAAAATTCAGGTCTGGAGAGATGATGAACAATTATTATTCAAAATGTATCCGTACGGAGCAAATTATACAGGCTCTCTTCAAGTTGCTGTGGGAGATCTGAATAATGATGGATTTTATGAAATATATACCGCACCAAGCGCAGGGTTCAAAGAACCGATTCGGGCGTATAATCGCCATGGTGATCCGATAGGTACTGACTTTTTTCCATTTGGAAAAAATTATAAAGGTGGATATCACATAGCCTTGACCAAAGCAACAGAAAAAATACCTTCACGACTGATTATTGGATCAGGAACCGGAGTTGCTCCAACAGTTACGTTATTCGAATATAATTTCAAAAAATTAAAAAGCTTTGCTGCATTTGAATCAGGGTTCCGTGGGGGAATTAGTGTCGCAGCAGGGGATGTGGACGGGGATGGAGTGCAGGAAATTATTACAGGAAAAGGACAGGGAGGAGCTCCAACAGTCCGAATATTTTCACTTGATGGAAAAGAAAAGTATAAATCGTTCAATGCATACACGACACTGTTCAAGCCAGGTGTGGATGTCAGAACCATTGACATAGACTTTGACGGAGCAGATGAAATTATGACATTATCAGAAGGAGCCTTATAAACTATCTATGAAATTTGTCGAAACCCACCTCACCACACATCACTTATTACGCGCTCCACACAAATGGTTCTTTGCTTTTTTGGCATCTCCCATTCATTTTGCAGAGATGCATTACAAGAATCGATACCATCTGCAGTTTTCGCATGCAAAAAAATTGTTTTTATTCGACATGTCATTGATCGCAACGCTTGCAGTAGTTGGAGCTGCATTTCTCGGGTGGAGTATGTACAATCCTACAGTGACTGATTTGGTGTACGTTTCGATTACTCCATCAAAAGATCGAATATTGAGCGGAGAATATGTGGGTTACACGATCGAATATTCAAACAAGAGCACCGTGCGGCTTACTGACGCAGTCTTATCTCTCGAATTACCTGAGGGCTATGTCGTAGATGCAAGTGCTCCAGAAGAAAAGTTTAATACTGAGTCACAGGAATTCAAACTCGGCGGAATTGCTCCAGGAGAAAAAGGATCGGTTGGAGTCTCAGGCTGGTTTTATGGCACACCAAATGTTGAAGACCATATTCATGCAAAAATTACGTATCGCCAGGATGGGAAAACGCGTGATGAAGAAAAAACAAGTCCGCATATTATTTTTTTGCGTGGATCACTCCTTACTTCAGCAGTAGAGTTGCAGGAACAAATTGTCGAGGGTTCACGAGTGCCTGTGAAAATTACGCTTACGAATACTGGTGATGAAACACTTCATGATATTTCATTTTCATTTGATCCATTGAGGGCGATTGGTGTCCTAGAAAATATGTCTGCAACCATCGGCTCTGCAACAGAACATATGTGGTCTATATCAGAACTAGCACCTAATACATCAGGAGAATTTACCGGAGTGGTGCATGTGTCAGACTCTCTTTCGGCGTCAGTGTATCCACTCGAGCTTGCTCCAGCTCTCACGGTGCGTGGCAAAACAATTGCACAATCATTGATAAAAAAAGATATGACGATTGCGCATCCGAGAGTACAGGTACAAGCGCAGTGGGATGCAGGCGTCGCTTCACTCAAGCCTGGAGAAACAGGAAGATTATCAGTGGTTATTACAAATACAGGAAATGTGGAATTGAGTGATGGGGTAGTGGAAATTCCATTGCCAAAAGGGACAGTGAATGTGAGTGAAGCTGCAAGAGCAAATGCAGGATCAATTAGTCAAAGTACCCTCATCATGACCGGAGCAAAACATGTAGGTCTCAAATCCATCCCAGTTGGAGAATCGCGCACACTTGCAGTTCTGCTTCCTGTTATTTCTACATCTGATGCAGGTACCAATGTCGTACTCCAACCAACGGTGCGATTCAAAGGAAATGTAGCTATTGCGCGAGAAGTCAAAGTCGAGGATGTGTCAGTCGCAGCATCAGTGAAAGTAGGAACTGATCTTAGTCTATCAGGAGAAGTAAGATATTATACTGCTGAAGGGGATCAGCTGGGTCGAGGGCCACTTCCGCCTGAAGTCGGCAAAGAGACCAAGTATGCTGCGTTATTCACCATCAGAAATACGACGAGCAATGTAACTAATGGAGTCTTTACTGCCCGCCTCGCTCCAGGGATAGAATGGACGGGAAAAACAAGTGTCACTCAAGGGTCAGCACCCTCATATACGCCCTCTACCCGTACGGTGCGGTGGAGCATGGGGACCATACCTGCACATGCGAACGCTGGGCTGTTTTTTGAGCTTAGTTTGACCCCTACAGAGGCAGATCGGGGTACAGTACCAGATATGATTACAGGAGCCGAAGTGACAGGGTCAGATTCATATCTAGGGTATTCATTGGTCCGAACGAGTGGATTATTGGATAGTTCACTCAAAACTGATACCAAGGGGAGTGCAAAAGGTAGTGCGGTGCGTTAAAGACACGTTCTTGACAGTCAAAAAATAGCTTATTTTAGCGATTTTTTGCATTTGGATCAATGGTGTAAATACTTGACAAAAGTCTTTAGATGTGGTATAGTACGTTGTTCGTAAGAATAGTTTAAAGTACTCTAACCAATAGTATGCGTATAGCCATGATTGGACAAAAAGGTATCCCTGCAATCTATGGTGGCGTCGAAAGACACGTTCATGATCTTTCAGTACGCCTAGTTGAGCATGGTCATGGTGTAACCGTGTACGCTCGAAAATGGTATACAGGCAAGAATGGCACGGATCAGGTAGAAGGGGTCACTCGTGTGCATACACCTACCATCAAAACTAAGCATTTGGATACTATAGTACATGTCTTTACTTCAACTATTCATGCGCTTTTTTCATCGTATGATGTAATTCATTATCATGGGGTAGGTCCGGCACTTCTTGCATGGATTCCTCGGGTATTCAAACCTCAAGTTCGGGTTATTGTTACTCTTCATTCACTTGATCGATTCCATCAAAAATGGAATGTATTTGCAAAATATATGTTGAAGCTTGGTGAAAAAGCTGCGAATATATTTGCAGATGATACGATTACGGTTTCAAAAAGTCTTCATGAATATGTAAAAGCTGAATACGGTGTAGAAACAACCTATATACCAAACGGAGTTGAGATTCCTCAACGCACTACCTCTGTAGCACATATCGCATCGTTTGGGCTTACTCGGGATAATTATATTGTAATGATTTCTCGACTCGTGCCCCACAAAGGTGCGCATGTGCTAATTGAAGCGTTTAAAAAATTAAAGGAAAGAAACATCAATGATACAAGTATCCAGTCACTCAAACTTGCAATCGTGGGTGGTGCGGCGTACACTGATAAGTATGTTCAAAGTCTCCATGTAGCTGCTGCCTCAATGAATGATGTGGTATTTACTGATTTTCAGTCGGGTGATGCATTGAATGAGCTCTATAGTAATGCACGAGTGCTAGTACATCCTTCAATCAATGAAGGGTTGCCAATCACTGTACTCCAGGCAATGAGTCATGCAATTCCTGTATTACTCTCATCAATTCCTGAGCATGAAGAAATTCTCTCAGACGAAAAAATGTTTTTTAAAGAAAATGATGTTGAATCTCTTGTGTCTCGTCTTGAAGTGTTTATGAAATTAAATAAACAAGATCGATTGCATATTGGAAAACAAAACAAAGCAATCATCTATGAAAAGTATGATTGGGAACACGTGGTATCTCACATTGAAGATGTGTACCGGGGAAACCATACGGAAACCAATTCAATCTTCTCAACACTCAAAGTCTAAAAAATAAAAACCTGTGCTAAGAATAGTGCAGGTTTTTTTGTATACAAAAAAACCGCTCAAGTAGCGGGGTAGTGGACGAGGGGCAGAAGTGGAAGCGAACGCGTAATAGCGTTGCTCCCACCCCTGCCCGTCGAGTGTGACCACAGACTTGGCGTCTTACGGAAGAGGACAGCCGAGCTGGGTCTTGTTGATGTAGATGCCCCCACCATTGTCACCTTGAGTCATGACGAAAGGCGAGTTGATTACTACATTGTCGACTGCGAGATACTCCACCTGCTCAGCCGGCGGATTGGGTAATTGGGTGTACCATTGACCTGTGTCACGGTCTTTGAAATCCACCCAGATACCCCCTTCGCATGCTTCCTCGACATTCAGGTGCATGATGTACGGAGCGGGTCCATGCCACGCACCGTGAGCTGCAAAGAATATCCACACCTCATCCTGATTATGGGGGTACGCGAGGCGTGCTTGGATGAGGATGTACGGACTCCATTCGCAGCCAGCGCCTCCATCTGGATTGCACATCGCCTTGGTTGAGGGGTTGTCACTTACGCAGCCGATGGACGGGTGTTCACAGACGCCGTGCATGCAGCGATCGACCGTGCAGCCGTTCCAGTCGTCACATGCTTCCCAGGTGTCGCATGTTTCTTGTGCTTCGACGCAGAAATGGGTGCCGGTATCGCAGTACTCACCAGGTGCACAATCAAGGTCGACTGTGCACTCGTGGGTATGTTCGCCGGAAACGTAGCACCCTGCTGCCTGATGGCAGCGGGTATTCCCTGCGTCAAAGGGCAGATCACATTCGAGGGGTGTACCACCGGCGCAGAAGCCCTGCAGAGTGCAGTACTCGTGTCCATTGCACGCGACCCGGTCATTGCAGTCGTTGTACTCGGTAGAGTAGATGCATGGACGAGGCGGGTACACACACCGGTTATCGACGCACCTGTCGAGGGTATGGGTCCACCCATCTCCGCAGTCGCCGTCCACCGTGCACTCGGGCTCGATGTACACATCGACAGCAGTGCCTGTATCGGTATTGCCGAAGATATCGTCATCAGACGGAGGATCGGTCGTGTCAGTCACTTGAATGGTATCGGGCCGGGTGACGATGGAGTCATTTCCACCCCATGCGAGCGTATCGTTCGTGCTGTTCGTGAAGCCATCATTCGTAGACGTGCCCATGTCAGTGTCAGCCACGATGCCGCGTTGAATGTGGTAGTTGCTGCCGAGCTTGATGTCGCACCCCGTGATCTGGAGTGCGAGGAAGAGGAATGGGAGTATGGAAAGCATTCGAAACATCTCTCGAGCTCCTGGTTACCAGTCGTATGAAAGGAACATACACGCAAGGAAACTTTCCTCAGCGCATACCCACGACATCTTTTTAAAATACCGAGGGTATAGGTTGAGGTGTAAATAAAAAAGCAAGAGTTAGATAGTTAATTCTTGCTTTTATTATCATCAGGCTTTGACAAAACGTCAATAGAAGCTTGTGGGGGGATTTCGTTTTTAACGATTGTTTTTTTACTTGGAGAATACAGGGTGTTTGAGATTTTCCATTTATCGACAAACTGGCCAATACCATGTTTTTCAGTTTTATTTTTTACGGTCGTTTTTCTCTGAGACCACTTTACCAGACTTTCAAAATTGATCTTATATCTTCCAGCAACGACTACATACGTGATTTCCTGGTCACGAATCGCTCTTCGTATTGTCTGTGGATTAACCCCAAAAAGCCGCGCAGCCTCAGAAATTGAGACCCTAATTATTTCTTTTTGTTCAGGAGATGGGATAAGCGGGTTAGTTGCCATAGTATACATTTGTATATACAAATACTACCAATTATACGCTTTTTGTCAAGACCTAGACCTTTTAGCACGACGCAGCTGTTTGTATAGTTTGTATAGGGTAGTATACACAAATCTAGTAAATTTGTATAGATTAGTGTATACAAATTTGTGAATAATGGCTTGTTTTTAGCATAAAGTGATGCGTGTTACGGATATCAAATCTCTACGTATCTATGTGTACAGTAAGCCTTTATTATTTGGCTTTTTTATGCTATAGTCTACGGTATCTCTAGACCTGATGTAGCGACAAGCAACTGTAACACTTTTATAATACTACCGTCTTCTATGGTGAAGGCATTGAACAATTTTAATGAAAAAAAGCTTGTCTATCGAGTTCGAGTGCATAAAGACACCGAAGCCTTTGGCGAACTCTATGATAGGTATGTCTCAAAAATATATCGGTTTACGTATCTAAAAGTGTCTCATAAAGAAGAGGCTGAAGATATTACCAGTGATGTGTTTTTGAAGACCTGGAACTATTTGACTGATGTACAACGAGAAGCAGATAAGGAGATCAAGAGTTTTAGTGGCCTCATATACACGATCGCTCGCACATCTCTCGTAGATTTTTTTAGAAGCAGGGCACGTCGAAAAGAATGTACGATCGAAGTTTTGGAGGCAGTGGCTCATGATGCAAATATTGAAGAGTCAACCGCACGTGAGCAGCAAATCGAAGCGATACTCAAGAATTTAAAAATGATGAAACGCGAGTATCAGGAAATTATCGTATTCAAATATATAGAAGAATTAACCACAGCTGAGATCGGTCAAATATTGAACAAGAGTACCGTATCAGTTCGGGTGACATTACATCGAGCATTGCAAATTTTGAAAAAAATGCTTGAAGAAAAAAAGAAGAAAAAATAACTTGTGCAGAAACGTATATAAACCGGGGCATTATGAGAGAGCTTAAGCTACAACTCAAAAGAATGAAAGACCTCGAAACTCGGATCAATCCAGATCGCGAGTGGATTTTGCGTAACCGCACGCTACTCATGAATCAGATTGGGCACACCTCTCTTCAGTCTGTTGATCATCCTGCTGAAGCTGCAAATGTTGCGCACAGCGTGAGTACGTGGACAAAAATTTTTATTCCCGAAGTGTTAGTCCGTTCATTCAAACCAGTAATGTCAGTAGCATTTGCGCTCATGTTGACGACTGTTGGGTGGATCGCAAGCGCGTATGCTGAGCCAGGAGACGTATTGTGGGGAGCAAAAAGCGCATTTAATTCTGTGGTTGAGAATGGCAGGTTGGCACTTGCTCCGGAATCAGAGCAAGCATCGCTCAAACTCTCCTATGCATCAAAGCAGGCGCACATATTAAAGCAAGTAGTAGAAACCACTAATGTGGACGGTGAAGAAAAAGAAAAGTTAGTAGAAAAAACAGCGGATAGCTTGCAGAAAAAACTCGAGTCTGCTCAAGAGAGTATCAAAACTATCGCATTAAATGATTCTGTCGATTTGGTAAAAAAAGTATCACTCTCAACACAAGATATTTCGCAGACGCTGAAAGAAACCATGGTAAACGCAGCAGTAGGTGGCATCTCAGACACTATTGAAAAGACAGCGGTCGAAACTACAAAACAAAGTCTTCAGATGGTGGGGGATGCAGTACAGAAAAAGACAGATGCAAATTTTGAAATTTCTAATGAAGAAAAAGAATTGGTAAAAGATCATATTGATGCTGCAGTCGAATCAATCATCGCAGAAGTTGCCAAAGCTCAGAATAAATTAAATGAACAGTCAACTTCAAGTACGCTCGCAGTTCCCACATCACCCACTGGAACAGTTATTTCACCATCTTCTACACTCTTGCTTTCAACATCAACGAGTATCATGGATGCGATCGCAACCGTAAAAACAATTGATGAACAAAAAAAGACAGTAAATTCGCTCAAAGAAACTAACCTTATCGAAGCTTTGAATACTACCAAAGCTTTGGCAGAACAGGTGACAACGGTAATTGAAAAAATAACAACACAGGGTACAACACCAACGGTGAATACGCCAGCAAGTACGTCAACTTCACCAAGTGTTCCTGCAACAACAAACACAACAACAGTAAAGTCAACAAGTTCTACCTAACGATCGGGACAAAGCGGAAGGGAAAATATATATACTTTCTCTACCGCTTTGCCTCGAATAGTATAGGAGTAGAAGCAAAGTATGTACGTTTTTAATCAAGCAAGTTTCGTTGCCAGTCTCTAGAACAGTATGGCAATTATGGAGGTTGAGAGTATGTTTCTCTCGGCTCTATGATTGCCATACAGTGCCATGGATGAAAGTCTGTGGTTTAGGGGCAAAAAAAGCTCGGGTTTGGCCCTCGAGCATATAGCACCACTCATAGAAAAGTCGACCCACCATTATAGGTGTCGGATGTAGTGGATTAATTAAAAAACGCCTATCGCAGTGACACCTGGCTTCGGCCGGGTCGCGCACAGTTATAGGTAAAAGGTTAAATTAGTTATGAATGATGTAATTAAATTCGGCAAGAAGCTCTTTTCAGCTTCTGTAGTTGGAGTAACAATCGCTTGGAGCATGGGCCTTGCAGCCTTCGTTCCAGTAGCTGCTCAAGCTGCAACCTGTCCAGAACTCGAAGCTGGAGATTTGTTTAAAGCGTCAGGTGCCTCAGCTGTATATTATCTTACCGCTGGCATGGAACGCGCATACTTCCCACATGAGGACGTATTCAAAAGTTGGAACCTCAGTTTCAGCGATGTAGTAACTGTATCTGGTGAATGTCTTTTTGCTTACCCATCAGCAACTGTGGCTGGTATCAACTACCGACCTGGTTCACGATTGGTGAAGCTTTCAGATGCACCTTCTGTATTTGCTATTACCCCTGGTAATAAACTTGTACAGGTTACAGGAGAATCTGCAGCTGCTCTCTATGGATCAAACTGGGCTTCATCTCTCCGAGATGTTAGTCCATTCCACTGGGCAAACTACACAGATACTCGAACTACCTGGAGTGAGTCAAAACCTCATGATGGTCAGTTTGTAAAAAAGACTGGTGAAACAGCAGTATACTGGGTGAAAGATGGCGCGCTCGTTCGCGTTGACGGAACAAACATTCCTGATGTTCGCACAGTATCAGCTGCAACATTTGCAACTCTTTCAGTTGCAAGTGGATCAGTAACCGTAAGCTCTGCGTATGCTAACCCAACGCAGGTTGACGGAAGCGCACCTACTCCTACTACTGGAGCTCTTACCGTAAGTCTCGCTTCAAATACGTCAGCTTCAAAAGTGGTACCAGGTGGAACACAGGGTGTTGACTACCTCGCGTTTACCGTACGTGCTGGTTCTTCAGCAGGTACTCTGGAACAGGTTACCTTGAAGCGCGCTGGAATTGGAAGTCGAAATGACTTTTCAAAGGTATACCTCTATCACAATGGCGTACGTGTAGACAATGGTCGATCACTTACGACTGATGATTTGGTTACCTTCAATGTCAATAAATCTATTGCAGCAAACTCAAGTGAAACATTTTGGGTAAAAGCTGACATGGACACATTGGTCGGTGATAGTACAGATGCAACTTCTGGTGATCAGAACTACTTTGAAATCCGAACTGCGTCTGATGTGAAAGCTACTGGTTCAGTAGGTGGATCATTCCCAGTACGTGGAAACAGCATCACTATTGGTGCACAGGATATCGGTACGCTCACTGTCGCTGGAGTTACTAGTGCTCCTACTGCAAAAATTGGACAGAACGATGTTGTGGTGGGTGAATTTGATGTTACTGCTACATCTGATGATGTAGAACTCACCAGTGTTACCTTGAAACAAAGAGGAACCGCTCCTGCTTCTGTTCTCACGAATGTGAAGTTGATGCAGGGTGGTACTGTCTTGGCTCAAGGTGTAGTAAGCGGTGACTGGGTAAAATTTGATTTTACACAGAAATTCAAAATAGAAGACGGTGATACCAAGAGATTCAAAGTGTATGCAGATGTTGGAATCGCTGATACGAGTGACACTGTAAAACTTGTACTCGATGCAGCTACTGATATTATGGCATACAGTGTTGATTTCCCTGGAAATCTTGCAGGTGTTACAACAAATAGTTACACCACCTCACAGACACTTACACTTACGATCGAAGGTGGAAAGATCAATGTGGACTTTGATGGCACAAATGGAGACGTTCGCGTAGATCAGAATGACGTAGTATTTGGTACATTCACCATCCTAGCTACTGCTGAAGATCTCGATGTTGACTCAATGAGATTTATTCTCATGCGTCCAAATTCAGCTGTATGTCCAGAAGATCTTCGTCTTCGTGACAAGAATGGTAAGGGAAGTTACTCACTCGACTTCGATGACACTTGTGCTACAGGCACAGACAACGAAGGTGTGAGTGCAGAAAACTTGATCCTTACTAAGGGAGTTACCTATGAATTTGAAGTAGTAGGTGATATCGCAAGTACCGCAGTAAGTGGAGATGCGTATTACTTTACCTGGGCAGCTACCAGTACTGTTGCAGAAGGTGTTACCTCTGACAACACAGTAAGTAGCAATGATTTCTCATCTGCTACCCTCACTGGTCCTACCATGACTGTACAGCCATCAAGTCTCACGGTACGTGGACTTGCTCTTACCAATGAAACAGTGGTAGGAGGTTCAAAAGGCGTACTTATTTTCCGAGGTACACTTGAAGCAGGATCTACTTCTGATGTAGTAGTAACCTCTCTCAATGTAGATCGAAATGCAGGATCTGCTGCATGGGACAGTTTGCTTGATTCAATGAAACTCTACATCGCTCCAGTAGGAGAAGCTGTAGACACTGCAACTGATCTTGTGGCAACTGACAATACTATTACTGACGAAAAGGCATTGTTCACTGGGCTCAACCATACCGTAAAGGCAGGTTCAGCAAATAAAGTAAACTTTGAAGTACGTGTAGACGTAGCAAGTTCAGGTAGTGGTACAGTCAAAGTAGAAGTGGATGATATCGATGCTACAGACGAAGATAGTGATGATGTAACCGCGGTAAATTCAAGTGGTACATCAATTGCAACTTCTCCAGTAGTAGCTGACCGTCTCTTGACTATCTCTGGAACTGGAGAAATCACTGCTCAAATTGATACCAACTACACTGGTCTTCGAAATGACCACTATGTATTGGCTGGTAGTCAGAAGCATCTTGCAGGACGCGTACAACTTCGTGCAATAAACGAAGATGTCAAACTCAAGGATCTCGTTATCTTTGCAACATCAACTGATGGAGGCAATGATACTGCTACTATTCTTAACAATACCTTTGATTCTGTTACTCTCTATGAGGATGCAGCAATGACCATGCCTCTTGCAACTTCAGATTTCTCTGGAGGAGCAGGACTTGATGGTGGAGTAACTTCTACTCTCGAAGATGTTAATTATGTAGTACCTCGTGATACTACCAAGTATCTCTATATCGGACTCAATGTAAATAGCATTGGAACCGGTGATAACGGTACCGCTACTTCAAGTGTTGACTTGAAGCTTAGACTCGTAGACAGTGGAACCACTGCAGAAGGTGTTTCTTCAAAGACTGATCTCGCAGCGGGTGATGTTGATGTAACTGAAGGAGACTGTACTACCACTAATGGTGGGTGTACCAAGATGATGACGGTGGTTGGTGCTCAAATTACCAATGTTGCAACTAGTTTTGCTAGTAGCGACCTCGTTGGTGGAGAACAAACATTCTTTACCTTCTCAGTTACTGGTAACGCAGGATCAAACACTGACGCTAGTGGTGATGCACTTGATATTCTTTTGACAAGTTTGAAACTACAACTTTCAACTGATGCTTCAAGTGTTACTGGTACGAAGCTCTGTCGTGTAAGTACAGGAAACTGTATCGACTTGACGACTTCTACTCCATGGTCATCTCCAGGAACTCTTCATCAAATTACTCAAGCTGCAAACGCTACAACTGTAGATCTTACTACATTCTCAAATGCTGATGATCGACGTATCATTAGTGGTGAGACCGTTCAGTTTGAAGTACGTGGAACATTCTCAGGCGTTACTGATAAGTTCGCTCAGGGAAGTCTCCAGGATGTAGATTCATCTGGTATTGTATGGGGATATGACCTCGACAATAACAACGTGAACGATGCGTCCTTCACAGACTTGAAGAAGATGGAACCTCGATGGTCTGGATACCCAGATGTTGTAGGTGGTACCTTGAACTAACGTTAGTTCATCGGTATTTCCGTCTATTCTGTAGTAATACAGAAGCACACCCCGCCCTTATCGAAGGGCGGGGTTGTGTTTTTTTGGGGCAGAGGTCTAGCGAGTTGCAATTAGCCTGTAATTGGGCTATAGTGAGGGGGCATAAATTACTAAAATTAAGACGTATGTCTCATCGTATTAGACGATTGCTTCCATATCTAATTTCATTAGCATTTATCACGCCTTTGATCATTTTCAATAATTACATTTTCCCTTTTATTGTTCCAAAAATTGTAGTTTTCCGCTCGCTTGTACTTATCATTGCGGGGTGCTATGGGGTGCTGCTCGTCTCAAATTTCAAAAAATATCGTCCACGTTTTTCTTTTCTTACCATAAGCATCTTGTTGTTCTGGCTTAGTTTTGCTATTTCAACATTCGCAGGTGTTGACTGGTATCACAGCTTTTGGGACAACCATGAGCGTATGCTTGGGCTCTTTACCATCACTCATTACGTTATATTGTACCTTGTTGCGTCATCAGTACTTGAAACAGAACGTGAGTGGAATATGGTGTTTCGTTCAGCGCTTATCGGCGGAGCTCTCGTCATGCTTATTGGTGTATGGCAGAAATTTGTCGATCCTCAAGCTCTTTTGAATAATGGTTCATGGCGTGTTTCTGCAACGCTCGGTAATTCGATTTATTATAGTGGATACGGACTCTTTTTAATGTTTTTGGGCGGACTGCAATTTTTCAGGGAACAAAGTAAAACATGGAAATATATTGCTCTTGGAGTAGGGCTATTAGGTTTTTTGGGTATATTTTTGGGGGGAACTCGAGGTGCGATATTAGGAATGCTCGCAGGCTTTGTAACGCTCGCATTTTGCTATATTGTGTTGGATAGAGAAAAAAGTAAGACGCGGACACTGGTTACGTATTTCGCTCTAGCTGGAGTCATAGTTCTTGCCTTGCTTTTTGTATTTAGACAAACGGCATTTGTGTCAGAAATACCTGGATTGGGCCGACTTCTGAATACGTCATTTTCACTGAATTCGACTGAGAGTACTCGTCCCATGGCATGGAAGACGGCAATTGAAGCATGGAAGACTAAACCGCTATTCGGATGGGGTCCAAATAATTTCTATTATGCGTTTAATGAACACTATAATCCCGAATTTTTGAAATTCGGATGGAATGAAACCTGGTTTGATAATGCCCATAGTGTTATTTTCAATACATTGGCAGTACAGGGACTTCTCGGCATTTCAGTGTATATCCTTATCTATATCGCTGCATGCATCTCGTTGTATGTAGGAGTGCGCAGAAATTTGATCAGAAAGCAGGTCGGGTACATCTCTATTTCATTTTTAGTTGCGCATTTTGTAGGCTTGGTAACCGTGTTTGAAAATCCCACGTCATATTTGTACTTTTTCGTCTTCCTAGCATTTGTAGCTTTTTCAACTCATGCAGTAATCTTCAAGAAAAAACAAAAAGAAGATGTTGTGGCGGTAGCGAAAAATACCACGACAAGTTCACATGGGAATGTTTCTACTGGCCTTGTCGTAATGATTGGCATCATTGTGCTTGGAATGATATATGTGACAGATATTGCACCAGCTCGTGCGAATAAAGCAACCATTGCTGCAATTCAAAAAGTGTATGCAGGGACTGGCGATGCACGGTTATATGATGATGCTCTAGAATTTTCAAGCCCGCACCTCGACGACATTCGTAATGATATTTCGCGCACCGTATTAAGTGCACTGCCACAGCTCATACAACAGGGGAAAAATGACCAGGCATTGGTATTGTTTAATAAAACTATTGAAGAATTGAAAAAAAATCAATTACTCCATCCACTTGATGTGCGTGTACATTTTGTACTTTCACAATTATACGAATTTGGGTATCAAGCTACACAAAACAAAGACTTTTTAACTCAAAGTGAGACCGAACTTCGCCGCGCAGTATTCCTTTCTCCAAAGCGCCAACAATTCCTCTATACGCTTGCTCAAAACTTGATAACACAAGGTAGGTTGCCTGAAGCAGAAGAATTGCTCAAGCGGTCAATTAACGACTTTGATAGTATTGGTGAAGGGTGGGTACGGCTTGCATTGGTGTATGCTGCACAGAATAAAATGCCAGAAGCAAAAGAAACATCAGAAAAAGTTCTTGGTTGGTATAATAACCCAAGCACGACGATCTATTTGTTGGACCCAAATTGGAAACCTATATTGGAACAAGTGTTGGGGCAAATCTCAAGTACTACTAAATAAGTTGATTTTCAGATGGAACTTTCTTATTTGGAAAAAATTAAGCAGGAATGCCTAGAAGATATTATTAGGCAGTATAAAAGAGTGAATGCAGGGCATATCGGCTCATCTTTGTCGTGTGTAGATATTTTGGTGTATGTATTTTTTTCAGTAATGAGCAAAGAAGATAAAATGATTTTATCAAAAGGTCATGCGGCTCTTTCACTATATGTAGTTTTAGCAAAGGCTGGATATTTTGACCATGATCTACTTGATACATTTTATGGTAATGGCACGCTTTTGGCAGCACATCCACCGTGCAATAGGGAGCTAAACGGAGTTCATTTTGGAACAGGGAGTTTGGGTCATGGACTCTCACTTGCTGCCGGATTGGCATTCTCAAATACCTTTACACATAAAAAAAATAATGTATTTTGCATTCTCTCAGACGGTGATTGTGACGAGGGTTCGACATGGGAAGCTGCACTTTTTGCAGGACATCACAGACTAAAAAATCTCGTCGTGATCATTGATAATAACAACTTACAAGGTTTTGGTAGAACAGAAGAAGTGCTTGATATCGAACCATTGGTTGATAAATGGAAATCATTTAATTTTGACGTAGTAGTCGCAGAAGATGGGAATGATTTTCAGTCTCTTGATACGGCATTTACATCCTTTGTCACTTCAAATTCAGACCGACCAAAATGTATTATTGCGAAAACAACCAAGGGAAGCGGCGTATCATATATGGAAGATAAAATGGAGTGGCACTATCTTCCGATGAATGATGAGCAATATATGCAGGCTCTGGAAGAAATTAAAAATTCATAGTATGCGAAAAGAGTTTGCACAATGCATTGAAAAACTCGCGGTTGAAAATGAAAAAATTGTTTTTCTCACCGGAGACTTAGGGTTTATGGCACTTGAAAATATCAAAAACGCAATTGGGGACAGGTTTATCAATGTTGGGGTGAGTGAACAAAATATGATTTCAGTGGCCGCCAGCTTGGCTTACGAGGGTTTGAGCCCGATTTGTTATAGTATTGCCCCTTTTATTGTGTTTCGCCCGGCAGAACAGATTAGACTTGATGTGTGCGTGCATAATTTAAATGTAAAAATAGTGGGTAATGGAGGAGGTTTTGGGTATGGGATTATGGGAGCAACACATCATGCCATTGAAGACATTGCTGTGCTGAGCTCTTTTCAACACATGCGTTGTTACATACCATTTTGCAACGAAGATGTGGAAGGGGTAGTGGATAGGATGTTTAGTTACAGTGGTCCATCTTATTTGCGACTAGGGTTTGGTGTAAAACCAGGAGAGATGGTAATTCCACCTGCTCTGCCAATACGAAAAGTGTGCGAAGGATCTAAAATCACCATTATTGGCTTAGGCCCTGTCCTTCTTAATGCGTGTGAAGCACTCAAGAATTTTGAAAAAAATACTGCGGATGTATTCGTAGTCTCCGAAGTTCCAGTACTTGAACTTTCAGAAGAGTTACAAGAGAGTATTAGAAAAACAAAGAAATTAATAATTATTGAGGAGCATGTGAAGAGGGGTGGACTAGGTGAACATATTGCTTCATTACTTATGGAAAAGGGAATTAGTTGTGAATTTATTCATATGTATGTCACTGGATATGTGAATGGCCTGTATGGTAATCAAGTGTATCATGTTGAGGAAAATAGCATGGATCACGTATCAATAGGGGCAAAAATTAAGGCACTCATTACCGCATAATTAAAAAAGTATGGATACGTGGGGAGAAGAACAAAAACAGGATGCACTCAAGCTCAAAGGCCCTATTTTTGTCATAGGAGCTTCAGGTTTTATTGGCGCAAACCTATTTTATAGTCTCAGTGCATTGCGTGATGATGTATATGCAATCTCAAGAAATCCCCAGAAAAGCTGGAGGCTTGCGGGAGCGGATGCTGCAAAAATTATCAATTTGGATATCACCGATTACTCGAAAGTGTTAGATATTGTTTCTGAATACCGACCAGCAACCGTGTTCAATCTCTCAGCCTATGGCGCATATTCTCGTCAGACAGATTCAGAAAAAATTCATCTTACGAATTATATTGGAACACTCAATGTACTAAAATCTCTTTCAGACGTTGGATGCTCTGCATATGTACACGCAGGTACTTCGTCAGAATATGGGTTGAATTGTGCGGGCCCAAATGAAAAGAGTGAATTAATCCCCAATAGTGATTATGCGGTTTCCAAGGTTTCGGCGGGATACCTTATAAAATATTATGGAAGAATCCATAATCTTCCGGCAATCAATATGCGACTATATTCTGTATATGGTCCATGGGAAGAACGAGATCGGCTTATACCTACACTTATCTCTCATGGACTGCGGGGTAAATTTCCTTATTTTACTGATAAGAATATTTCGCGGGATTTCGTATACGTAGATGATTGTACCGCTGCGATGGTGAAGGCAGCCTCGACTGCATGCGTTACTAATCCTGGGGAATCAATAAATATTGCGAGCGGAGTAAAAACAACAATCGAAGACATAGCGCTTCTGTCTAAAAAGATGTTTGATATCCCTGATGCGCCCGTGTTTGGTAGCATGCAAAATCGAAAATGGGATCTTACAGAATGGTATGGCGATCCGGCCCTTGCTGAACGACTGATAGGGTGGAAATCAAAAACATCATTTGCTGAAGGCTTAATGTATACGATAAATTGGGAAAAAGAAAATGCAAATAAAACCCAACTAGTCTTTATTCCTGAAAAAGAGAAGAAAATATCAGCAATAGTGGCATGCTACAAAGATAATCAGTCGATTCCAATACTCTATGAAGAACTAACCAAAGTTTTCAAAAAGGTGAAATATGACTATGAAATTATTTTTGTGAATGATTCGAGTCCTTATAATGATGAGCATGTTATAGCTGACTTATGTAACAAAGATAATCATGTTATTGGGATTTCTCATTCACGAAATTTTGGATCACAATCTGCGTTTGTTAGTGGAATGGAGCTTTCATCAGGAGATGCAGTAGTCTTATTAGACGGTGATGGGCAGGATCCGCCTGCAATCATTTCTGAGTTCGTCTCAAAGTGGGAAGAGGGATATGATGTAGTATATGGGCAGAGAATTAAGCGTAAAGCACCTCTGTATATGCAACTTTTTTACAAATTATTCTATCGGGTATTTCGCAAATTATCCGAAGTTTCAATCCCAGTAGACGCAGGTGATTTCTCCCTTATTGATAAAAAAGTGGTAGAACATATTCTCAAATTCAGTGAGAAAGATATTTTTTTGAGAGGATTACGTGCCTGGGTGGGCTTCAAACAAATCGGGGTTCCATATGTGAGACCTGAGAGACTTTTTGGTGTGAGTACCAATAGTTTCTGGAAAAATTTCTGGTGGGCAAAAAAGGGAATATTTTCATTTAGTAAAAAGCCATTACAATATATACAGACTATTGGATTGATCGTATTTTTGTTGACTGGTGCTCTTAGTGTCTTTTATATTGTGCAGTACATTATCAATCCGCCGACTGACGCGAAGGGAATTCCTACAGTCATTCTCTTGATGCTCGGGTTAGGTGGCATACAGCTCATATCAATAAGTATTTTGGGGGATTACGTGGGAAAAGTAGTGGATGAGGTGAAAGATCGTCCAAGATTTATTAGAAGTTCGATTACCTATAATGGAAAGTTGTATACTGAAGAAACAAAAATATTGGAAATTCTTAAAAAGATATCAAAAAAAGTGTCGATTGATTAGAACAAGTTTATTAATACATTAATACTGCAGCCACTAACTAATGTTATTTGTATGATTGAGTATATCACTAAGCACTGCTTATTTTGCCCAGATGATAGTTGTCTGGTTGATCTGTATCCACAAACATTCAAAGATGAAGATGTGAATGCTGATGTTTTTTCTGCTCGAAGGGTAACTGAGCATTTCCACTATAAGATGGTCAGATGTTCCAATACGGGATTAGTATTTTCAAGGGAAATTTTGCCTGAAGAGGATTTGAAAAAATTATATGCAGATAGCAAGGTAACGTTTAATGAATATGCAGATATCATACGAAAAGATTATTGGCGTCCATTGGGACAGTTTTCAGACATCATGGTGAAGGGTAGTGCATTGGATATCGGATGTAGTAATGGTTTTTTCTTGGAAGAGCTAAAAGATCATGGCTTTAAAGAGCTCTATGGTTGTGAACCAAGTACTGAAGCAAAAGATGTGGCTGACCCTTCAATAAAAGAACATATATTTACTGGATTTTTTACGGACGAAGTATACAAAGATAATATGTTTGATCTGATCTGTTGTTTTCAGACACTTGATCATCTGAATGATCCAATTGGAATGTTGAAGACATGTTTTAGTAAACTCAAACCAGGTGGGCTGCTGTATATGATTATGCACAATGTTGATGGACTACAGGCTAAACTTCTAAAAGAAAAATCTCCAATCATAGACATTGAACATATCTATCTTTTTAATCCAAAAACAGTTTCTCTTGCAGTGGAAAAAGCAGGATTTGAGACAATTAAAACTTTCCCGATTAAAAATTCGTATCCGCTTGAATATTGGTTATCACACGCAGTATTTCCATTGCACAAGCAGATTAATGGTATGTTCAAATTACTTAAGTTGGATAAATTACAGGTTCCGCTCAGTGTGGGGAATATGGGAATTGTGGCAAGAAAATCGGTTACATAGCTTTAACTTTTTACAGGTGGATACAGGTGTATGAAGATATTTGTCACAGGCGGTACAGGATTTATCGGCAGTCATTTTATTGAACGACTGAAAACTTGGAATGCATCTGACGCGGTAATATATGTGCTCGTGAGAAAAGAAACGCAATTTAATGATAAGCGTATTGTTCCGGTTATTGGAGATTTACATAAGATCGAGGACTATAGAGAAATAATCCAATCATGCGACTATATTTTTCATCTCGCTGCAAATGTGAATTTTTTTGGGGGTAATGTTGAAGATGATAAGATAAATTTTGAATCTACCAAGAAAATTGTAGATATCGTAAAGTCAAATCCACAGAAGTTAAAAAATTTTGTATTTATCAGTACGATCGGAGCGGTCGACCGACATAAAGACGATCAATTTTCTTCACCACTTACAAATGCAAGTGTTCCTGCACCGACCACACAATATGGAAAATCAAAATTAAAATCTGAAGAGTACATAAAACTAAGTGGGCTGCCGTTTACTATTATACGTCCGACATGGGTGTATGGAAAAAACATGCGTGAAAATTCACATATCAATAAATTTGTTTCGTTGGTATACAGTAAGTCTCCATTTCATCGGTTTAATTTTCCAGGACGAGTATCTATGATTTATGTAGGAGACCTGGTTGGTTCAATGGTAGCATGTATTGATCATGACAAGATCATAGGGAAGACATATTTTGCAGGAACCGAAGCTGAATCAATTGGAGTTATATTCAAAATAATCTACAAGGAAATCTATTCAGAAGATCTAAAGCAAGTGCCAGTTCCACGTGTATTCCAATCAATTACAAAAAAGGTGCATCATAAAATTCCATTGACTGCGGCAAATTTATTTG